>JAFASY010000306.1 GCA_019244235.1 Chroococcidiopsidaceae cyanobacterium CP_BM_ER_R8_30
TCCAGTATCCCTTCTGCCAACAGCATCGTTTCTACTGTGTGGGGATTAATTAACCGCAAGAAGGCTCGTCCATGAGTGTCAGCCAAGCTGATGCCAGAAAAGGCAGATAACACACTCCCTAGAACTGCGACTAGTGGCTTGATAAAACCAAAGTCTTCAGGAATTGGCAGTAAGAAAAGTGGTGCTAGCATTAGGTTCGCTATCAACAACCCAATTACCAAGCCAATTGCTCGCGTCAAAAGGACATCGACTGGCATTTCACGGACTTGGGTTTGAAGGCGACGATAGGTCACCTGGAAACTCAGCCCAACAGCGCCCCCGATAATAGCGACGAAACCAGCAGTAACCAAGCGCAGCGCCTCTACGTTTGTGACTTGCTCCTGTACATCCCAGGGGAGCAGCTCAATACTGTAGAAGCCAATCCCCGCCCCTGCTAAAATGAATGTGAGAATGATAATTGCGTCAAGCATTGGTTTAATCCAACCATTGAATTTGGCTGCAATTCCATAAGATTATGGAATTAGGCAACCTATTTTGTCATGGAATCAGCCATTCTTAAGACCAGCTGCTTATAGCTATTATATCTTTGGTGCCATAAGGCATTAGATCCTAGCTTATGGGGGCAAGAACCAAAATCTTAAATTTATTTAATGGTGGTTAAAAATTTTTATTATATGTCGAAAACTTAACTGCTATTTTCTAATTAAGCCTTGCATCCGGTCGAGTTAGTATATAAAGCTACCCAACAATTCATAAATTAACCAAGTTTATTAGCTGTAGCAGCTTATCCAAAAGCCCTTTTAATTCTGACTCATAACAATACGATGTCTCTGTTAAATCCCATTCAGGAGGCAATTTACTTACAGATTCCTAGTTCAGCCTACCTACATATTCCCTTTTGTCGTCGGCGGTGTTTCTACTGCGATTTTCCAGTTTCTGTTGTTGGCGATCGCGCTCAAGGTGATATGTCTGGCACAATCTCTCAGTATGTTGAGGTGTTGTGTCAAGAAATAGCACTCACCAAAACGCTAGGTCAACCTCTGAAAACAATTTTCTTTGGTGGCGGGACTCCTTCACTGTTATCTGTCAATCAGTTAACTCAGATTCTTGAGACGCTTAACCGTCAGTTTAGCATTGCTGAAAGTGCAGAAATATCGATGGAAATGGACCCAGGGACATTCACCCCAAGCCAACTGCAAGGATACCGAGCAGTTGGGGTGAATCGGATAAGTTTGGGCGTGCAAGCCTTTCAGCCTGAGTTGTTACAAGTTTGCGGACGAGCACACACGCAACAGGATATTTGGGCAGCAGTCAAGAGCATCCGCCAAGTCGGAGTTCCAAACTTCAGTCTAGATTTGATTTCGGGACTACCGCATCAGACCTTGGCCCATTGGGATGCAACTCTAGAAGCAGCAATGGTGATCGCCCCTACCCATATCTCTATTTACGACCTTACCATTGAGCCTGTTACTGCCTTTGGTCGTTACTATCAAGCTGGTGTCTACCCCTTACCACCTGACGACATCACGACACAAATGTACCGTCAGGCAAGGCATGTTCTGACTAGTGCTGGCTATGAACACTATGAAATTTCCAACTATGCTCAGCCTGGTCATCAGTGTCTTCATAATCGGGTTTACTGGGAAAACTGCACCTACTACGGCTTTGGTATGGGAGCAACAAGCTATACCCTAGGGCAACGGTTCACTCGGCCCCGCAAAACCAGGGAATACTACCAATGGGTAAAAGAATACGATGTTGCAGGTGGTGTGTTGGATTATCCTCAGACACCACCAAGTGAAGTGCTGCTAGAAACTCTAATGCTAGGGTTACGACTGCGAACTGGCGTGAACTTGTCTACCCTTTCTCAGGTTTGGGGTAGGGCAACGTTAGAAAAGATTTGGAGTTGCCTAAAGCCCTACCAAAAGCAAGGTTGGGTAGAACTTGTTGGGAAAAATGGGCAGGTAATACCAGATGCTGAGGCTCTCTTGACCGCACGGGAGCTGAGATTGACCGATCCAGAAGGTTTTTTATTCTCCAACATTGTTTTGGCGGCACTATTTGCTGCCGTTGCATAAAGGAATTCAGAAGTCTTTAAATTTACTTCGCAGGTGAATGCAATAATATTTGTGTATCATACTCAAAAGTAATATCATGAAACAAAGAATAGCAGTGACCTTAGATGAGGAGTTAGTTGCTTTTCTGGATAACGAGTCTAGCGGTAATCGCAGCGAATACCTAAATGAAATAGTTAGCCAGTACCGTAAGGAAAGGATTAGGGCAGAGATGATAGAAGCCATCAAGCAAGATGTGACTGATCCTGAGTACCAAGCAGAGCTAGCTATGTGGGACTCCACTATTGGGGACGGAATTGATGCCGAGGGGTGAACTTACGTATCGGCGAGGAGATATTTGTTGGGTACGATTAGACCCAACAGTTGGAGCAGAGATCCAAAAGACGCGCTCTTGCCTGATTGTGCAGAACAACGACCTTAATCAATATGGACAGCTAACAGTTGTCATTCCTTTTCGACCTGGTAGCAAAAAAGCCCCATATGTTGTCAATGTTGGTGCAACTGCCGCTAACGGGCTGGACAAAGACCGATTTCTCGACGTTGCTCAAATCAGATCCTGCGACTATCAGCGGGTGGGTGACTTGATTGGGGTGCTTGAAGATATTTACTGGCATCCCATTCGTGCTGCATTAGATATTGTATTTGGTTTCGCGCCTTGACGAAGTGGTTAGAGGTAGAATCGAGAAAGACTGTGTCTTTTCTTGTTGTGTCCCAGCCTGTCAAGACCGCGATTCACTGCATCAATCCTGATTGCCCGCATCCCTATCCTCAGACTTGGGGAAACAAGTTCTGCAACAGTTGTGGCTCTCCCTTACGTCTCAACGAGCGCTACATTCCCCTTCAGAGGTTAGGTGCCGGGGGGTTTGCCAAAATCTACACAGTTTGGGATTTGAAGACACAAACTGAGAGGGTATTGAAGGTACTGGTGGAAGCAGCACCTAAAGCCTTAACGTTGTTTGAGCAAGAGGCTGCTGTGTTGGCAAGTCTGCGTCAGCATCCAGGCGTTCCGCAAGTTGATGCAGATGGGTACTTTCAGCTGCACCTAGGTCAGCAACCAGAGCGGCGATTGCCTTGCCTGGTGATGGAAAAAATTGACGGTCAGACTTTAGAAGAGGTACTCGCACAATATCCCCAAGGTTGCCCAGAGATACGGGTGCTTGACTGGCTGAATCAGGCAGTAGCAATCTTACAGGAGTTGCATCATCGCCGAATTATCCATCGTGACCTTAAACCCTCAAATTTGATGCTACGTAGCAGTACAGGGCAGTTGGTTGCAATCGACTTTGGTGGGGCAAAGCAGATTGGTCCAGCTCGTTCGCGTTCTGCTGCTAGTTCAACGCGATTATTTTCTTCTGGCTACAGTCCACCAGAGCAGATTGCTGGAGGAGCTGTGGGACCGAATGCCGATTTTTATGCGTTAGGGCGGACAATGATTCAGTTGCTGACGGGTAAATATCCGCCAGAATTGGAAGATCCAGTGACTGGAAAGTTGCGATGGCGTAATTACGTAAAAGTCAGTCCAAGCCTTGCCGATTTGTTGGATGACATGGTGCAGGAAGATGTCCGCAAGCGACCAGAATCTGCGGCTGCAATTCAAGCAAGGCTTGCAAGGTCACAGCAGCATGTGGTTCACTCCCGACCTATTAATATAGATATCACCGCCTTGACCAAAGGTGTTTCTCAGACAACTCTTTTTTTAGTCAGGGGAACTATTTACCTGATCGGAGCTTGTTTAGACACGGTGCGGGGAATGGTGCTGAGCGCAATCGGTGGAGGCGTCGGTGCTGTGATTGGTTTTATTTTGGCTTATTGGTCTCCAGCAGGCGCTCAAGTCGCCGATCTATTGTATCGAAATTTACCCAGTATCTTTCCAGATAATCAGAGAACTGCTGGAGCAGAGATTCTCTTATTTGCAGCAGCTGGGTTGGGAACAGCATGGGGATTGACGACATCTGGCGGCTTTGGGCAGCGACGGCGATATGTGGTGGCAGCATTAATGGGGGTATTGGGCTATAGCTGTGGCTGGCTAGTTTTGCTAGCAGCAATGCCTCATATCGCTTGGGGAGGGCTTGGATTGTTGGCAGTTGCAGCTGCCTTGCTTACTATTGGTCTAGGTCTACCAAGTCATCACTTGGTTCATGCTATTGTGACGGCATCTGGTACTACCGCAATCTTTGTTATCCTGGCTAATTTAAATATTCTTAACACAGCGCTACTCCACCTCTACCCACAACCTAGCTGGCTAGAATTTGGTCTCAGCATCGCTTTTTTTAGTTTTATGAGTGTTGCTCTTAGCTTCTGGTTGGGAGTGAGCTACTACTTAGTTGTGCCTTGCTTGCGTCGTTTGGGCTGGCGTTGACTTTTTACATTACACAAATCTTGGCTATCACGTAATTTTTTATTCCTTAGGAGAGCCATCTGGCGAAGAATCGAAAGGCTTTGCCGAATGAGCATCTTTCATTGCATCATTATGTTGTACTGGATCATAGTCAGACATATCAATATCATCAAATAAGTGATGATGTTTAACACAGACATAGGGTTTCAGGCTATGAGTCATCAGAACCGCATACAGATAGTCTAGTATGTACCACTTTGAAGACTCTGGACAGTCAGGAACGCAGCAACGAACGTTGATTTTCATGTTGTTGAGCGGTTAATTTGCAAATTCCAACACCAATGATGCTTAACACGGGCATAAAGTTTCAGCTCCACGCTTCCCTATTTCAGCACGATTTAGTTATCGATATCAAGTTCGTTGAAACAGCCATAGTGTAGTTAAGCTGATGCCTTAGCCCACCAGGGAAACGCGAGTTAATCCTTCTTTCGGAAATACTGCTTGTTTTGTTGAGGACTGCGTTTAATCCTTTTGTGCCACTGGCAAGAGCGGAATATGGATTTAAAGGTTTTCTGATTAAAATTCTATTCAACTACTGTATAATATTCAAATATGAAAGTTGATATTTTTGGGAGAAAATAAATATGCTTTGTGCTGTTCGTCCCAGTATTTATCTGGAAGTAGAAAAATTCTCACTACTGTTTCGGACAGCAATTCCATTTCCTCATGTAGTAATTGATAACTTCTTAAATGAATCAGTAGCCGAGAAACTCGTTGAGGAATTTCCAAGAATTTCTTCAATGCACCGATGTCACCACTATTTATTTGCTAACAAATATGAATTATCTTCTTGGTCTAGCCTGTCTAACTCATTTTACATCCTTCATCAAGAATTATTATCAAATCAGTTTAGTTCATTTATCTGCAAAATTTCTGGAGAATCTCTGTTTATAGATGCCGAAGTTTATGGAGATTTGCAGCAGGCAAATAATGGAGGCTTTCTAGATATGCATGCAGACTCTAATTTACATCCTATCAGAGAAAACTGGATACATAGGTTAAATTTAATGATTTACCTAAACAAGAATTGGCGGCAAGAGTATGGCGGTCATCTTCAATTAAAAAGTAATTTAGAGGAAATCGGCAAAAAATTTGCTCCTGTGTTTAATCGGTGCGTTATTATGCTTTCATCTGATACAACTTATCATGGTTATACTCGATTAAATATTCCTAATGATATGACTCGTAAATCTATTGTTATTCACTTTTATAAGCAAGAAGCTCTTAACAAAGTACCCTTCAGAAAGATGACAACATGGATGCCAGAAAAACAGCTTAAGAGGAGTTTCGCTAAACTGTATAACCCACTAGCTTCATTAAAAAAGCGTTGGTGGGGATAGATTGCTTCATAACTAACTGTATTACCATACAGTTGATTTAACTACAGGTGTTGTGAAAGCGCTGTTAGTGTACTAATCCCCAAAATTAGTCAATGTTAGATGTGATTGCCCTGCCAGGGCGACGAAGTAGCCATGAATCTTTTAAAAGTCAAGTCTTGAGCAACCATTTTTTCAATGCGGATAGGTTTGTGTTTGGAATGTAGTACTGTGCTATTCGGCGAGCGATCCCTTCCCATTTTTTGTCGCCCGTCAGAGATGCCCAGTCAGCAAAACCACGAAAGACAGACCGATAGCTCACCTTTTTCACCTTGCCACTTCTTGTAGTTTCTTGTCCTGCTGTGCGGGTATTGCCGTCATTACGAATTTTCCCAAGCGGCGTGATTCTTGTTTCCTCCCAAGAGAGTGCCCGATTAATCATTGCTATCACTTTAGGTGAAAGAGAATCTTTAGGGAAGTACCTCACCCACCGCTCGGCATAAAACACACCCACCATCTGGTAACTGCTATCATAGCCTCCTTTTTCTGGGTTAACCCCATTAGGGAGTTGTAGCGATAAACCATCCTTAATTGACTGACGGCCATAGTTCATTAGCACTTGATCGCCAGTTAATTTGCCTGTAAGTCCTAAAGCAGTTGCAACCAGATAACGACGATGGGTATAGGGCTGGTTGCGTTTAGTTCCTCGATTCCAGACATCCGGCGAAATCATCCACCTCGCAGCACGATGTACCAGAGGTGTGTAATGGGCTACTTGAGCAGCATACTGTCTTGACTGGGGAGATTGTTGAATCACCAACAGGGAGCGAGCCACCGCTTCCACAAAGAAAGAAGTGCTGTGAAAAGCATCCCCTGTTCCCTGAAAACTTCCATCGGTATCTTGATGGGCAAATCCCCAATCCATCATCTTAAATCCTGCTGCGATCGCCTGTGAATCATCTTTGACCAGCCCACCGATGATCGCTTCTTCACAGGGCAGCTGCTCTTCTATGTACCATACCTTAGCCTGGTTACGTTCCCAAAGAACATTCATGCCGCTAGCACCACTGGGTGCCATTGACTTGTATAAATTATGTAGATTTCGGTAAAAGACATTGGCAATCAAATCAGTTGACTCATTCTCAAAATCTGTTCTTTCGGATAGTCGAGCCGAAAATTGCCTACTTTGCTCTGCATTGCTGGTAGAAGATGCATCAGTGAATATCGGCGGCGTTATCATCGTCCTGCTTATGATCAGTGATAAAAAGAACCCTACTAGAACTCCAGTTCTTATCCATCCCATCTTCATTTCAACCACTCCACATATGGTGAATCATAAATTCATCTGCCTCATCTACGGTTAATTAAATTTTATTAGTCATGAGAGAATCATAGCTTGGTGCAAAAATATATATCTTCATCTGTCATCAAACCAAATTTCTTACATTTATCGTTCCCCAATTCCTGGGCATAGCTATGAACTTTGACAGTAAATCCTGCTTGCTCAAGTTTACCTTTATAGTCACTACCATACATTCTCACATGGTCATGATGACCAAAGAGGCGTTCTCGCTCTTTAGGTGATAAATCACTGGAACCTTCAAGAGTCTGCTCAAGTTTAGGGTCAAGAGGTACATGTAAAATAGCCCATCCACCAGGCTTTAAAACTCGGCACAGTTCTTGCATAGCTTTCGCATCATTTGGTACATGTTCTAGGACATGACTACACAAAATCGCATCAAAGATATTATCTTCATATTGAATATCTGTGATATCCATTTGTACCATTGCTTCATGTAGTTGTAAATCTGCACTCAGATAACTAATATTAGGAAGATCAGAAATAGACTTTTTGAGAAGATATTCTGGAGCAATGTGAAGAACTTGAAGACTGCTTGAGAGAAGATTAGTTTTACTTTTGAGATAAAGCCATAATAAGCGATGCCTTTCTAAAGATAAACATCTAGGGCATATAGCGTTAGGTCGCCTTTGAACACCAAATGGCAGAAACTTACGAAATTGACCTTCACAACAAGGGCAGAAAACTTGACTGCCACAATACCAGAGTGAGCAGATCTGGAGTAATGGTGTTCCAATCTTGAAAAAGAATGAACGTTTTTTGAGAAGGAATGGATATATTTTAAGAAAAAGAGAGCGCTTCATATCATCTACTCGCTTGATGTCCTGAAATCCGGCAGAATCTAATAGTATTACTATTCCTCCAGGCAAAGCTAAAAGCCAACCCAGAATCGTCGTAGTGACAGATAGAAGAAGAGCTTGCTCTCCCGTCAAACCAATACGAGTAAATAGATAAACCCATAAACCTTCTTTGACTCCCATTCCTCCCAAAGATATAGGAAGTAGAGTAATAACTGCCACAATGGGAATAAAAACTAAGAGTTCCAGATAGGAAATTTGGATTTTCAGTTGTTGCGCAACTAAATAGTGATAATAGACGATACCAAGCATTAATAGAAATGAGAGTAAAGTAGATAAAATTAAAGCTTGAGGGTGTCGGGCAAATTGCCTTAAAAGAATTTGTATTTTGGCAAATCGTGCGGCTAAACTTTGTAGGCAAAGTTTTTGTAGCCAAGGCTCGATTATCATTAACAACCGAGGACTAATAATTAAAATAACACCTCCTACCAAAGCACCAACGCAGCCAAAGAATAGTAGAATAATATCCCAGCGCCCCACTATTTTTACAGCAGGAGGTAAACCCACAATAGCTAAAGCAGATAAAGCAAAAAGACCCGTAAATCTTTCCAAAAATACAGAGACAAGTGCTGCCTCAGAGTCTTTTGTTTGTTTCGCCACTCGATAGACACGATAGGCATCTCCTCCAAAGGAACCTGGTAGAAAGATATTGAGAAACATCCCAGCAAAATAGCTACTGAGTAAATTGCTTATTGGCATTGAATAACCAGAAGATCTCAGAACAACCTGCCAGCGTAAGCAACTCAACCATTGACAGCCCGTGTAGTAAATCAAAGCAAAGAAGACAAAAGGTAAAGATAGAGATTGAAACTGTTTCCAAGTTTGAGAAATATTTACATGAGTTAATATTATATCTATAAGACCTATACTCATTATTGTTTTAAAAATTACAACTGGTTTGTTTTTCACTTTTATTTCCTTTTATATATCAATCCTAAAGAAATTACAGACGCCTCCCCTTATCCTCCTTGTTTCCTTTGTTCAGATCTCAATTATGATTACTATATTTGAGTGTTAGTAAGCTCCTAAATCTTTGCCTTCATTGGATATAAGAGTTGGGAATCCATCTTCTGGTTGCCAAAGTCGCAGACGACCACCAAAAGTTTCAAAAACAGGTTTACCAAGAAATTGAACATATTGAGCTAGTAGATGTTCAACTTTAGGCTGTCTAACATCATCTATATGAATCCAAACACGATGAGGCTGTTTTAGAATACGATTCATCTGATCTACGCTGTTAATTACTACCCCTCCTGCCCAACGGTCAATTAATCTATTATCATGCCAATACAAGGAGTCAAAATTTTCCGTTCCAAGATTTGCGAATAGGTAATAATCTAATTTCCCTAAGCTCGGTATTGCTGCTACTGGAACAGAGGAAACAACAATATCTCCTGATTGTTTGTGAATGCGAATATATTCAAAAATATCACTATGACGTCTCAGTATTGCTTCTTGATAGCTAGGTAAAATTCTCTCAGGTTGAATATTACCAACTAGCAGTAAAAGAAGACAGCTTAGAGCGATCAGTTTTAACGGTAGCAGATTGTCTAGTATCCATTGCATTCTTTTTCCTAGACTTTCCATTATGCAAATACCACTGTAAACTGACAGCATAATAAATAATGGATAAACGCCGTAAACATATCTTTCTGCAAGAGTATAAGTTAAACATGTTACAATCAATATATTGAAAAATATACTAAAAAATAGAAAAATATATTTTCCATCCTTTCGCTTTATAAAGTAGATAAAGCCTGCAAAAAAAAGTAAGCTATATATCGTATGCATTCTATCAGGACCAACAAAGAAAATATTAAATAGGTCTGTCATATCAGAGAAATGAAGCCTGAGATATGAAGCTGTAGCATCAGATAGCGCTGGTAAAGGAGTTAAAAGCTTTATAAGCGCGAAACACAGGTTACAGATAAAGATGGCTAGCGTCATCATACTACCCAATATGATTTGCCAGTCTTTTAATAAGCTGAAAGGCCGATAGAAGTAAAGAAAACCGATAAGAAATACTGGCAGAAGTGTTAAGTTAATTTCTTGAGTCAACAAGCTAAGAGTTAGAGCAATAAAGAAAATATATTGATAGCACTTTCCTGTCTTGTCAATAAAGCCCTTTAAAAAAGACCAGAAACTGAGAATAGTAAAAAGTTGTAAAACTGGATAGAAACGAATATAACGAGAATACCAAAGTTGCTCAGGATTTATAGCCAAAACTGCTGTAATAAATAAGGCAATCCATACTTTTTTAGTTAATTGACAAGCAATAATATAAACTACGATTAAAGTCGCTGTTCCCACTAGCGCGGATAGAAACCGGGCATTAACGATAGAATCTCCTACAAGCCTCAACCAAATAGCAAGTAAATAGTGATAGAAAGGACCCCTCGTGTACCAAATGCCAGAGGCTGCTATAGGAATACCTGTACGAAGAATGCCTCTAGTTGCGTCCAGTGAAGTATTTTCATCAGCATCCAAGGCCATAAAACCGAGGTGATAAATCCTCAGCCCGAAACCGATACTAATAATGATGACGAGGAAAACCCTTTCGCCCCAAGAAGACCACTGTTTTTGGAGAGCATCTTGTGATAGTAGAATTTGTTTGGGTTTTCGTGCCTGTATTTGGAGAGAAATTGATGCAACAATTCCAGTTAAAACAGCTAGAACAAGGATAAAAAAATTATTTCCTCCAAATGCTAAGCTCATACTCGCCCAGGCAACTAAACCTAGTATGGACCAGAGAAAGCATCTAGGGAATTTTCTCATATTTTGCTTGAGCAAGGTGAAGAGCAATGTCAACACGACAACGCCTATAAACCCAAGTAGTATTAGGTAATTGCTTTGTGGTTGGGCAAACAGCAATCCAGTTTCTGCTTCTGCATAGCGATGTTTGAGTAAACCGATGGCGATTAAAAACAAAGTCCCTGGCAACAGTGTTGCTGCTCCTATATTCAACACATCCCGCCAACTTTCGCGATGCCCTAGCCAAAGACCTAAAATTGGGACATAAATTAAAGCCAAGGCAATTCCTCCTAATTGCCAAAGACTCTGATGCCACAGGTAATTGGGGTAATTCAGCAGATAGGCATTGCCTTCAAAACTGTTTTTAAATTGTTGCGCTTGGGGTAAACCTAGAAAAGTTGCAGGTTGATCTTCACCTACACCTTCTGCCCAACCTGGCACAGTCTGGGTCAGAGACGTCCAAGTATTATCAGTCGCGATCGCTCCAACAATTTCACCCTTTTCTGTTTCTCCCCATCCATCTAACAAAAATTTCATGGAACCATAATTGCTTTTGGCTAATTCTGGATTTAAAGGACTAGCCAAACTCACGGCTAAGATATTGTTGCCTGGGTGCAGAAGTTTTGTGACTTCTAATAGATGTAACTTGCTACTATCCTCAAGTTTGTAATGGTTCACCAAAGCTCCATTTAGCAACAAAGAATAATTGCTATTTCCAGCAAATCGAATATAGGCACGAGAAATCCTGTTTGATGGTATTTGCCATACACCCCTGAGCCATACCTCACCTTTATAACTTTGAGTTCCACCGATCCAACTTCCTTGTAAAGAACGGTCAAATAAATTTTGACTCAACCGACTGTAAGTAGCTTCTGTAACGGGACCAAGAACTTTAGCTTCAGACCAACTCTCATCAGGAAAATTTGGGTCAAACCATGGAACTGATTCCCTGCTTTCCCACAAATTCGAGATGCGCCAAGAAGTTGCTCCTGTTGTCAGGTTAATGGGAGCTGGATCAGCTACAGGATAAACAAACCCTTCAGCAACCGCACGTGGATTTGTTTGTCCTTTTTGAAGTTCCAATCCAATGACATTTTTACCTGGGCGTAAGAATGAAGTCAGGTTTATATAAGTAGTTAATTTCCAGTCGCGGGCACTAGCAAGTAAATAAGCGATGTGAGTCTTACGAAGGTAGGGATTACTATCGTTGAAACCTTGAAACGGCAAACTTCGTTTAGTACCTAAACCAGAAGAATTATTGAACGCGCTGGTGTCTATCGCCACCTGCTGTCCATTGATATAGACGATGAAATTATGATCGGCACTCAGTCTTAGCCACCCCGCCTTTGCATTGTCAGGTAAATAAAAGGTGTGACGGGCATAAAAACGGTAAGTTGGTGTTTGAGGAGCAATCCATTGGGCTTGTTGCGACCAAGCAACACGGTCTACTGGGGTAGATGTTTTCTCCCAGACAGAAAAACCTAACATACCTAGCAAAAGTCCCAATGTTAACACCAGTCCTAATGGCAACCACAGCTTTGAACGCTTCATTCTGGCTCCTCTGTTGAAGATCTACCCCAACTTTTATAATCAACAGATTGGCGATATCGTTCCCAGGTTTTGTTAACATCACCATTGTTATATTCAGCCCAACTTAAATGCAAATAAGCTTGTCCCATTAAGCCAATTCTCTGCTGTTGAAAATATTGCTGTTCAGCAATGATTTGTTTAGCAATATCGGCAGATTTCTGAAATTCCCCATTCACAAAGCTAGCCAACATTAGGTCGTACAGAGCCTCCACGTGACCTGGAAAAACTTGCAATGTTCTTTCAAAAAGGTCTACTGCACTTCCGGGATTTCTCTTATCAGGGTTATTCAAATAATTAACCCCTTCATTTAGAATTGTTGAAGCAAGATATCCCCTGGCTAAAAAGAAATCCTCTTGAATATCTAAGGATTTTTGGAAGTGGTTCTCTGCTGATTTAAAATCACCTATTTTATAGTCTTCTAGTCCCTTGACAAAGTTAATCAAAGATGGTTCGGGTTTATTTATATAAAACTCTGATCTTGCCAACCGCTCCCAAAAAGCTTCATCTCCCTGTAAAGGGGGATAACACAATGTTAGGGTTTTGCTAATATTTACAACCTGTTCATACTCACCTTTAGCAAACTGAGCATCTAGTTTATAATTGACAATATTTACCGTAATTATTGAAACTAATATGATGAGTAGAAGTAATGAAGTTCCGGGTATGAAGAAACTCATATCCTTGATAAAAGCATTAATGCTTTGGTTTTCAAATCCTAAATAGAGCCCAATCAAGCTAAGTATCAGCCCAATAAGACTAAAACTCCAACCCCTACCAATAAACTCAAAGAAACTGTTGTTGTAACCAAATCCATTTAGTATAATTTGCTCCCATGAAGGCATTTGAAAAAATAGACTGCTCTGGATCGACATCTCAAAGATTGTCGGTGGTACGTCTGGCTGATCGAGGGATATATTCTGTTTCCATTGTGCTTGCACTTGAGAAAAATTTTTATCTATATGTTGTGATACTGCTTCACCCTGGTTGTAATAAGCAGATGCGATGAAAGCCACACGAGGACTCCAAGTCGTAATGAAATAAGGAAAAATTAAAACTGTTATCAATGCTGTTAAAAAAATTAATCGCGGAGCACAACTGATACTCAACCAGAAAGTAAAAGCCAGACTCAGAATGGCAAACATCGCTGCCAACAATCTTCCCAAATTTGTGAAATTAAGATTGGTATGAAAAGTTTTTAAGGCTTGGGGCGGTAAATGATACCAGGGAAAGATCGCTCCCAAAACTAAAACTAGAGACGCTATGAAAAGCGTGATTTTTGCTCTATCAAACCAGTTAAGTAAGCGTTGCAACTTGTTCATAGCAAATTATATCTTAAGGAAGCCGATCAGTTGCCACTTCTGTAGACTGGATATGCAAGCGATCGCCAGGATTCAAAGCTCTGGGAGTAAGGACAACTTGTTCACCAAGCTTCAATCCTGCTATGACTTCCCGTTGGTTGTCGAATGTTTTCCCTAGCTTCACTTTTTTGACAACAGCTTTGTCGGCTTCAGCAACCATCACCATCCCTTCACCAGCAGATAAATGAGTAACGGCATCTTCTGGGATAACTAAGCTTTTCTTAGCTTGATCAAACTCAATGTAGCCCTGCAAACCTGGTGGCATTTGCAGATCATTGACAGCAACCCAAACATTATAGGTATACTGCCGATCAGCACCCACTTGAGCAGTGGAGTTAACTGTTTGTGTGTTGACTGTGGGATTAAGTCGGATTACCCGCCCTTGGAAAGTTTGTCCCGGGTACGACACCAAGCGAATTGTAGCTTTATCCCCCATCTTGATAGCGTTGATCCGCGCTTGATCGACATAAGCTTTGAACACAATATCTTGAGTTAGCGCCATCAGAGGGTTGCTACTAGAGACATTTTTGACATTCGCTACTTCTCCACTATGAATATTGAGCTGACTGACTAGAGCATCGTTAGGAGCGTAAATTACTGTATGGTTTAAGTCTCTCAAAGCATTTTGCAGAACTATTTTGTTATTTTCAAGAGTCAGACGATTACTTTCAATTTGTTGGTTTAAGTTTATCTCAGTACTAGCTAAGGTTTGCTGTTGGTTAATTAGGTTATTTTTACTAGTAAGATAAAGAGCTTCTATGTCATAGAACTGTAGTTTTTTGATGGCCCCTTGTTCTACTATGGGAATAATTTGTTTTAACTTAGTTTCCGCAATAGCTAACTGCTCCTTAGCATTCTCTACATTGGCTTTTAGTTCCATCAATTGTTCTCGCGCAGACTTTTGTAAAGCCTCTAAAGTGGCTTGAGAAATAGCTATATTGTTACGGGCAGTACTAACGGCATTTTTGAAAGGAGTCTGCTCTATTTGGATCAGAGGCTGGTTTTGAAGCACTCGCTGTCCGTCCACAACATAAACTTTTTCCACAGGTCCCGATACTAGAGGGAGAACGCTGACCTGCTGTAGAGCGACGGATTCGCCTGGTGCGGCTACACTATCCTCTAAACTCTTTGCTGTTACTGAGGCTGTCTCAACTTCAATTGGTTTACCAGTCAAACGTTGCAGAGCAGGATAACCAACATCTGAAGAATAGAACCTTGACTGTGGATCTTTCAAAGCTGGGAAAAGCACGGTGACAGAGAGAATCCCTATCATGCCTAAAGGACCTAATACCAGAGTTGTCAGAACTGTACGGGAAAAAACGGGGTGAAATCGAATCATTTTCCTACAAGAGTCGTAGAGAGAGAATCTAATGAGGCTGCTTCCAAAGCTGCGGAGAATACATTCTGCCACATTGGGACAATGCGAGACCAGCTAAAACGGGTTTGGACATCCTGCAAACCGTTCCGACCCATCTGTGCTGCTCGATTTGGATCTGCTAAGAGGGTTAGGATAGCTTGTGCTAGAGCTTCTGGATTTTTTTGTGGTACTAGCAATCCCGTTAGCCCCGATTGGATCACATCTACAATACCGCCGACCGCACTTGCAATCACAGGCTTTTGGTGAGCTAAAGCTTCTATCATGACAATTCCTAAACCTTCAGTATCACCTTTGCTGTCTACAATAGCTGGCAATACAAAAATGTCACATCTAGCATATTCAACAGCCAGTTCTTCTTTACTGACAAATCCCAAAAACTCCACTACATTCTCCAAATTCAGAGTAATGCATTGGGATTTAATTTCTTGCTCAAGAATTCCCTTGCCCACAACTCGCAAGCATACAGGCTGTTTAGCCAAAACTAGGGGTAGAGCTTCCAGTAAATATCGCAAACCCTTGCGCTCATCTAGTCTTCCTACAAACAGGAGCCTAGGTATCTCTGTTGTTGGACGTTCTTGAGGTGGTTTAGCCTCTATAGTAAGACCGTATGGGATAACAGTAACTGGTCCACTATAAAGTTTACGAATCAATCCTAAAGTAAAAGAAGAATTGGCTGTAACACCACTAGTCATGGGTAATAGCCAGCGTAGGACATCTGCCACAAAACTAAACTTATTGACTAACAAAAGTTCGGCTCCGTGGAAGCTAAACACCATTGGAATGCTGAGTAATTTGCTGGCAGGCCAAGCCATCAATCCATGAGGGAAAGGCCAATGGATTTGGAGTAGGTCCGGCTTTTCTTTGCGGCACACCCAAAACAGTTGCCAGCTACCTAAAAGAATATACAAAGCAGCAACTACTAAATAGAGAGGCTGCCTTTGGAGCTTGGTAGGCGCTCCATCACGCACTAGGTTTTCAAAACGTTTTAGACAGTAACGAAAGCGATAGACTTGAATGTAATCTAATGTATAGCTTTTACAACCCTCGTAGGCAGGAGCAAAAACGGTGAACTTAGCCCCTGTGGGTCGAGAGCGTAAAATTGCTTCTCGTACAAAAGAACCATGATTACCTTCAGGAGAATGAGGATAGACAGAAGTGAAGACTAATATATGCTTGCCTTGAAGATCCATAACAATCGGAGTAGCACTAAAACATAAAGGAATAATGTACAAATTTTGAGGTCAAAAACATAGAAATTAAGCCTAGAAGATCTGTTTAATCCTAAACGGTACTGTGTATAAAGCTTACACTGCTATCAAGCATCAACTACCGTTTTCTAAGCTATCTGCTCATCCCTAAATGGAGTAATGTATTCTAAATGAGCTGTAGAAAGTAGACGACCTTTAGTTTGGAACCACCACCAAAGCTGCCAGAAATCGATAGCTGAAGAAATGAGACGTCCACGACCAAATTTACTCTTCCCAGAGTATCGAGGATGCCAAGGGGTAGGAACCTCTGTGATACGATAGCCCCAGCCTGCTAGTACTGCCAGAATGTAGCGATGAGTAATCAGATCTAGTGGTAGAGCAGTCAACACATCCCGACGGACTATTTTGATCCAGTTCATATCATGAACTTTTAGCCCGAAGGCCAAACGACAAATAGAATTGGCCAATGCAGAAGCAAAGATTTTGCCATCACCACGCTTCTGCCGCCAACCTGCTACTCCATCTACTCCAGGTAGACAGGCTTGTAATAGCAAAGGTAAATCGGTTCGAAAGTCAGACTCCAAATCGGCTTGGCCCCAGTAGATCCAATCGCTGCTGGTATATGCTAAGGCTGTTTTCCATACCCCCGTCACACCCCGTCTACAGGGATGTCGAATGACTTGTAGAAATGAATACTGTTGACTTAAGTCAGTAAGAAGCTGAGGGCTATTATCCGTACTTCCATCATCAATTAACAGCACAGGCAAAGTAAAACCAATATCCTGAAAGGTCTGATCGAGAACAAGCATGAGCTTTGCTAAATTCCCCTCTTCGTTAAGGGCAGGAATTACTATAGTTACAGAACGGCTCTCTTGCGGAGACGGAATGCGAGTAAGGGTAGGTTTGTTCATAGCAAGTTTCTCCTAAAACAATGCTTTCAAGAATAGTGATTCAGTTTCCGCGTTTTCTTGTGTTTTGGTCTAATTTACCCTCAATATTGAGACAATTAATCCAATAGATTGTTGGGCTAAAGAAATAATTTTTAACTATATTCTGTGAAGATACAAAAAGCTCCGTGATATGTCTATAAGGAAAAGTTCAGGATTTCGTTGACAGCAAGTTCGGAAAAGTTCTGGTAAATTCTCTTGAAATGCTCATATTTCGTCAAAAAAAATGTCGGCTCTCCTGCTTGCTTGAGCGAGCATAACTATTCAGGAACTTCCTGACATCTATTCTGATTTAGTGACTCAAACAGCCACCTTTAGCATAAGAAATGAAATACTGACTCTTACTTCAACCCTCAACTGCTCCAAGTGATATCAGCGTCGCTTTTTGAGCTGCCGTTAGACCAATAGCACTAGTGATATTCATACCCTCATAAAGCCTGTTAGCTCTTAAAGTTTTTATGCATTCACCCGTCTTTTAAAAGTTCTCAATCCGAGCTAATGGCAACCGACGCTACACCACTGAGGATTTCTGCAAAAGTAGACTTCATGAGATTGGTATGGGCAAAATTCACCTGATGCAGTGTCACATCCTGTAGATAGGCTTGCCAGATATGCAAATGCGAAAAGTCATAGCCAGCTAGGTTAACCTTGAGTTGACATAATATATTAAGAATATTCCCACCACCATATCCAGGGGTGTTAATATACTCGGCTTTCAGCTTCGACAATAGCCGCTGCAATTGACTTTCAATATTCTGTTTAGTTTTAAAAGTGGTGTAAAGTCTAGTTATAAGAGGAGCTAGAATCATCCGTACTTGACTGGCTTAGATATACTCATTTGCTTGAGCTTTAATCAAAGCGTGACTCATCAATATTTCCACTTTTTCAGCAGTAATTTATTCATGTAACTGCTCGATTAATTCTGTAGTTATATAATCCATAACTACAGGATTTTGCGTAAACCCAGTCGAATCTATCTCAATCAGTGATCGCTGCGTTAAAGATGTTAAAGCCTCCATTAATTGAGCTTGTGAGCTAGATAGCGCCATGTCTTCAGCAAGTTCTAGGAAAGAGATAGGTTCCCGGTTAATCGCCAGCCAGTACATAATCTGCTTCTCAAAATCTGATAGGCGACTAGCCTGTAGATCTAACAGATCCCGAATCTCGCCAAAGACCAAAGTTCCTGATTGCAACAACTCTAGAAACTTAAGAATACTGCGCTCAAATAAGTCTTCAATTGCTGCTGCCACCATCTTTAGTGCTAGGGGATTACCAGCATAGTGTTCGATTAATATTCTCCACTCTGAATCGGAGCCAAAGAATTCACCCTTAGCCTCAAAGATTTTCTGTGCTTCTGCTTGTTGTAAGCCCTTTAGTTTTAAGGCACGAACTGGTAGGTTTTGACCTAACTTTGGAGCAAATCCTTTGGGTGTTTCACGGCTAGTTAGTACGAGACAACTTTGATGAGATATTTCTCCTACACATCTTAGAAGCTGGCCGTAACCTTCATATCCGGCTTGATACCGACCACAGTGTGCGCTCCATGAGTCCTCCAAGGCACTTCCACACAGAATCGACTCAAAGTTATCCAGCACTAGTAGACAGCGTGAGCCACGTAAATAATCTATTAATCGGCATATCTTACCGTTTACGGTAGTTGGTAAATCAACGTTCTCCCAGAGGGAACCTCTGGGAGCAACGCTAAAGACTTCGTCAATTTCTTGCTGTTGGGAGAGAAATTTGATCAAATCCGCTAAGAGTTCCTGGATGGGTGGAGCATTTCTCAAACTACGCCAGATTAACCACTCGAAGTCTGTTTGAACCTGTTCTGCTAACTTGACGGTCAGAGCCGTTTTGCCGATGCCGACCATACCAAACACTGCTACAAGTCTACAATGCTCCTGCACAATCCACTGTTTCAGAGTGCTGAGTTCTGCTGTGCGCCCATAAAACATCGATACGTCAATCGCTTCTTCCCAGTCTTGATACTGGTTGGCAGCTGCTACTGCAAAATCTATTTTTTTAAGAGTTGGTTTCGAAGTATGAGTCTGAGTGGGCTGCTGAGTACTAACAACAATATCTGTATCTGTGATGTCTTGAGTTATAGATTTTGCTTGAGCTTGCGCTCTTGAATTGCCAGAGCCGTCTCCGGCAAACCCTTGGGCTTGCGCTCTTGAGTTGCCGGAGCAGCCACAGGCATTACCTTGAGTCTGTTGCCATCTCCGCCTTAAAACTGTCCGAAGATTACTTTTGGTTACCTTCTCCCCTAATACTCGACCGAGTAATCGCCACAACTGACAGCCCACATACTTGATGTAATCAGTATCGTAACCAGACATAGCAGCAATTTCTGTATAGGTTCTTTCTTCCCAAACTTGGCAAAAAACCAGCTCTTGAACATTTGTTAAATGCTCTTCTTGAAGAACCGTATCCAGAATTACCAAGGCATCTTCAATAGTCATAGTTTGAATATAATTCAAGAAAATGTTCTTAAAATAACAGTATTTATTCTGAAAATGTTATATCACTCCCTACCTACGGTTTGAATTTCTAACTATTAATCAGTGTCTTGTCCTTCTTACATGTAAATACCCGATTCCTTTAATATTTTTTTACAAAACTGCCATTACCAATAGAATTTAATTTCTTAACGCCAGAGTTAAGAATCGTAATCAACTTTTTTTGATTGTTACAAGTCCCAGAACTGAGGCAATGACCTTTCTGCTTACTTCAGAATATTCTAAAATCCTACGTGATTTGTATCCTACAAAACACATAACTTTTTATAACTTTTTATCATTGCTTGGATGGAGTCTCAGACATAAACTCTACTTCTACAGAGACAAACCTTATAACTTCAGCATAGTACTGGTAGTTTAGTAAAGGTTAAATCTGAGAATCGCAAATACTATAAAAAATCTCAGAAATACCAAAGGATCAGCTTTACTCTGCAAGCAGCTACTTACATTTCTCTGAAAAAAGTATCCATTTTAACCAAACAGTGGTTGTAGGAATCCTGTAAGGTGGCCTTACATGTGTGAGACGATTAAGAACTTTACACCTAATTGAGCTATGGAATTCGAAGAAATATTTACAGTTGTCGATGCAGAAGTCTTTGCCAAGACAAAAAGACGCCTGAAGGATGTAGAAAGATTTGTCCTACAAGGAGCAAGCCTTGGTCAGACTTATGACGAGATGGCTAAGGCTTCCGCTTATCGATATACCCCTAGCTATCTCAAGCAGGATATTGGTCCCAAGTTATGGAAGCAGCTTTCGGAGGTACTAGGGGAAGACATCAGTAAAACCAATTTTCAATCTGCTCTAGTACGGCAAGCGCAATTGCTACCAGCAGCTCAAAAGCGCCAAGAGCTAGCAGAAAAGCTGTATGAGACAGAAGCTAAAGGATATGAGAGAAATCATGCCCCTCTAAAACTAGTGGGAGAAACACCTCGAAGTTTTTTAGCGCCAACCTATCGGGAACGGTCAGTAGAAGGAGTGCGACTCCAAGAAGAAAAGCAACTAGCTTGCTCATTGACACCTACTAGTTTGGAGCCAAGAAAGAATAACCGTCCGGCGAAGCTGAGCTTGGCTGATTCAAGAATGCCATGGTCTACCACTTCTTCACTCTCTTCTTTCGTTGCTGGTCCACCAATTACCCATCCTCGCCACTTTTTTGGTCGCGAACGCGAATTAAAACGCATCTTCAACTTGTACAAACACTTGCCTTTACAAAACGCAGCAGTCATTGGTCCGCGACAAAGTGGCAAGACATCCCTGCTTAAGTATTTGAAGACCATCACTACCGCATCACCAGTAGAGTTGCGCCCAGAGCAACATGCTAACTGGCTACCAATACCAGAGCTTTACCACTGGGTTTTTATAGACTTCCAGGACCCGCGTTTAGGAACTCGGGAGGGATTACTACGCTACCTGTTAACCTGCCTAGAGCTACCCACACCTGCATCTTTCGACTTAGATCATTTTTTGGATGTGGTGAGCTGCAACCTTCGCACGCGTACAGTGTTCCTATTTGACGAGATTGGTATTGCTCTACAACGTTACAGGGAATTAGATGATTGCTTCTGGGATAGCCTACGCTCGTTAGCTAGTCATCAAGTTGGCAACCTAGCTTTTATATTGGCAAGCCATGAGCCACCCAAGCAACTGGCTGAACAAAGTTCTCTTCACTCTCCGTTCTTTAACAGCTTCGGTTACACCACCCAGTTAAAACCATTAACCCAGGAGGAGAGTCGCGAATTGATTTCCAGTTCGCCCCTACCCTTTCCTCCTTTGGATGTAGATTGGATATTAGCCCAAAGTAAATGCTGGCCAGTCCTGCTACAAATTCTCTGCCGAGAACGCCTCATTGCCTTAGAATCTAGTGAAACTCATGACACCTGGAAACAAGAGGGTTTAGCTCACCTTAAGCCTTACAGATATTTGTTAGAGGAGTAGTAATGCAATATACTACATTACTCTCTAGGCAAATCAGTATCAGAATTAGCTCCATTGAGAAGCGGTAACATGCATCCGCAGGCTTATTAGTTCAGACGCTGGGTAAGCAAAATCAGCGTCTAGTTCAATTCATTCTAGTAATCTGTATAACAAATAAAAAGTCGGACACTTTCAGCACACAAGTTAAACAATCTTTCTTCAAATCTTACTTGGCTGAGCTTGATTAACAAATGTTGATTTAGTAACGTTGCGTACGTAACAGATTTTTGGAGTTTGCTGATGCAACTACATGAACTCATGGTGAGCGATCTTTGTACTGAACTGTCCGACCAAGAGCAAGAAGTTGTAGCGGGTGGTGCTGACTATACTCAACCCGGCCCACCGCAATATAACGGCTATGGTCCTCTCGGCCTTTTCGGTCCAGGCGGTCTTTATGGTCCCGGTAGCCAAACCGGAACCATTCCGGGTTACAGCGGCAGTTTCAGTGGTTTCGGCCCCAGTGCTGGTGCTGGCGGGTTTGGTGGCTTTGGCGGTTCCACTGGCAGTTCTGGTGGCTTCGGCGGCTTTGGCAGCTTCGGCAGCTTTGGCGCTTGAAGCAGGTAGTGTCTTCAATGCCTATCCTACTTGAGAAGAGCGCTCTTAGCGCAGCCGGAGTTCAACTCCCGTTGACCTTTGAGTTGTGAACAACCGCTCTTTCGTAGGGTAGAAGAGGTCAGGGCATGGGTAGGAGACTAAAGTTTTCTCCTACCCATATCCTGAACTCTGAAAACGACTAATACTAAGTTAGTTGTGGAAGTTCCGTCTTCGTCTTGTCAGTAGTTAGTAATGTCGGCTTTCTACGGTAAGAGTTTCTAGCAGATGACCCCTGTAGACAAACTTTAAGTCTCCTATATTGAAAGAGCTAACTCTTTTGACTTACAGGCAGGGTCAGGGAATGTCAAGATGGGTGAAAAGCTGATTGACTTATTATCCAATGCTCACCCGGATTAAAGACATAGCTACGAAATTAGCACCCCGCCTCATTGAAATCCGTCGTCATATCCACAGTCATCCAGAATTGAGTGGTCAGGAGTACCAAACAGCTGCATATGTCGCTGGTGTTTTGTCTTCCAATGACGTTCGCGTGCAAGAGGCTGTAGGCAAAACTGGTGTTGTCGGCGAAGTGCAAGGGACTGGCTGCGATCCCCGATTGCTGGCGATTCGTACCGATATGGATGCCCTGCCAATTCAAGAACGCACTCATCTAGACTTCATATCTCGTAAGCAGTCAATCATGCATGCCTGCGGTCACGATGTCCATACTACGGTGGGACTGGGAACGGCAATGGTGTTGTCTCAACTGAGTTCAGAGTTGCCGGGTAGCATCCGTTTTTTATTTCAACCAGCAGAGGAGACTGCCCAGGGAGCTAGCTGGATGGTACAAGCGGGGGTGATGGCAAATGTCTCGGCAATTTTATCTCTACATGTTTACCCCTCCATTCCAGCTGGATCAATCGGTGTGCGATATGGCTCTTTAACAGCGGCAGCAGACGATTTGGAAATTATCATTTTAGGGGAGTCAGGGCATGGTGCTAGACCCCACGAAGCCATTGATGCGATCTGGATTGCATCGCAGGTGATTACAACCCTTCAACAAGCGATTAGCCGGACACAAAATCCTCTGCGACCCGTAGTATTGACGATTGGTCAGATTAGCGGTGGTAGAGCACCAAATGTGATTGCCGAGCGAGTCCGATTAGTGGGAACTGTGCGATCGCTCCATCCCGAAACTCGCACCAGTCTGCATAGCTGGATTTCTCAGATTGTCAGCAATATCTGTCAGTGCTACGGCGCTCGTTGTGAGGTTAACTACCGCCCTGGTGTTCCTGGGGTTCAAAATGACTCAACCCTGTCTCAGTTAGTGCAGACAGCGGCTGAGGAAGCCTGGGGGAGCAATCGCGTCCAAATCTTGACCGAACCCTCCCTGGGGGCTGAAGATTTTTCCCTATATTTAGAACACGTTCCTGGTGCTATGTTTAGGCTAGGTGTGGGATACAAAGATAGAGTACTTAATTACCCACTGCACCACCCGCTATTTGAAGTTGATGAGTCTGCAATTCTCACTGGTGTTGTTACCTTAGCCTACAGTGCTTACAAGTATTTCAAGCCGCAGAGTTGAGCTTTTTAAGGCAGGTACCCTATCTCAATAGGTAGATACACTCTGACTAAAATTTTGATACTCTAGCAACGGTTATTTAGTAATTAATGATTGAGCTATGGCATCCCCCACTCCACTGCAAGGCACTGAACTCGTTGACTGTGCCAGAGCGAATGCGAAGCAGGGAATTGAAGCCGCTGCCCATCAGTGCGGCTATGGTGATGATCTCAACAGATTCTCACGAGAACTGAAGCAGGCTTGTGAGCAGATGAATTTACAGGTCAAGGAACTTACCGATCTAGTTACCGATCAGGAGATGCCCTTGCAGTTGGGTGAAGGCGAAGTCGTTGCACCTGACTCTGCCTCACAACTCTAACAAGCGTCTTAGGACTAAGCATGGTGGACAACCCTCACAGCCTGTTGAGTAATAATCCCTACCTGAACCATTTTTTGCACCACAGGTAGGAAGGCTTCTATTGCCTCGGACTTATCAATTAGGGTCACTACCATCGGTAGATTTGATGAAAGCTCAAAGATTTGAGCAGTGTGGATCTCGCCATGCCGACGTTGACCGAAGCCTGCTACCCCCCTTGTGACTGTTCCCCCAGCAATATCGTGCTGCCGTGCTTGTTTGAGTAAAGCCATGTAGAGAGGCTCACCTTGCCAGTGGTCTGACTCTCCAATATAAATAGTTAGTTGTTCCCAAGTACTCACAGTAGCCTCCTTGCTAAAAAGCTCCCTAACTCTAGGCTAAGCACTCCAAGTACAGCACTGCCTGCCCAATAAAACAAGGCGGGGCTCTGGCTTCCTACTCGTAGGAGAGTAGCCGTGTCGAGAGCATAGGTGGAAAAAGTTGTGTAGGAGCCCAAAAATCCTACTGCAACTAGTAAGCGCAGATCGGGGGGGATGAGTGCGCGTTCCAAAGCTAAGGTGGAGAAAAAACCCATGATTAGAGCGCCAGATAGGTTGATGATAAATGTTCCATAAGGAAAACTAGAGCCTAACCAGTGAGCAAAAAGCAAGGTCAGATAATAACGACTCAAAGCCCCAGGCACTGCCCCTAAACTAACAGCAAGGGGAGCACGAATTGCTGGATCTACTGAACTCAACATTCCCACGGCTCTGCCTAATTCATTAAATAGCTGCTGTAATACACTAGCTAACATCCTGCCACTCCTAGTGAGCTTATTTTCGCAAATACACTTGCTTCAAAAGGAGGTAGGGGATGTGTAAAGCATGACCCCACTCTCCCGATAGCAGTTCGGAAAGTAGGAGCCATCAGCCTCCAAGTTGATTGCTAACCACACACAATCAGCATAAAAACCCAGATGGCGCTTTTGGCGAGCCCCATCGCCATAGAGATTCTTATAGCATTTCTTTTAACGAACAATTCCTCAAATTAGAAATTTAGCGAATGTCTTGTAAAAGCTGAGTGGGAAAACCGTACTCAACTATTGACGTTTTCTCTCCAGTAAATCTGAGTTAAGGTCGATACAATCAAGGTGCATCTTGAGTAATGCTGTTGCTAAAGAGCAAAAATCTCATTGCAGCATTATAAGGAAAGCAATAAGTATGAGAAACCAACTAAAAACAGCTGCCCTGCTAGCGCTGCTTAGCGGTCTTCTGATTGCTATCAGTCATTGGCTGATTGGCGGCACTGGTGGTGTGATTGTGGGAATTGTAATTGCTGCGGTTACTAACCTGTTGTCCTGGTATCAGTCAGACAAAATCGCCCTAGCAGCTTACCAAGCTCAGCCTGTAAGCCCTGCCGAGGCTCCTAGTTTATATCGTATGGTGGAGCGGCTTTGCGAGCGGGCTAATCTTCCAATGCCTGCTATCTATATCGTCCCTACTCCAGCCGCCAACGCCTTCGCTACAGGACGAGATCCTGAACATGCTGCTGTCTGCGTAACTGAAGGTATATTGAATCTGCTTTCAGAAGAGGAATTAGAAGGTGTCTTGGGGCATGAACTCACCCATGTTGCCAACCGTGACACTCTAACGCAAGCAGTTGCTGCTACGGTTGCTGGAGCAATTTCCTTCCTGGCGCAGCTTGCCAGCTATGGCTTATGGTTTGCTACACCATCACGAGATCAACGGAGTGGTCCAAATCCTTTAGGAATGTTGCTAACAGTACTCTTGGCTCCTGTTGCAGCTACAGTCATTCAATTGGCAATCTCCCGTACACGCGAGTTCGCGGCGGATGCTGGCTCTGCTAGGTTAACTGGTAATCCTCGTGCGCTGGCAAGTGCGCTTCAGCGATTGGAAGCTAATGCCCGACAGCTACCAATAAATGGTAACCCAGCTTTTGAGCCACTGCTAATTATGAACTCCTTTTCTGGTGAATTCTTGAGCAGCCTGTTCTCAAGTCACCCCTCTACAGAGGCTCGAATTCAACAGTTATTGAAGCTTGAGCAAGAACTACCGCATCAAAGAGTTCAACGTTTTGCCGGAGGCAGCCTCCGGTAGAGCGAAGAACGCTCTTCTCAAGTCTTATTTCGTCGATGCACCTCCGTTTACGTAAAGTAAAGAAATCGATGACAATAGAGGCGTTGCTAGTAGTACAGAGCAAAGAGTTCTAGAAAACTTAAATCTAAGGAGATATGGCTATGACTTCTGACAACAGCCCAGAAGATACATCCGTTAAGGTTGAAATCATCCCTCAAAACACCAATGAAATGGTGGATCAGGAGATGGCAGGCGAAACTGATGAGGTCAGACGCGAAACCAAATCACTGATCGACGCCTTGAAAAAGCGTGCTCAAGCAGAGGCTCAGAGCGCTGGTACACTGACCCGCCAGACCTATTTAGATGCAGTGCGGCAAGCACGGGCGAAGCTGGAACAGGACGATCCGCTCATTGCCCGTGATCGCATCGAGCAATCGTTTGAGTTGATCCAGAAGGAAGCTGAGAAGAACTGGCAGGCAATTGTAAATGAAGTGGCAGAATTAGGTGATCGCCTAGCCGATGCTGCCAAAGCTGCTTGGGAAGCCTTAACCGCTCCTAGACCGCGTTCTTAATCAAGGACTAAAAGCAATTTAGATTTGATTTGGGGGCTACGGCAAGACGTATCCCCAATTTTTTCTGCCAAAATAGCGAATGTGCTAGATAATGGGAAAGCTTTGTCAAAAGCTCTAGAACTTTTCAACAACATCCATGAGAACCTACTATTGCGGCGAACTCCGAACCAAACACATTGGAGAAACAGTAACCTTATGTGGCTGGGTAGACCGTCGTCGCGACCATGGAGGTGTGATCTTTATAGATTTACGTGATACCGGGGGCAAGGACCCTATCCAACATATGGGTATAGTCCAAATTGTCAGCGACCCCCAACGGACTCCTGGCTCTTATGAGCAGGCAGAAGCCCTGCGCAATGAATACGTTGTCCAAGTTACGGGACGGGTAACGCAGCGACCTGAAGAATCCCGTAATCCCCGCCTGCCCACGGGTGAGATAGAAATCTACGCTGACCGCATAGAACTGCTCAATCCTGTCCACAAACAACTGCCCTTCCAGGTGGGAACAACAGATACAGAATCGGTGCGAGAAGATTTGCGGTTAAAGTACCGCTATCTAGATTTGCGGCGGCTGCGTATGACTCACAACCTCCAACTGCGTCACCAAGTCGTCAAAGCAATTCGCCGCTATTTGGAAGATGAGCAAGGGTTTATTGAAGTTGAAACACCAATACTGACGCGCTCCACACCCGAAGGAGCGCGAGACTTCCTAGTTCCTAGCCGCGTTAACCCTGGTGAGTGGTTCGCCCTACCACAATCACCGCAGCTCTTTAAGCAGTTGCTGATGGTAGCAGCCTGTGATCGCTACTATCAAATTGCCCGTTGCTTTCGGGATGAGGACTTGAGAGCCGACCGACAGCCGGAATTCACCCAGTTGGACATGGAAATGAGTTTCATGTCTCAAGAAGATATTCTACAGTTAAACGAAGATTTGGTTTGTCATATTTTCAAGCAGGTTAAAGGGATTGTTCTCCCCCGTCCTTTCCCACGCCTCACCTATGCAGAAGCGATGGCGAAATATGGCAGTGATAAACCAGATACGCGTTTTGGGTTAGAGCTTGTCGATGTCTCTGATTTAGTCAAAGACTCCGGCTTTAAAGTCTTTTCTGGTGCGATCGCTTCTGGAGGCATTGTCAAAGTTCTGCCAATTCCAGACGGAAATGATACCATTTCCAACGTCAGAATCAAACCAGGTGGCGATCTATTTAAAGAAGCTAGTGAGGCGGGTGCCAAAGGTCTTGCCTATCTTCGGGTGCGAGATGATGGAGAAATTGACACAATTGGCGCGATTAAAGACAACCTGACTGAAGCCCAGAAGCAGGAAATTTTGAGCCGTGCCGGGGCAACAAGTGGTCATCTATTATTATTTGGCGCTGGTGCAGCTGATATGGTTAATAAAACTCTTGACCGACTGCGCCAGGTTATTGGTCGAGAGTTAGGATTGATTGACTCAGAAAAAATAAACTTGCTCTGGGTGACAGATTTTCCTATGTTTGAATGGAATGCTGATGAGAAGCGGCTAGAGGCACTGCATCATCCCTTCACAGCCCCCAATCCCAGCGATCTAAATGACTTGAAGACGGCACGAGCGCAGGCTTATGACTTGGTACTCAACGGTTTTGAGATTGGGGGTGGCAGTCTACGTATTTACCAGCGCGAGATTCAGGAACAGGTGTTTGAAACGATTGGTCTATCTCCGGAGGAGGCGCAGGACAAGTTTGGGTTTCTGCTAGAAGCGTTTGAATACGGCACCCCGCCTCATGGCGGCATAGCTTACGGCCTAGACAGATTGGTGATGTTGTTAGCTGGGGAAGAATCAATTCGAGATGTGATTGCCTTCCCGAAAACACAGCAGGCTCGTTGCTTGTTGACAGATGCCCCTTCAAGGGTAGATGAGAAGCAACTAAAGGAATTACACGTTGCTTCTACATATAAACCGAAGTCTTAACTTTGACGAAGCACCATAGCCTTACTCCCGGACGAATTGGTATGCCTGTAGTCTTCTGCAGGCAAGATTCTCAAGGACGTCGCCTAACATCTATTGTTTCTTCTACTGACCGCTGAACCTACCTTCAATTTTGCTAATCTCACTGTTGATTTCATTGTTAATAACTTGATCTGCTTCCGTAATTAATGGCTGGTCAAATGCCTGTTCGCCAGGAATGTGAGAAGCGACAGCTTCAATAGCCTCATTAGCTAATCGGTCAGCAGCAGCATCTACTTCAGCATCGATACCAAAGTTACCAGCTTGTTGAATAAAATTAGGATCAGACATACTTTTTTCTAAGCTCAGCCACAATATTGTATTAAAAAAAAATAGATAAAACTATCTACAGTAAGCAAGATAGTACTAATTGAAGCCGCTCTAGGTCAATCTCAAATCTTTGACCGCAGAAGTGCCGTTTCCACCCATTCCTAGGTAGGTACCGTTGGTGCAACTACCTCTGTTTCTATTTGAGCGAAGATCTATCTAATGGGTTAAGTGAAATGTCTATCCAGCGAAGTAATTGCAAAAACAACTACTTTTATGCTACTTTAAACTTATGAAAACTACATCGTCTTCGTATTGTCTTACAGACTTTGCTTTAGATAGTGTTGGGTCATGGAAATGGTGTGAGGCAGAGACCATAACCTAACTTGAAGTGGTGTGAGATAGAGACCACAGCTAACTTTTGACGAAGAGTTACTCCTCTAACGGGAGGTTTATAAATGAATCGTAAAATCTTATTGACTGCTTGTGTAGCAGCAGTCGTTGTCCCTTTTGGTGTCAGTCAGGCTTCTGTAGCAGCGCAGGTTCCATTAAGTGCTAATCAAGTTAACGTGGCACCGCAGCTACCATTAGGTGTCAGTCGAGTCCCCGTAGCCGCAGGGTCACCATACTGTCAAAGTGCCTACGTTTTTACAACAGACAACATAGACAATGACTTTGGCTTTTGTAGGCCAGAGTTTCGGGTCAATTTCAATCAACTCAATTTGCCTTCACGGACAGCGTTCGCTCAAAAAACTGACATTCGAGTTGCAAATGCAATATCTGGATATCGTGAGGATGTTGCTGCTATGCCTGAACGCCAGATAGCCCAGAATAAGGTTCACGAGACACGAGTAGCTAAGAGTAATCTCAAGATTGAATGTCCGACGACTAAGAGTGTGGTGAAATATCTGTGTGAACCCGCTCAACAGCAACTTACATTGCAGAAAGCTGGTTTCAGACGGGTTGTAGAGAAATGATGATTGGAATGCTGCCGCCGCTCGGCTTTTGCAACTGTTGTAACAGCAAGCAATTATGCATGCATTCTGCTTCTAGAGTTTCTTAAAGAGGTCAAGTTATGAATTTGAAACGGACGCTAATACCTAGTCTAATGGCTACAGGTCTTATAGGTAGTGTCTTTTTCTCTGTCAAACCAGCTTTCGCTCGTGATCGCCTACTAAGAGATATCGGGATTGGAGCGGGGGCAGGTGCAGCCACCAGTATCATCACTGGTCATCCCCTCAGTAGTGCAGTGAATGGAGCTGCCGCAGGCGCAGGCGTGTATGGTACCAATAAAGCTTTCGGCTCTCATCATGGACACAGTGACCTGGCTAGGAACGCTGGAGCTGGTGCTGCTTCCAGCTTAGTAACAGGTGCAGTCACTGGTCAACATCATCCCATAGATAACGCTATCAATGGTGCGGCGGCTGGTGCAGCAATTAATCTCCTAACTCATCACTAGGCTAATAGGCCACGAGGGCATAATGTTCGTGTATACGGAGGGTAGCAACCTGTGAACATGAATTATATTTTAGGTGAGGGCACATCAAACGTGATTAAATGTCTTCAAAGCAGATAATGGTGCTATTAGAATGACAGACCATCAATTCCATGATGAGCTAACTCTAGCGGAACAAGCAGAAGAACTAGGGAGGAGAGCAATGAAGTTAGGACTCATTCCCAGTTTTGTAGTGCGTCACTTTCCAGACAGCTGGCAATTCTACATTCCTAATGAAACGGAGTCTGAGCCTCTCACTCCAGAAGAAGCATACTTCCAGTTGAAGAAATTAGTTGAATCCAGCAAGTAGCTGTTAGCTAAAGCAAGTTGAGGCTTCAGTACAAGCATTTTTCACCCTCGAATCCGGCTGAAAAAGACAGCAGCCATAATAATCAGACTTAAAAGTGCTAAAGGTACCCAGAGGTTGGGAAGATCGGATGAATTCATCGCTAGCTACTGCGTTTGGCAATTTTTGCTTACCCAAGAGGGATTATACCAAAAGCTTTGCTCTTAGTTAACTGCTGAAGGATATAGATCACTCCAAGACTAAATTAAATCATTCTTCACAAACTCTTTTCATCAAAAGGGGACACTTCTTTGGTATTTCTTAAGAAGTCCTGAAATTAGGAGCCGAGCCTATGACTGCTCAAGCCAATAAACCAAATGATACCGCTGTCGCTAAAAGTGCGAGCAAACCACCCTATCCGTTTCGCACGATAGTTAGCCTAATTCTCCTAGCAGGTAACTTTCTAGTGGCAGCAATCTACTTTCACACACTTAATCCTTAACGGATTTTGAACTATAGTGCTGCTTGAGAAGAGCGCTCTTCGCGCTGCCGGAGGTCGCCTCCGGCAGGACGTTGAGTAGAGGCTTTGGATCATCCATTGACACTATTCGAGCAGCACTAAAGCGTTCTGTTTTGCAGACAACAGTCCTCCCATGTTCCTCTAGTGAAGCGGGCTCTTTGTGATCTCATACCTATCCTTCACCCAAAAGTATAGTTATGATTGAGCCGCAAGCTGAAAAAGTGGGTATTATCTAGTGATTTGTTCCTAGGTAGATTGAATCATTAAATCCCTGGCTTGCTACTCCACTGCTAGTAAATGCACTGATGTGAAATCACTTTAGCGGTTTGGTTGGTCATGCAGAAGTAGTCGATTATGCCAGAACAAGAATCGAAGAGCGGGCAGGCTGATCGTGCCCTGGAGGAACTCAAGGGTTCGCCGGAGCTGTCTCCGGCAGGGCAGATAAAGGCGAAGCCGCCACAGCTCCCGGAGGGAACCTCCGGGCGGACTGGTATGCCTGCGGGAGACCCGCAGGCAACGTCCTTGAGAATGGCGGAGTCGATGCAATCGACCCCAACCGCCTCGACTTCCTTGAGCCAGCTCAAAATTCAGCAGCTTGAGGCTGAGCTGTGGTTGGAGCATAGGTTGAACTACATCAGTCATCATCTGAGTAACTGTTTGACAGCTAACGCAGCTCAACGTTCTGGAGCTGGTTTCGGAAACTACATTGAGTCAATTCAAGAGCTAGAGGCAGAAATCTTTCAGACACTCGTTATGCAGATTAGTGCCGCTTTGGAAAATATTGGTGTTGCAATTGCTCTTCCTGAAACTAGCAACAGCGGTGTTTCTCCCGCCAGAAAGCCAGGATTCAAAGTTTGCTATGTTGCTCCTACCGCAACAAATTCTCCAGAGCATCCACTGCTAGAGATTCGGTATACAGGAAAAAAGTTGCCACTGAGACTCAAACAGGCAATTGCTGAGTCAGAACTGCAGCAACTTCAGCGCCAGAAACCTCAGAGCGCTTGGCCTTTAATCGATCTCCAGGGTGATGTCATGGGCTGGTTAGTTATTGCCGCCTCAAAGAAGTTGTCGCCAGAAACACAAAAAGCACAGCTCAAAACGGACGATAAAGGGGAGGGAGGTGGGGACGGGTCCCCCGTCCCCTTTAAGTCCCGTGTCGATGCGATCGACCCCAACGTCCTCCCCCAACTGGTAGAGCGATCGCTCGTTATCACAACTGCTATGCTGGCGCAGTGTAAAAGCCTTCAAGCTATGTGTCAACAGCATCAACAACTAGAAATTCGCAATCGGGAACTCGTGCGCACCAATCAACTCAAAAGCGAATTTTTAGCTAACACGAGTCATGAAATCCGAACGCCTCTCAGTGCCATTCTTGGCTTTACTCACTTGCTCTTAGCTCAAGGCTACAACCCCGATCACCTACGTCACCAAGAATATCTCAACATCATCCTTGCCAGTGGTCAACATTTACTTGCTCTCATCAACGATATTCTAGACTTGTCCAAAATCGCTGCGAATCAGCTTGAGATCCAGTGGGAACCAGTAGATGTGCCTAACTTGTGTCAGAGCGTTCTGACTCTGGTAAAAGAGAAAGCCAGCGATAAAGGTTTGGAACTACGCTTAGAAGTAGATCCCCAAGTGACGACTCTTACTGCTGATTCCTTACGACTCAAGCAAATGCTGTTCAATTTGCTATCCAATGCCCTGAAGTTTACTAACCAAGGGGTGGTTGGCTTACGGGTTAAACATCAGAACGTGTTTCTCCACTTCACGGTTTGGGATACTGGCACTGGCATTTCCCAAGAGCAGCAATCCCAATTGTTTCAACCTTATTCGCAAATTGCCAATGTTGCCGTCGGTCGCCAGGAAGGTACTGGTTTGGGGTTAGCGTTAACTCAGAAACTTGCAGAACTCCATGGTGGCTGGGTGGAAGTCCAGTCTGAACTCAATCGCGGTTCTGAGTTTACTATTGCACTGCCTTTGACAGCCGTGGGACAACAAGCTAGTGTTGCTCCTAGCCCCGTTGCTAAGTCTACTGGCGTGACAAACACAGGAGGAGCAGCAGCAGCGGTGAAGCCAGTAGAGGAGCAGTCTACAGCCAAGTTGGTAGTCATGCTTGTGGAAGATAACCTGCACAATGCCAAGTTGATGACAACCTACTTGAGTAAATTGGGCTACGAGGTGACTTGGGCAAAGAATGCGGCTCAGATGTGGGAAGCTCTCAAAGACCGCTTACCAGCACTAATTTTAATGGACGTTCACCTGCCAGATGTCGATGGGCTAACTCTACTGCAGCAACTGCAAGTCCACGAGCAGTATCGCAAGATTCCGGTGATTGCCCAAACAGCAATGGCAATGAAAGGCGATCGCGAAACCTGCTTAGCAGCTGGAGCAATTGAATATATCTCTAAGCCAATTGACTTAAAGGTGCTTGCGACTCTGGTAGCTAGATATAGTAATCCAATGGAGGAGAGCTGAGAAAGGTATTTGAACCGCCTTGGCGTAGCGCTAGCGGAGCGCCAGCGCAAGCGTTGCGCGTTTGCGAAGCATGCCGCAGGCGTTAGACGCCAAGAACGCAGAGGATATAAAGATGAGGTAGGTGTTGCCGCTTTGCTTACTTCCCCTGCTCTCTTCTGTTCATTTCTAAAATAGAAGTGGTGAGACTTGGGCGATTTGGGAAATGATGATAGAGCAAAAATTGGCGCAATTGAAAACTTTATTTGTCGAAATGGAGCGGGCTTTGATTGCCTACTCTGGTGGCGTTGATAGTACTCTGGTTGCCAAGATTGCTTATGATGTCTTGGGGAATCGCGCCATGGCGGTAACAGCTGTTTCGCCTTCGCTGCTACCAGAAGAGTTGGAAGATGCAAAGGTCCAAGCAGCGGCAATCGGGATTCTTCATCAGGTTATCCAAACGCATGAAATGGATAACCCCAATTACACAGGAAATCCGGTCAATCGGTGCTATTTCTGCAAGAGCGAGTTGCACGATACGCTAAAACCCTTGGCAAAGCAGTTGGGCTATCCTTATGTTGTAGACGGAGTGAATGCCGATGATTTGCGGGACTATCGACCGGGGATTCAGGCAGCTCAGGAAAGAGGTGTGCGATCGCCACTAGCAGAATTAGGTATCACAAAAGCAGAAGTCCGTCAGCTTTCACAACATCTAGGTTTATCTTGGTGGGACAAACCTGCGCAACCCTGTCTCAGCTCCCGCTTCCCCTACGGCGAAGAAATTACTGTAGGCAAGTTGCAACGGGTGGGTAGGGCTGAAATTTATCTGCGCAAGTTGGGGTTAAAGAATCTTCGCGTGCGTTCTGAGGGCGATACTGCCAGGATTGAGCTGCCACCAGAACAAATTAAAGAGTTTGTTTTAACCACAGATTTGCCGACTTTGGTATCTGTCTTCCAGTCCTATGGTTTCATCTATGTCACATTAGATTTAGAGGGCTATCGCAGTGGAAAGCTAAATCAAGTTTTGATGCCAAAGCTTTCTACTACCGATAGTGGCTAATCGGAATGTCAACCCCTTTGCGAATGACAGAGCGAACCAGTTTGGAACAAACAGTCGGGTGATCCAGCGTTGGATATTCTTGGGATTCATCCAAGCGTGTTCAGTTGACACAAATTACTTAACATACCCCTTTTTCATGACTTTTTTAAAATTTTTCTACGAAGTTTACCGACTGTCAAAGTTAAAGCAGGAAGCTAATATTTTTCATAGATGGCATTTACGACAGCACCGCAAATAACCCATAACAATCTAGTGTGAGCCTACTAAGGTCAAGTAAATCTTAGGTAACAGAATGCTTTGTGAATGAGCTATGGTCTATTGCAATTAGATTATATTCCATTCCCCGAACTGCTTAGATTTTAGACATTTGAGTTCCGCTCTTTTCAGAGCGTAGCTCACCCCGATCCCGATCTACCCACGTGAACGGTTAGGTTTGTTGACTGAAGTAACTCTTAACACTTGCAGACTTCCATAGGAGTAACCTAGTATGTACAGAAAGTTAGCCAATGCAGCTATTGCTCTTGTCATTAGCAGTTCAGTGTTAATGGCAGCAGCTTCGGCAAAGGCAGCTACATTTACCTTCTCCTTAGGAGGTTTTGGAGGAGGTAATCTTTCAGGGTCTTTCACTGGTACCCCAGAATCTTCAGGAGATATATTCATTGGCGACCTTGCTGCTTTCAGCGCCACTTCCACTTCTTTCAGTCCTCCCCTGGCACTGAGTTTGACAGATTTACAAATATTTAGCTACTCCACTGCAACAGGATTATTACAGTTTAACGCTTTCAACTCAATAGGTACGATCAGTGTAGGGAGTGGCTCGATAAATGGAACGACAGGTACAGTGTCAGAGGATGGTCGGAGTTTTAATAGCTCTAGCTCAATAGCTGTCGCACAGGTACCAGAACCTAGCGAGGTTGGGGGACTGTACTTGGTAGGTTTAGTTGGAATAGGGGGTCTAATCAAAAGAAAGTGGTGTTGCTGAATGATAGTGCAGCGGTGTAAAGCCAATCTTATTCGGTTAAGCTCTAAGCCGTATTGGCAAGGGAGCGTAACAAATGTAAACAAAGTTGTTGTGGGAAATGCCCTAGCCTAGCCTGCTAGGGTTTTTCTTTGGTCTGTAACATACTTATAACAAATTCAGAGCCATGTTGGAAGAATTGATGACTACTGAGCGACAACTCTTCTGCCTCTTCTCTCCTGGGTGTCGCAGCTGCCAGCGCTTTTCAACATTGCGCTGCCGATTCTTATACCAACTGCGGCGAGAACGACAAACTTTATTGTTCCAGCAATTATCACCATTCTTGCCGTGCAGCTCCTTGACTTCGGTCATGGAAAGCTCAGAGCAAGTGATGCATTTTTTGGGAGCAGTGCGGGGCATTGCGATCACACCCATCAAGAAAACAAACTGGCAATTTGGAAACAGAAGCCAGGGAGTAGGGGACTCATCAATTCATCCTGAGGGAATAGAGTTGCTACCAATTGTAGGGAAGCTCCGACACGGCGATAAACTTCAAACAGCTTGAAGTGCGTGTTAACGATCCAGTATTCTTGAACCCCTCTGGCAGAATAAAGCCTCAGTTTCAGATCGCGATCGCGCTGCTCGTTCTGTAGGCCAGGGGATAACACCTCGACAATCAGCTCAGGCGCAGCTGTTAAGTGCCCAGCATCATCTAGTAAGACAGCCAAACGTTCATGACTTGCCCAAACAACATCAGGAATGACGTTATTAGCCTCAGAGAAAATGATCCCAGGAGCAATTGCAGCGCGACCACTACCAGTAGAGGATGACCAGGCATCCAGGGCCGCAAAAACCCTGCCGCAAATTTCTTGATGATCCCAGTGAGGTGCTTTAGTCACGAATAACTCCCCATCAATAATTTCGTAGCGATCACCATTGTCAGGAAGCAGTTCTAGATCTCTAGTAGTCCAGCGGAAAGGCTCTGTGATTGGCTGGGTCATAGGATGTCTACAGATACCGTATAGCCCTAATTATAGGGCTTCTGATTATTCTTCTTGAAAAGAAAATACCTGACTATTGATTTTAGTCTGACATTAGCCTAACAAAAGATATTAACCACATATCTTATATTAAATCAGCCGACTTGACATCTCTTACACCTAGAATTAAGATAGAACTTATATGCAGGTTGCAGAGCGAGTTGGAGCCAGAGACTTTATGAGATCGCCCACAGTTGAGTTCAAAATCTCTCCCTCTAACAATGGAGAAATAGAAACAGGTAGCGCTCAACAAGCGGCAGAACATATTGCGGAGTTGCTCAACGCTTTAACTCCAGAACAGTTAGCACTGCTCGATCAGCGGTTACAAAGTGCCAAGATTCAAGCACCTACTGCAACAGATGCAGAAGCAAAGCTGGTAAGAGAATTGACTGATGGCTTCCAACCTAATGAGCTTGAACGACAGGAGTTGGAGTTGACCTCGCTGTTGCGTAACTTTGAATGGAGACGCAGATTGTTAGCAGATGCGTTAAGTGCCTCAGAAGTAGCAAAAGCTTTGGGAACCTCTCGGCAGACACCACATGACCGGGTGAAAAGTGGTAGTTTACTGGCGGTTCTTGACCGAGGTGTATGGCGCTTTCCCCATTGGCAATTCGATCCGGCAGGACCAGATGGTGTTGTAGATGGTTTCCCGGAAGTGTTAAAGACTCTCCAGGTTTCTCCCTTAGCTAAGGCAAGTTGGTTTGTACGTCCTAACCCCTACTTAGATGGCATCACTCCGATCGCTAGACTGAAGCAGGGTGATAAGGAGCGGGTGATTCAGGAAGCACGAAGTGTAGGAGTTCTGTAGTGGTTCGGATCGCGGCTCCACCTCCTGAAAGACCTCCTTCTCCAATTTTCTATATCCAGCCTGCTGGTAGTGCAATTGTCAGAATCTTTGACCCAACCAGACACAACACAACTGCATTGACATTCCGACATTTTGGACCGTTAGCGCGCTTCGACCACCAGAGAGCTTCTCATCCTCAAGATGACCCGGAGCGAGGAGTATATTATTGTGCCCCTAGCTTTTCAAGTTGTCTAGTGGAGGTATTTGGTGATACAGGGATCATAGAAATCGGCTTTCAGTGTGTTTGTTATCCACAGGTTATCCGTGAGCTAAAACTGCTGGACCTTCGGGGTTCGGGAGCGATGAAAGCGGGCTCGGTAGCAGCGCTTTCTAAGGTAGCCGAGCGCTCACTTTCTCAAGCCTGGTCACGCTATTTCTATGAACACCAAGAAATTTATACAGCAATAGATGGAATTTTGTATTACAACGCCCACAATGATGAGGAGGCGATAGTACTCTATGAAAGAGCTAAGAATGGGCTGACATGCTCTTCTAAGCGAGTTTTACTACTTGGCAATCTTGGTCTTCTTCCCTTCATTCAGAGGGTGGCTTTGGACAATGATTTAATCTTTGAGGGTTTTGAAAAATGAACGGCCTCGCGTCAGTCCCCACCCTCACCGCAGCGGAGTGGGGAAGGAAAGCGCGGCAATCGGAGCGAACGCGGAGATTGCCAATAGAGTCTTGGGTAATGGTAAACGTTTAATGTACTCTCTCAGCACTTGTGCCATGCTAATGTCTTTTTGCTTAGCAAAGGACTCAAGCCTATTGTAATCCTCGTCTGACAAGCGAATTTGTAGCCTTTTTTCTTTTGACATAGATGTACAAAGAATGTACAATAAGGCTATGATAACACGTCGCGTCACTTACAGGTTGTATCCACAAAGGCAGCAGGAGCAGACAATGCACTACTGGCGCAAGATGCATTGTGCGCTATACAACGCGGCTGTGTACAACCGTAAGACTCAGTATCAGAAATTTGGGCATTCTGTTGATTACCTGGAGCAGCAGAATTGTCTACCAGCCTTTAAGGAGGTGTGGACTGAGTACAAGCAGTTAGGTTCTCATGCATTGCAAGCCACCTTAAAACGAGTTGATCTAGCGTTCACTAGGTTTCTCAAGGGAATAGGAGGATACCCAAAATTCAAAGCATCGCGTCGATATAGAGGTTGGACTTACCCCTGTACATCTGGCTGGAAAGCTAGAACCAATGGAGACAACGGCAGATTAGAGATTACCAATCTTGGCTCAATTTTTATGCGCGGGAAAGCCCGTACTTGGGGTACACCCACGACATGCACAATTCTGTACCAGCATGGAAAGTGGTATGCATCCATAACAGTCAACTGTAAACCTTTAAGACAGACAGGCGATGGAGCAATTGGCATTGATTTGGGGTGTAAGGATGCAATTTCGCTTTCCACTAGAGAGAAAATTGCTAAGCCTGACTTCCTCAAGGAGGGTCTTAAAAAGGTTAGGGTGGCATCCAAGAAGTTGCGGCGGAAACGCGCTCCTAACCGTAACAAAAAGGTCAAGGCTTCTAGACGTTGGAAGCGCCAGAGAAACGCAGTATCCAAACTGCAACGTAAGGTAGCCCGTCAACGAGAGAACTGGCTACATCAGACAACCAGCAGCATAGTTAGCGATCATAGCCTAGTTGCTGGAGAGCAGTTAAATGTCAAAGGGATGACACGCAAAGGGAAGACCAAGAAACGTCAGAAAGCAGGGCTTAATCGTTCCATACTGGATGTCGGTTTTGGGATGATTGGCAGGATGTTTGCCTACAAGTTAGCGGAGGCTGGTGGATTCTATGTAGAGTCTCCCACCAGGACTCTCAAACCGACTCAACGTTGTGTCGAGTGTTGGGAATTAACGCCTAAGACTTTGGCTGACAGAATGCACATTTGCTCTAATCCCGCTTGTGGTCATATCGAAGACCGAGATATCAATTCAGCTCAAGTTAATTTGACTTGGGCAAGGGGATTGGAACGATCCTCTCTAAACGCAGAGTCGCCAAGCTCTATCGCGTGCGGAAGTATGCGGCAACTTGGGGCGAAGAAGCGTGAGAAACGACTCACTGCTAGTTTGTCCGGGGAAACTCCCCGCTCAGCTTGCGGCGGGGAGTAGTTCATAAATGAATCATTTTGCCTCTGATGCCCTGCCTCCAATCAAGCTTATCCCTTTCCCTACAGCAGCAGAATCAACATCCCGTACCCAGAGAAAACCAGGCAGAGCCACCAGGATTCAAACTCCCCATGATCTGTGTTGGATCAAAGTCCAAGAGTTTCTCCGCAGCAGTGGTCTTTCTCCGAACACTCGTAGAGCTTACGAACGGGAGTTGAAGCGGTTCCTGAACTGGACAGAGCTGCATTGGCAAGAGTTGCGATCACGCCACATCGGGCAGTACAAAGAATACCTGATGGAGCAGGTTGAAACCGAGCAGAAAAAACGCCTATCCAAAAACAGCATCAATACCGCTCTCACTGCTCTCAAGAGCTTCTTCAATTGGCTCAGCCTGACCTACCCAGAGGTTCTAAGCGCTAATCCAACAGTAGGGGTGAAGTTTGAGAAGGTGCCTATACCTCCAGCCCAGAGTTTGACAGAAGAACAGGTGCAGCAAGTATGGGCAGCGCTGGAGCATTTGGATGAGACTCAGCAGCGGGACACAGTGCTGGTTCACATCCTCAGTCACGGACTCCGGGCAGGAGAAATTGTGACGCTGAATATAGCCGCGTTCGATGGCAGACTGTTATTCTTGGCGGATACCAAAACTGACGAGCCGCGTCTGGTGCCATTGCGTCGGGAAAGTTGTGA
>JAFASY010000323.1 GCA_019244235.1 Chroococcidiopsidaceae cyanobacterium CP_BM_ER_R8_30
AGAGAGAGAAATTCCTCCAGCTTCAACTTGTTAGACTTCATCAATATCTTTAAAGATTCACCACCAAAATCCTCCAAAAACATCACTAAAGTATTATTGTACTTATGCAGGCTATAAGCTTTGATAACGCCTTCCAAATTTAACGAGCGCGTAATTTCATATTCCTGCTTATATTTAGTAAGTTCTGTTAGCGTAGGATAGTCTTGTTTCAAAAGCTTGAGAATAACGGTCCAATTGTCCTGGATTCGCCGCCCTCGATAAACTAGTGAATTAGCACTTTCGTAGATTTGAGCAAGAATCTCGTAACCGGGAATTGTTAGCATGATTGAACCGTTTTTTCTAAGTTGAGGATTAGAAGAGAATTACAGCCATTTAAGATAGATGCCTGTAATAACTCCCTAACAGACAGCTAGAAGAGTTTACCGTCCCAGGGTAATCCTTGTTGGTAGCGGATACTGTCACGCTGGCGCCATGGTGCAAATATTTCAGGTTCCTTTAGATCCCAAATTTTGCAAAGAGGGGCGTTAGAGCCAGAAACGGATATAATTGCGTTCACTGCTCGGCGAGCAGCCTCGTTTGCCCCTTCCATAGTTGCTAAGTCTGTATTAGTACGTACGTAATCTGACGCGAGAAAAAGGTTAGGGATTCTAGTATACGCTTCAGGTCGTATTTGCCATGTATTGACTAAATTAACTAGTAAAGGTTCTAGGTTGACATTGCTTGTTAGCTGAAAGCGTGCCCTGATTTTCTCATCTCTATCTTCAACAATTTCTTCTACAAAATCTAAATCTACCAGTGTCCTGAGAAGAACGTTAGCAACATGTTCATCATGAACACCTCTGTCTTTCCTAAGATATTCCTTAATTTGATCGAGGCTGACTTCTCCCTTAGAACCTATCCAATGAAAAAGCTCCTGATCGACATTAACAATGTCGGGATCGATAAACCAGGAATGCAAGTTTTCATCTTTGATAACCTCTTTACCGTCAATATTTAAACTTTTCTTTAACTGTGCCCAAACTTCTTGAGCAATCTCATCACGATCGCAATCTCTAGCATACTTATTGCAAAGAATTCCCTTGCTTGTCTCTTCGTCTACGTCTGCTGCTTGAGTTGCCTGAGATTGCGGTTTTAGAAAAGGTCCCCAGTCTGATATAACAACAGAAAGAACTCCTTTGACTTGACCATCTCCATACTCACTCAAATCTACATTTGGCCAGAATTGTTTTTGCGAGATTGAGGTAAGTGCCCAGGGAGTACTGACATATAAAGCATGACCATTGATAATTTCTATATCTTCTTTTAAATAAAACTGGATACCATTCATCCAAGCAACATTTTGCGATAAAGTAATGATGTTGTTAAACGTCGCCTCGTATTGATCTAAATGGCTAATTCTTATAAGTTTAGCCATAACTTCTATTGGAATAGCTGCAATATAATAGTCTCCCTTCACTTGATATTCCTCGTTAGTACGTTGGTCTTTAACAGTGACACTCTGGATTAATCTCGTTTCCTTGTCATAGTTTAGAGACCTAACAAGGCTATCAATATGGTAATCGACTCCTAAATTTTGTAAATGTCGCAGCCAAGGTTGAATCCAAACCTCGCTAGTTGGTCCATTTAGTACCCGGTCAGCACTCTTACCAGAGGCTACTATATCGAAAAAAAGTTGTAGGAAAATATCTCCTACTGTTTTGGTGCTGGCAAGTTTAGCTTTAGACGCGACCAGTGATTCAGTTAATCCCTTGGCTAGTAAGTTTTTATAATCTGTAGAGCGATTTTCTGCTTCGACATACTCCCACCAAGAAATCTTTTCATACTCACCTATGCGACGTTCTTTGCTGCTTGTTATGATTTGCCATAATTTTTCCGCAAAGAGAATCCAGTCTTTTTCTTCCAATCCCGTTTTGTTAGAAATAACTTGCACAAAAACTTCAATGGCTGCTTTGAAATCGTCTATTGTGCTAGGGGCTATTACTGGCAAATTAATTGGAGCTCGATCAAAATGTGTTATCGATGTGCGCGTTGTGCCAACAAGGTTGTCAAACACTCCATTAGGATTATTTTGGTACGGTATACGTTTCATCGTATCGATAACGTGCTGATAGAATCCCGGAAAGAATCTCAACCCATGTTCTCCAGGAAGCTCTTTTCTTCCATCTTTACTACTACCCTCGACAGGAATACTACGAGCTTTGCCTCCTGGCACTGGTCTTGCCTCATAAACATGAACCTGAAAGCCTCTTTCTGCAAGTTCGTGCGCGGCACTCATCCCTGCTACTCCGCCGCCAAGGATAACTACTTTCTTTTTCATAATTAATTCCCGCTTTTGTAAGAGTATAGTTAACTTGTATACCTTGCAAATTTTTTTGCAATCTGTCACTCAATCTTTGTAAAAACTCCGACGGTTCAGCGCTTTATGAGCCTTGCCTAATTGCCTTACTGATACCCTAGCCCGAAACTTGGGAACTTGAAAGCCTGCATTAGGCATAACGCTATTGATGTTAGGTAGTCTAGAGATAGGCTAACAGCAAGCTACTGTCGGCTGATAGGTACCAGAATACCATTAGAGTTTTTGTCAAAGTCAGTTTTTCCCATATAGCTACATTATTTGTCACCCTTAGCTCTATTTTTTATGCAAAAAAGTTTTTGTAATACAGACAATCTTCTACAGAGACCTTTTTTTACTAGTCGCGTATCTCTTTAGAAACGTAGCGTAAGCCACTGTCTTTGAAGTGATCGCGGAAATACTGGTAGTACAGCTCGCAGCTAGGTACTGCATGATTACCCTGTAGATGTATCAAACCTATACTTTGCAATTTGAACGCCTGTACTAAATCTAGCTCTACCGATTCTGGTTGCGTTACGACCTGAGCCAATGCTAACGCCAGCTCTGGTTCTTGTTGCAAGTGCCAAAATTGGCGCTGTAGGTGATCGCTATAAATTCCGCCTGAGATGGGGGACGTTTGTACCACCTGTTCTAGCGTGACATCTTGATGCCAAATGTGGTAGAGAGCCAGCCGCACTAGATAGGGATGCCCACCTACAAGAGCCATGAGTTGTTTTGCCTGCTGCGTTGACCAATCTAGTCCGTGCCGTCTAGCTAACTCCTGTACCTGCTCGCTGGTTAACTCCGGTAACTCAATTGGCAGCCCCACATTAAACGGCGACTGATTAATATTCAGCGGTAAATAAATTTCTGTGGAGTGTACCACAATTAACCGGAGTCTTTTCCAAATGTCTCGATTCTTTGCCTCCTCGTGCCAGGTGCGCAACAGACCAAGAAAGTCCTCGGCTAAGTCAGGATATTGAAACAACCGATCAATATCATCTAAAGCTAGTACCAAAGGTTGCGCTGTTTCAGTTAGTAAATATTGCTCAAAGTAAGCCTTACAGCTAATCTTACTGCCAAAAATCTCATCCCAGTAATTAGCTAACTGATTGGGCAGTTGCAGTTCTAGTCCCACGTTCACACAAAACCAGCGCAAAAATTTATCTAAATCTTGAAAAATTCTGCCATCTGCTAGCTGAAAGCTTAAAGGCACTGTGTGGTAGCCCTGCTTTGCTGCTTGCACCAAAATTCTGGCCATTAGTGAAGTTTTACCCGTCTTCCGAGGAGCTTTGATCCGGATCAGGGCTCCTGGCTTTAAAATTGTTTCGTAACAACGAGATTCTATAGGTGGTCGTTCTACATATAAAGTAGAAGCTAAATCAACTTGCCCTTCTGGCAGTTCTGGCTCTGTCCCGGACAGCGGTAGGTCTTCAAGATTGTCTAAAATTGGAGGTGTTGCTGGAGCTGTAGATGTCGAAGCATCGCCAACAGGAATCTGATCCTGAGCACTGCCACCAAACATAACACCGTTAGAGCTAACTGTCTCCCCTAACAGCGCTCCCGCCGCTTGAAGCTGACTAGGTATTTGGGCAGTACTAGGAGTAGAAAGTCTTTTTCTACGCTCTAAGGCTGCTCTGAAAGTCTTCTTGCTGACTTTCTCTTCTAGTCCCTTAGAGACTAGTTCCCACAAGGAAGCACCAACTGCCTTGACATGTGCGTCGGAACAGAAGCAAACCTCTGCAATTTGCTCATACTTCTGACCTGACCATGTACCTCGAAATATAGTCGCTTGTAGAGTACTCAAGTGCTTGCCTGTCTTTGCGAACACTAAAGCATCAGCAATTGCTAGTGCTTCTTCAACATCCATTGATTCACTAAACCCAAGAGTTAGTATCTAGCCTGTTAGAGAGCCATTATTTCTTTATATTACTTGATGCTTGATTATTTATCCTACTTAATCCTACTTTTTGTTATCTGTTTTACATTACTTCAAAAAGACGCGCTAAGGTAATTACTTTTTCCTACTTTTTTTGAGCTTCAAACTGTCCCAGCAGCTCTTACCCTACTCTGAACCCTGATCGGGACTATACTATACCGTGAAGCTCTGACTAGATGTGGCATCAGGCGATTTGCAAGCAAGATAATTATTCAGTCCTGCTAGTTAGCATCTTTGTATAAATTTTGAGAAAGAATAGTAAACCTACAGAGGATATATGTAAATCCTACCTAATCTGCCTTTTTATAACTTCTCTGTAAAATCTTGAAAATAAGATGCGGGTAAAGATGCCTGCTTTTTCCAACTTTTTCTGATTGCTTAAACTGCCGATTGTTGAGAGTATTTTGCCATACCTGATGAGAGTTTGAACATTTGCTCAAAGGGTTGTTTATTCTCAAATACTAGATTTAGCTGATCTCCAATCAGCTCCAACAATTAATTCATCATTTCTAGGAGCGCTCTATGGAAGAGAACAGCAAAAGCTTCGGGCTTGTACAAGAAATCGAGGAGCAGATAATTCAGCTAGTGGCAGAAGCTTGTAAACATAAACCAGGTAGTAATGGGCGCCAGAGAGTTTTAACCCAGATCATTCGACTAATTATCAAATCCGGCAAACTTTGGAAAGATAGTTCCCCTTACTATGAAGATGCACTGCAACAAACCTGGATTTACTTTTGCCGCAATCTTTGT
>JAFASY010000017.1 GCA_019244235.1 Chroococcidiopsidaceae cyanobacterium CP_BM_ER_R8_30
GCTCAGTACGATCTAGTTCCCAGCTTTGCAGGTGAAGAGATATTTGACTTGGCAACAAAAAGATGATGTTTTTCAGATTCACGTTGACTTTGAAGAGTTCCTATTTCGATCCTGACACCAAATCACCAAAAGTGCCCAAGAGCCAATAATCTTCGCCAACCTTTCAAGGTTATTGACATTTGACAGCTTTTCCTGCGCCTAGAATGTTTTTCGTAAGTTCGCCTCCCAATTCAACAAGTTCATAGAGTGCTTCATCAAGATGATGGTGTCTTACGACAAGCCGCTCGGCATCCACGTCATTCAACATTTCATCTCCAGAATCAGCGGCAAACAGCGCGGCTTTCCGCACTAACTCGCGGATAAAAGCCGCACTTACCCCTTCAGTGCGCGTAATGAAACTATCCAAATTCTCCAGAGAAAGCTTCAATCCCTTGCTGTAAAGTTCAAACAGTCGTCGCCGACAAGTTGTATCTGGTAAGGGGATCTCAATTGCAGTATCAACCCGTCCTGGTCTGGCTGCTAAAGCTGGTTCCAAAGTTTCGGGTCTATTGGTTGTTAATATAAATAAGATATCTGCATCCTCATTCAACCCATCCATGTGATTAAGTAGCTCAAATAACACCACGGTGCTGCAACTTTTTTCTTGGCTAGTTCTTTCTTCAGCAATCAAATCGACATCTTCTAAAATGAGGGTAGCGGGTTGCAGCAGACGCGCTATCTAGATGAACGTTGAGATACTGCACGGGACCAGGGCTTGGTTGTGGTCTTGCCATCATCCCCCTTTTGGGGTCGATAACCAACTCGGATAAATTAACTCCTATTGTTGAATAAGACGGAATCACACCTAGCAATTGCGCTGAACAACTTGCTTGTGCCAAATAGTCATCCATCGCTATTTGGATATTAGGATGGTCTGATTTTTCAAATTCTTGAAAGACGATAGGAAGGGTTTGGGGATCTTGTGAGAAATGTATGCATAACTGACTTTTAAAAAAGATTCTTCAACCGGAGTCGAAGTCGTCACTTGGTCAAGAAATTTTTGAAATGAAGCACCAAAGTTGTTGACTGACATAGAGGTACCATCGGTCATTGTAAATCAGACTCCTTTGCGTTCTTCAAAATTTATCTAAAGCGTTGTGTCGTGAACCTTATTGTAAGGATTGAGGTCTAAGATTAAGGCACAAGAGAGGGACATAGGGAGTTTGGCACTCACCGCTAATTCCATCTGAGTTGCATGAGAGAACTTTGATTGTGGGCTAGTACAAATATACTAAATACTACAGAAACTGTCTATACCTTTTTAGAAAGACAGCGGTTAAAACGTTTATATTTTCCCTACTCCCTATCTAGTCAAGCAATCCTTGAGACCATAAATCACCTGCTCTTGCTGCTCGATAGAAAGTTCTGGGAACATCGGTAAAGATAAAACCTCCTGGCAGACTTGCTCCACCACTGGAAATTGTCCTAGCTGATAGCCCAGACTCTGATACACAGGCTGCAAATGTAAGGGTCGCGGGTAGTAAACTGTTGTCATAATGCCCCGCTCTTGGAGGTGACTACGTACCCAATCCCTAGATTTATGTGCTGTCCCTGGGTCCTCTTGCCCAGCCTGACATAGACGAATGGTGTATTGATGCCAAACTCCTTGACTCTCTGTTAATTCCTGAGGAGTTAGAAGTCCAGGGATGTGGCGAAGAAGATGGTGGTAACGAGCCGCGATCTCCCGACGCTGGCAATTCCAAGTATCTAGATACCGTAACTTAATTTGGAGAATAGCAGCTTGCAGGGCATCGAGGCGACTATTGATACCAATCTCTGCATGAATATACCGAGCTTGGCTCCCATGGTTTTTGAGCATCCGAATCGCTGTGGTGATCGCAGGATCATTTGTGGTTACTGCTCCACCATCGCCACAGGCTCCTAAATTTTTAGTCGGATAAAAACTAAAGCAACCGATATGTCCGATACTGCCCACTTTTCGCCCTGCCCATTCTGCCCCAACTGCCTGAGCACAGTCTTCTATGACTGCTAGTTGGTAAGACTGGGCAAGCGCCATCATTGCGCTCATATCCATTGGTTGTCCAAACAGATGCACTGGGATAATTGCCCGAGTCTTATCTGTAATGGCAGATGCTACTTGTCCAATATCGAGATTAAAAGTTTGGGCGTCAATATCGACAAAAACAGGCTTTGCACCAACGGCGCTGATAACCCCAGCAGTAGCGAAAAAGGAGAAGGATGTTGTAATCACTTCATCGCCAGGACCAATCTCTAAAGCTCGTAGAGCGAGATACAGTGCGTCTGTGCCTGAGTTGCAAGCAACGCATTCTGAAACGCCTATATATGCAGCCAATTGTTGCTCAAAGCCCTCAACCAAGGGACCACCTACATAGTTGCCAGAGGCTAGAACTCCTAAGACGGCAGCACTCACTTCTGCTTCGATAGTTTCATATTGCTGCACCAGGTCAAGGGGAGGAATTTTCTTCACACTTTGAACCATAAGTTTTAATCTTTACTATCAAACCAAATTTTGTCCCATAAGCAAATCCTCCTTCCTCTTAATCTTCTTCGGTTGACTCCCCCACTCCTCTTCTTGCCCTCTTAAGAGCATAAGAAGGTGTTTCATAATTCCCTCTCTTAG
>JAFASY010000034.1 GCA_019244235.1 Chroococcidiopsidaceae cyanobacterium CP_BM_ER_R8_30
AATAACTTGTCGAGGTCTACATCTTGCTGTGAGTGAGTATTAATCAGGTCGTGATAGTGGTGCCCAGTTATTGCCAGAACTGGCTGTCCATCCATCTTCGCGTCATAAAGACCATTCAGCAGATGGATGCCTCCTGGTCCTGATGTAGCTAAGCAAACACCAAGCTTACCTGTGTACTTAGCGTAAGCACAAGCCATAAAAGCTGCTGATTCTTCATGACGCACCTGGATAAAGCGAATTTTATCCTGGTGCTGGCGCAGCGATTCCATAATGCCGTTAATGCCATCACCAGGTATTCCAAAAATTGTATCGACACCCCAATCAATTAGGGTATTAATAAGAATATCAGCTGCTGTAGTTGCCATTGTTAATTCTCCGATATTGCTGCTGTTTGAACACGGTGTTGGATTTACGTGTGGTTCTTTATTTGAGGACATTGCTCCATGTTGCAAACAATGCCGTGTAGAGTGCGTCTAGCAGGGGGATAGAGTTTTTGCTACGCAATCGCTACTTCTGGGCTAGAGTAAATAAGCCGTAAGTTGTATTCATGTAACTCAATAGGATTCAATGACTTGACTGCCAAGCCTCACCCTTTGGATATTCGTATTTATCAAGGGATTCAGGCTTCATCTGGATGCTAAAGCCCGGTTTTGTAGGTGGCATATAGTGCCCATTTTTAACGGTGACCGGATCGAGAAAGTTTTCGTGCAGATGCTCAACGTATTCGATGAAGCGATTTTCCAGCGTGCCACTGACGGCAATGTAATCGAAGATCGATATATGTTGGTCATACTCGCACAATCCCACCCCTCCAGCATGCGGACAAACGGGTAAGCCAAACTTCGCCGCGATTAGTAGTACTGCTATGACCTCATTAACACCACCTAGGCGGCAGGTATCAACCTGACAAACGTGAATACCACCAGAGCAGATGAATTGCTTAAAAAGAATGCGATTCTGACATTGTTCTCCAGTAGCTAATTTGATGGGCGCAACCGCTTTTGCAATTTCTACATAGCCTTGCACATCGTCAGGGTTAGTTGGTTCCTCAATCCACCAAGGCTGAGATTTTGCTAATTGCTTGATATTTTTAATGGCTTCGCCAACTTCCCAAGCTTGGTTAGCATCCATCATCAGCTTGCACTCATAACCGATCTCAGAGCGAATTAATTCTGCACGACGAATATCATCTTCTACGTTGCGCCCCACCTTAAGTTTGAAGTTCCTCCAGCCTTGATTGAGTGCTTCACGACAGAGCTGCCGCACCTTGTCATCGGAGTAGCCCTGCCAGCCAACAGATGAGTTATAGGCTGGGTAACCATCACGTCGAAGCTGTTGCACGCGCTCACTGCGAGTAGAAACCTTTTTGTCAAGGAGTTCCTGTGCCTCTTGTTCCGTCAGTACATCAGTAATGTAGTGGAAGTCGATACAGCGAACGATTTCTTCTGGGGACATATCAGCTAGGAGCTGCCAGAGGGGCTTACCCTCCACCTTGGCATAGAGGTCCCACACAGCATTGACAACTGCTGCCGTCGCAAGATGGATGACACCTTTTTCAGGACCAAGCCAGCGCAACTGACTGTCACCAGCAGTCATGTGACGCCAGAATGCACCCATGTTTTCTGTAAAAGACTCTAGTGTATGTCCAACCACTAGATGGGATAAATCCTTCTCAGCAAAGACACAAATATCGTTACCACGCCCGATAGTAAAAGTCATTCCATGACCCTCTAAACCATCCTGGCGATCGGTTTTGAGAATGACATAAGCTGCTGAGTAATCCGGGTCGGCATTCATCGCGTCAGATCCGGCAAGGGTCCGAGAGGTGGGAAAGCGAATATCGCGTGCCACCAGGTCTACAATTTTGGTAGGCATTGGCTTATAGGTTAGTGTTGCTAAGTATGGTCTTCAGCCCAATCAGTTATCCTGAACTCCTTGTTCACGTCTGCCATCCTCTTTAAATGTGAGAGTTTTCAAAGCACTGATTACCAAATTTATTGGTTGACAGCATCACCAGCTGTAGCACTCACAAATGATTCCTTAAAAATCTTTACTTCTCTTCTTGGTGCTCTAACGCGCTTCGCGCTTCGCTGGGGGCGTCTAACGCCTTCGGCTTCGCTTCGCTGGGACGATTCGAAAAAACACCTCTCACAACTCAAAAAAGAACTGTTATATTAACAGGACTAACATGCAAGGATATTATTTCCTCGTATGAGTCTTACTCTATTGACTTGAAACGCCACTTACTTCTTTCTAATGAAGTAATATTTTTTATCTATAATGTAATAGCAAAACTTCATACCGGTTTCATCTTTTTAGATACTACTCCTATCATTAATTTTTGAAAACTATAGCCTGCAATCATTACAAGACTGAGCGAACTACAAGATTCATTGTGCAATTCAAACGTCAACTGAATGATTGGTAGATCTATCTTGTAGCAGAAGTTCCATTAAAACCCTTACGCCATCGTTGGGGCAGCAGGTATAAATCTGACACTACTTTTTTATTCAGTTAGGAGAAACAAAATGCTGATTAAGCAAGGATTAGTTGCTCTTCTAGTCGCAGGATCATTTGTTGGCTTGGGAAGAGTAGCAGTGGCACAACAGATGACTCCCATTCAAGATACCTCCACATCCCAGAATCAAAGTGGGAGTTCGACCCTTAGCTCTAGCACCAAGCAGTTTCTGAATCAAACTGCCCAAGATAGTCTTTATGAGTTGGCTTCAGCAGAATTAGCCATGCAACGCGCTCAGAGTCCAACCACAGCACAGGTAGCACTACATGTATTTAACGACCATGCAGAGTTTCAGCGGGCATTGCTACAGCTAGGTCGTCAATATGGGCTCAGTTTGCCAGTAGACCTTAGTGCCAAGAATCGGAGTAAGCTAGAGAGTTTGTCGGACAAGCAAGGAACAGCGTTTGACCAACAGTACCTGCAAGAGCTATATAAATCAAATGCTAGTAGTGTGTCTGATTTCCAACGAGAAGGTAGCATGGTTAAAGAGCCAGACGTTCAAGCCTTTATCAAAAACTTCTTACCTACACAGCAAGAGCATTTAAAACTGGCTAATGCCGCAATGAACGGCAGCTCTGGTATGACAGGGAGTAGCAGTGGTTCCAGCAGTCAATAGAACTGCTGGTCAATTCTGTATGAAGTCAGGCAGGGGACTGTTTACAAAAGGGCGATCACCCTCTGTAACAGTCCTTTAAAACTACTTCTATACAGCCTGGTTTTGTCCGCCTTGTGGTTTTGATAGCGCTTGTAACTCTTCCCAGCTATAGTGACTAGGCAACTCAATCGGTTTATCATCAGCTCCTATTCCCAACTCAAGCTCTGGACCAACTACTTGAGCCAACTCTTGACCTGCAAGACCACCAACAACTGCCCCTGCAACCGCACCGATAGCAGCACCAGCTTTTCCGCTAATTGAACGACCTATTGCGGCCCCTACTGCACCACCTCCTACAGCACCTAAACCTGTGGCAAGGGGATGAGGAGGTACCACTTCTGCTCCTTTCTTTTGCAGTTCATCCAATGGTTGAATTGGCTTGTCATCATTAGTCATAGCATCGTTCCTTCTTTAGCTTCAACTGTGCAAAACTGGCTAGCCATTAATGCGGAGGCAAGAAATTCAACTTCTCAGTTTTTGCTATACGGCTATTTTAGCCAATTACTGAGAGATTGAACTATTTTTTTACTTGATAATGCTTGTTAGTCATTATCGTAAATTTTCTGGTTTGGATTAGAACTCTAAACTTGATTCAGCATCTGTCTAGAGCTTAATCTTCATTTCCGACCAACGAAATACTCTTAATTCATCTAAATTTCATTTTTGGAGTCTCTAAATGTGTTAGGTGTAACCCACATTTTTTAAAAGAAATAAGTGTTATTGCTTGAAAACAGTTTCGAGCTGATCAACTTGATTCAGGACGGAAGTGGCAAGATGACCATATTCGTTAAATGAATTGGCCCTCTGAACTCTGTTAACTAGGTTGTCAAATTTTTCTGCTATGGCAGAACCTCCATGAGATTCAACGTTGGAACGTAGCGTATTCCATGTTCCTGCTAGGTTGGCAGCCGTAAGTTTAAGCTGATTCATGTTTTTCGCTGCTACCCCAATCTCTAACTGGCGACCGAAATAGTCAAGTAGATTAATTTGTACCGGTATTGGAGGATTGAATGGCTTAGCTAGGTTGGCGGCTAGCAGCGTCACTTGATTGGCTTGGCGCAGTGTTGCTATCTGATCTTTTGCTGGAACCGATTTTTCGAGGGCTCTGACCGCTGCGTCAAGTTGATCTTTATTCGGATCTTTGTTGATCCGGCTCTCGCCATCTAGTTGATGTGCTGCCCCTTTAAGCAAGGTGAGACTATCTGACGCCTGTGTCCAATTGTTCGCCTTGGCTGCATCATAAATGTTCTCGCCGTACTCGCCAACCTTGGTAACTGAGATAGGGACATTACTGGCATTTGTTGTTGTAGGTGTCGCTGATATAGCGGAGCCTTTAACCATAGTGGCTTGAGCAGGGTAGACCATGCTAAGCCTGATACCTGTCATCCCTGTTATCAAAGCCGCAGTACTGGCAAGTCCCACGATCCGTCTAACAAATCTCATGTCTATCTCCCAATTTCTGTTGCTAAAACTTATGATGCTCTGTTCACTGTTTAATCATAAGTTTCATACTTTTTATAGTAGTCCTAAATTCTAGGAGGATAGTAATAAAACAATAAGAATATTCTTATATTAAAACTTTCTTTTATTTAAAATAAATAGAGAAAATAAAGATACGCTCTATCTATGATAGGAGTTTTAGATCGCGAGAAATGAAAGAGACGACTGATGGTAAATAGCTACTGTGAGTAGAGACCTCGGTTCTAAGGGTAACAAGAGAAAAGCAGTTAAGTAATCGAGGAATTCGGGCTGACCTGAAGGAAAAAGTTGAAGAGATTATTCAGAATATTGTTAATCAGCTACAGCCAACTCAGAAGTGTAAATTTTGACTTTGACCATTACAACAAACACCGCTGGATGAGTTGTTTAGAAGCATAGCTGAAACACAGCCGAGACATTATGCCCGTTCACTCAGCAAGAGTCTTGTCGAGAGCCAGGTTAAGTTGTTTTCTTGGGCGGCAATACCCCTATAGGAATAGGGGAACACCGATCCATGCAATCGTCTGTCTCTTTCTACAATTAACACATGGAGACAACCACAAGCCAGAGTACCGCATCATGACCTCTGAGTTCTCTGTAACGGCGAGTGGTTTGTCACACACTTCACTACTCGGAGGGAATATTAGTCAATGCAACCAACTGATCCAAATCAATTTACAGAAAAAGCCTGGGAAGCAATTGCTCATACCCCAGACATCGTCAAAGCAGCTCAGCAACAGCAGATTGAGACAGAGCATCTGATGAAATCGCTGCTAGAGCAAGAAGGGCTAGCAGTTAGCATTTTGAACAAGGCTGGAATTAACGTAGATAAAGTCCGTGAGCGCACCGAAGAATTCATTAGGCGTCAGCCCAAGGTCTCAGGTAGTGGCAGTTCCGTCTATCTGGGACGCAGCCTAGATACACTCTTAGATCGAGCTGAGGCCCATCGTAAAGAGTTACAAGATGAATTCATCTCAATTGAGCATTTGTTGCTAGCTTACGCCAAAGATGACCGCTTCGGTAGAGGCTTATTCCAAGAATTCGGCTTGAATGAAGCTAAACTCAAAAGCACCATCGAACAAATTCGTGGGAGTCAGAAAGTGACTGACCAAAATCCAGAAGGCAAGTACGAAGCGCTGGAAAAGTATGGGCGTGACCTCACAGAAGCTGCCCGTCAAGGTAAGCTCGATCCAGTTATTGGACGAGATGATGAAATTCGGCGCACAATTCAGATTCTCTCTCGTCGCACCAAAAACAACCCTGTGTTAATTGGAGAACCCGGTGTTGGTAAAACCGCGATTGCCGAAGGGTTAGCACAGCGAATCGTTGCTGGTGACGTACCCCAATCGCTCAAAGATCGCAAGCTCATTGCTCTAGATATGGGGGCTTTGATTGCTGGTGCTAAATTCCGGGGTGAATTTGAAGAGCGATTAAAAGCTGTACTCAAAGAAGTCACTGACTCGAAAGGCAACATAGTTCTCTTCATTGACGAGATTCACACTGTGGTTGGTGCTGGTGCCACCCAAGGCGCAATGGACGCTGGCAACCTGCTCAAGCCCATGCTGGCACGGGGAGAACTCCGCTGTATTGGTGCCACAACTCTAGACGAGTACCGTAAGTACATTGAGAAAGACGCTGCTCTCGAACGGCGCTTCCAACAAGTCTATGTCGATCAGCCTAGTGTGGAAGATACCATCTCAATCCTGCGAGGGCTGAAAGAGCGCTATGAAGTACATCACGGTGTCAAAATTTCTGACAGTGCCCTAGTAGCGGCAGCATCGCTGTCGGCTCGGTATATCAGCGATCGCTTCTTGCCCGATAAAGCCATTGACTTGGTAGACGAAGCAGCCGCTCGGCTAAAGATGGAGATTACCTCCAAGCCAGAAGATCTTGATGAAATCGACCGCAAGATCCTGCAACTTGAGATGGAGCGGCTATCTTTGCAGAAAGAAAGCAGTCCAGCTTCTAAAGAACGGTTAGAAAGACTAGACAAAGAACTTGCAGATCTCAAAGAAGAGCAACGGGCGCTCAATGCTCAATGGCAGTCGGAAAAAGACATCATCACCAAAATTCAAACGGTTAAAGAAGAGATCGACCGGGTGAATGTTGAGATTCAACAAGCGGAACGCGATTATGACCTCAACCGGGCAGCAGAGCTGAAATATGGCAAGTTGACCGATTTGCATCGGCAACTAGAAGAGGTTGAAACCCAACTGGCTCATACTCAGACGAGTGGTAACTCGCTGCTTAGGGAAGTCGTGACCGAAGCTGATATTGCTGAGGTGATCTCCAAGTGGACGGGCATTCCCATCAGCAAACTTGTTGAAACTGAGAAAGAGAAACTATTGCACCTAGAAGATGAGCTGCACCGACGAGTTGTTGGGCAGGATGAAGCTGTCACGGCTGTAGCAGATGCAATTCAGCGATCGCGTGCAGGTTTGGCAGATCCGAATCGCCCCACCGCTAGCTTTATCTTCCTTGGTCCAACTGGCGTAGGTAAGACGGAACTGGCGAAGGCTCTTGCCGCCTACCTCTTTGACACAGAAGAGGCATTGGTACGGATCGATATGTCTGAATATATGGAGAAACATGCTGTTTCTCGCCTAATTGGCGCGCCACCTGGATATGTCGGTTACGACGAAGGCGGACAACTGACGGAAGCAATTCGTCGTCGTCCATATGCAGTTGTGCTGTTTGACGAAATTGAGAAGGCTCACCCGGATGTCTTCAATATTATGCTGCAAATTCTGGATGACGGTCGTGTTACCGATGCTCAAGGGCATACGGTGGACTTTAAAAACACCATCATCATTATGACCAGCAACATCGGTTCACAGTACATCCTAGATATTGCAGGGGATGAGTCTCGCTATGATGAGATGCGTCGTCGGGTGATGGAGGCACTGCGTAATAGCTTCCGTCCAGAGTTCCTCAATCGAATCGATGAGCTGATTATCTTCCACAGCTTGAATAAGCAAGAACTCAGGCAAATTGTTCAGCTGCAGGTGCAGCGACTCGAACAGCGACTGGGTGAGCGGAAGATGTCCCTCAAGATCTCTGAAACTGCCCTTGACTTTTTGGCAGAAGTCGGGTTCGATCCAGTTTTTGGAGCTCGTCCTTTGAAGCGAGCGATTCAGAGAGAGCTGGAAACTCCAATTGCCAAAGCAATATTGCGCGGTGAGTTCAATGACGGCGATACCATCTTTGTGGATGTAGAAAATGAGCGTCTTGCTTTCAAGCGCTTGCCCGTCGAATTACTAACTGCCCAACCTAGCTAATATCTACCAAGAGCGCCCCAGATTATACGCACATAATCTGGGGCGCTATTTAGCTAAACACATAGAAGTTGCCGCATTTTCCGCAAATTTGCTGGCAATTCTAGATGCATTGCCTGTTGAATGAAAAGACTTGGAATAGGTACGATTGGGGTTGCCTGCACAGTGTAGGTTAGTATAGTGCCAGAGTCGCAATCTTGCAGCTTGAGTACAGCAGCAAAATCTAAAAAGCTACCTCGCTCAAGTTGAAACTGGATTTGCTGACCTAATATCTCAAACACGTTTACGTAAACTTCAACCTGAGCAGTGAAAAAGAGAAAGGCTTTACGGGCAACTTGATACAGGCGTTTCCCCTCACCCCAATGTAACACTTCACTTTTTATGACATCGGGAAAAAATTGCACCCATCGGGGGTAGTCAGTGAGATGTTGCCAAGTGAGCGATCGCGCTATTGGTAGGTACATCTGGGCGGTGACAGCACCACCCCAAGCTGAGTGGGGTCGTGTTTGCACCAAAATCTCCCCTTGCAGCAGCGCAGCCCGATCGCTCTGACTCCAAACACAGTCTGAGACTGGTTTAATCGAGCTTGATGGAGGAAATTCAGTCATACAAGTTTTAACCGCTCTTTAATCAATGCAAACTGGGTAAGTGTAGATCGCTAGCATATAAGCGTCAAGGTAACTGTTTTTATCTACAAATCTATCTAAAGTCGGATAAAGGGACGATGAAACTAGTATGAAAGTTCCCCAAGCTAGGAGCACAATGCTGTGATTGATATCATTTCTTACTATGCTGCACGGGTATCGGTATAATTTAGCTTGGAGCAGTGCAATAGTTGGAAGGAAAAGTCGGTGAGCCAATCTCCCGGTTCTAGAAGTTATGGATTAACGGCAATTTTTTTCATCCTGCTCGGATTCACAATCACCGTTTGGCTGCTAAGAGGCTTTGGTATCCTCACATTCATTCCAGGCGGCAGTCTCTTAGTGTTGATTCTGCTATCCCTCATGACTGGGATTCTGAGTCATCTACAAAGTCGGTGGAGCCGTTTTTAATTTGCTCCCTTCCTCCTCTAGAACTTTGGTGCCGGAGACCTGTAGTATGCAAACAGATCATTAATCCGGAGCCAATCAAGATGCAGAAGTATGTTTGCACGGTTTGTGGATATACATACGATCCAGAAGCAGGTGACCCAGACTCAGGGATAGAACCAGGAACACCTTTTGAAGACATACCAGATGATTGGGTATGTCCAGTTTGCGGAGCTGCAAAAGAGGACTTTGAACTAGAAGAGTCATAGAGAGTTCTTTGTTGATGAGGCTTTGCCTACCAGATTTCCCGTTTCGTTAACCTAGAAGTTGAACCTGATGTTAAATGATGGGTAACTTTCTTGTCTTTGTCACCTTTGAGGGTAGTGGTTATCGGTGGTGGCGCGGCTGGCTTCTTCGGCGCGATCGCTTGTGCCAAAACTAATCCCCGCGCCCAAATCACTCTACTAGAAGCCACTCGTCAACCACTAGCTAAAGTTCGCATCTCTGGTGGAGGTCGCTGTAACGTAACTCATGCTTGCTTTGACCCGGCTGGGCTAGTGCAAAATTATCCTAGAGGTGGAAAAGCTCTTAGAGGTGCTTTTAGTCGGTTTCAAGCCTGCAATACAGTCGATTGGTTTGCTGCCCATGGAGTGAAGCTAAAAACTGAGGCGGACGGGCGGATGTTTCCCACTACAGACGACTCCGCTACGATTGTGGAGTGTCTAACCACAGCAGCTAAGGCAGCTGGGGTGGAAATTTATCCGGGGGCAGCCGTTGTTTCAGTTATACCGCAAACGCCGGGGTTTGAGGTTGTTACGAAATTGGGAAATTTGCTCAGTTGCGATCGCCTACTCCTTGCCACTGGCAGTAGTCAGTCTGGCTACCAGATTGCCAAAGCTTTAGGTCATCAGATCGAACCTCCAGTCCCATCACTATTTACTTTTAATGTTTTAGACAACCAACTACGAGATTTGGCTGGAGTTAGTTTGGACTCTGTTCAGCTACAGTTGCTATTAGAAGGCAATACAAAACTAGAACAGACTGGAGCCTTACTAGTGACTCATTGGGGCTTGAGTGGTCCCGCCGTTCTCAAGCTTTCAGCTTGGGGAGCCAGGTTGTTATATAACTGCCACTATCAAGCAACTCTATTAATTAATTGGTTACCCCAACTTAACCCAGAAGTTTTGCGGCAAAAATTGTTATCAGTCAAGTCTGAGTGGTCAAGAAAAGCAATTTCTACGAGTTGCCCAGTTGACTTACCGCGTCGTCTCTGGCAGTATTTAGTCGCTCGTGTAGGTATTGGGACAGAAGACCGTTGGGCTGGGCTCTCTAACAAAATCCTGAATCAACTGATTCAAGAACTGACACAGAGCCGCCATCCGATTCAGGGAAAAGGTGTTTTCAAGGAAGAGTTTGTCACCTGTGGCGGTGTCAATCTTAAGGAGGTCAACTTCAAGACAATGGAAAGTCGCTTGTCCCCAGGTCTTTACTTTGCCGGGGAAATTCTAGATATTGACGGTGTAACTGGGGGCTTTAATTTTCAGAGTGCCTGGACGACTGGTTGGTTAGCAGGTCGGGCGATGGGAGAGCTTTCTGAGCAGAGGGGCAGGGGAGATGGGGAGTAGTCATGAAGTTTAGTGAATTAGTACAGAAGTTGGGTGAGGCGGCTAGTTGTAATAGTTTAACCCTTCAGGCAGACCTTGACCCAGAGATTACCGGATTAGCGGCAGTTGATGAGGCGTTCCCTGGGACTCTCAGCTATATAGATGCAGCTAAATTTGCTCATCAGATTGATAAGACTGATGCTAGTGCGTTGATCCTTTATCATGATGAAACGCTACAGACACGGGCACAAGTGCGAGGCATTGCCTGGATTGCTGTGCCCTTGCCGCGACTCTTATTCACTCAAATCATTAACTTATACTATCAACCCTTCCGTCCAGCACCAGAAATTCATCCTTCTGCCGTAATTCACCCTTCTGCCCAGTTGGGTAAAGAACTGTATGTTGGGGCTCATGTTGTAATTCAGGCAGGGGTCAAGATTGGTGATAGGGTCTGCATTCATCCTAATGTGGTGATTTATCCTGAAGCCGAAATTGGCGATCGCACTGTCCTCCACGCTAACTGCACAATCCACGAACGGACTCAAATCGGTGCAGATTGTATGATTCATAGTGGTGCGGTCATTGGATCAGAAGGCTTTGGCTTTGTCCCTAGTCCCAAGGGCTGGATCAAGATGGAGCAGTCTGGCTACACAGTTTTAGAAGATGGGGTGGAAGTCGGCTGTAACAGTACAATTGACCGTCCGGCTGTTGGAGAAACACGGGTAGGACGTAATACCAAGATTGATAACCTAGTTCAAGTTGGTCACAGTTGCCATGTGGGTCGAGATTGTATCCTAGCAGCTCAGGTAGGCTTAGCAGGCAGTTCTAAGGTAGGGAATCGCGTTATCCTTGGTGGTCAGTCAGGTGTGAATAATCAAGTCAGAGTGGGAGATGGTGTCATCGCTTCAGCCAAAGCTGGAATCCATACCGATGTAGAACCTGGACTGACTGTCTCTGGCTATCCAGTCATGCCACACCAACTTTGGCTAAGAACATCAGCTCTGCAAAAACGCCTGCCGGAAATTTATCAAACCCTGAAGCAGCTTCAACAGCTATTGGATGAAGAGAGGAGTGAGCAGGATGAAATTTAGCGAAATCTTACAAAAACTCGGTGCTGACGACCTGAGTAGTAGTTTGACATCTAAAGAGAGTGACTATGTCGCTGTAACCACCCAAGATCCAGAAATTACCGGGGTAGCAGCAATAGATAAGGCGGCTCCAGGCAATCTCAGCTTTGTGGAGCGAGAGCAATTTGTCGCAGAGATTAGGCAGACTGCTGCAAGTGCCTTGATTTTGCTTCCAGATGCAGGACTTCAAGCTCAGGCAACCCAACGGGGCATTGCCTGGGTTGCCACATCGCAACCCCGGTTAATGTTTGCCAAAGCTCTAGCTCTGTTCTATCAACCATTCCGCCCCGCTCCAGGAATTCATCCTACGGCGGTGATTCATCCAACAGCTCAAATTGGGGCAGATGTTTACATAGGTTCTCATGTCGCTATTCAGGCAGGAGTGCAGATTGGAGATAGAGTTTGTATTCATCCCAATGTCGTACTTTACCCAGATGTGCAGGTTGGCGAACGCACAGTGCTGCACGCTAACTGTGCCATCCACGAGCGGACTCAGATTGGAGCCGATTGTGTGATTCATAGCGGTGCAGTCATTGGCGCTGAGGGCTTTGGTTTTGTACCCACCTCCGAAGGCTTGTTCAAAATGGAGCAGTCGGGTTGCACTGTGCTAGAAGATGAAGTCGAAGTTGGCTGCAACAGTACTATCGACCGACCATCCGTGGGAGAGACACGGATTGCTCGCAACACGAAGATTGATAACCTTGTACATATCGCTCATGGTTGCCAAGTTGGTCAAAGCTGTGCGATCGCTGGTCAAGCTGGCTTATCAGGTAGTGTGACGCTAGGGAATCGGGTGATGCTGGCTGGTCAAGCGGGGATCAGTAATGATGTCAAAATGGGTGATGGGTCAATTGCGACTGCTAAAGCAGGGCTGCACCACGATATAGGACCAGGAGAAATAGTAACTGGCATTCCAGCCATTCCCCACAAACTGTTTGTGAAGACAGCTGCCATCTACAGACGTCTCCCAGAAATGTATCAAGCTCTCAAGCAACTACAGCGTCACAATATTACTTAACGAGGTCGAGCAGTGTAATGTCATCAAGAGCGATACGTTCCCTGTTTTAAAACATGTACCCAAGCCCAGAAATTTTGACTGAGCATGACTCAGGAACTTGAAGCACAAGCGTTTGCCATCTTAGATTCTCTCGTTTCTGTCCCGTTTGACCAATGTATCCCGATTACTCGCTCTTTCAAAAACGTCACAGCGAATGCTAGCATCTATGCAGTCCGTCATCAAGAGTTTGGACTCCTCTATGTTGGTAAAACCCGCTATACACGGGAGCGGTTTCGCGATGGGCATAAAGCATTTCTCTGGTCCTGGTTAGACCAATATGCTCCTGAAGCAGTTAGGCTCTTACTCTATCCGCTCGATTTCATTCAGCTTCGGACGTTATCATCGAGCTTAGAAGCCATTATCATTGCGGCTGCGAAACCACCCTATAATGCCAGATATCCAGCGAGGGACTAATGCAATCAGTCAGTACATCCCTATCTCCCCAGCAAAGTGATGAGCATCTCAGTCCCGTTGCTGCAAAAATGTTCCTGCCAGCGCTACCAGAACACATTCAGCGAGCGTTGCTTGCTCATGCAAAAGAAACCCAATACCCACTGGAAATGGTTCTGGAGATGGCGATCGCAGGCTTTCTTGATAGTGAAGCCATTACCTTCGCCGACTGCCGTTCCGAGTATGAGTGACGTTCTGTCAGGGGTACCCAAGTTGGCGTTGCCTGCCTCTTGCATCATCAAAACATCATGCCCCATTGTCTGAAGTAGCTTGCTGACTAACCGTGGAAATTGATCATCAGCATATAGACACGCCATTTAAGCAACCTGATTGTTGCTGCGGATCGCTGCTTCGATTTCCTCTAAGTGTGCATCTGTATACGCCCAAGCATTGACGAGATCGGCACCTGTAATGTGTGGGTAGTCATTCAAGAGTTGGGCTTCACTAATACCAAGACGACGTGCTTCGACTAATAGCCAAACAGCAATACGAGTTCCAGCAATACAAGCCTCGCCACCACAAACACCAGGCGTTTTGGCAATCCCCTTAGCACGACTGCTGATGGTTTTAGTTAGCATCTGAAGTATCTGGAGCTTTTCCAGATGGCCTTTAAAAGCAAGCCAAGCAAATGGTGTGCCATCTTGAGTAGCTTTATGATGAATCTCAACCGCTTGCGCATTACCCTTCCTCGCAATGCAGGGCGAGGTAGTTCATTATGATCAATTTGCAATCGACCCATCACATATTCCTGTTGACGACGAAGCTGCTAAACATGTCTACACTCTCGATCAAGAAGGAAACTTGCTATGAATCTCAAGGACTTAAAGACAGAAGACATTAAGAACTACATCCAAGCTGAGCGGGAAAAAGGACGTGACATGCGAGAAATCGTTAAGGAGGTTGCGGCAAATCGTGATGATTTCACGATCTTATCCCACGATCTAGAAATCAGTGAAAGGCAAGTGATTGAATCGGTAAAGCGCCAGCAGAAATCCTAAAAAATATCTGCGCATGTTTACACTCTACAACGGCTGCGCGCACGGATACAGATAGCGATCGCAGGTTTTGAAGAGGAGCATCGCGACATCTCCTTTGGGTAATGCCACCAGTCAGACTTTCCTATGGCAAAATGTCAAAATGGCTAACCTCAATAGCCTGATAGGTTCTGGTTTAGGCTGGCAGTTAAACGAATTTAGATTGCTTATTGAAAGGAGCAACAGCTATGTCACACGATATTAATAAGGCAAAAGATTTTCTGAAAATTATTCCTTTCGTAATTCTGTTATTTTTACTACTTCTTGCTTTGCACTATTGGAAACCAAGTTTTTATTGGAATTCTTTCCAAACCACCACTGTGAGGAATTTAATCGGTGACAGGGGGCAAATATTTTGGGTTACGTAGTAATAGTAGTTAATTTAATTTTCTTGACAATCATAGGCTGTAACATTATGCATCAAATTAGCAAATATAGCAGTCATAAATGAGTGACGAACAGCGTGTAGACTGAGTTGTAGATAAGTTGTTAAAGAGTATCCATTAACTAATGGGTGCTAGGCTATCAAAGTTGTCGTTCCTGGGTTTTACTCAGGAACATTTTTTTGAAGTTACAGCTTCCAGTCCTTTTTGAAGTGCTTCTTCAAGAAGTATCATAATAGTAGTGGATCGGTTACACAAGTGAACCGAGCATGACTGTAATTAAGAGAGAGTTAGCAATTATAACGGTTATCAGTAACACTAAAAGCCGATAAATAGCGGGTAACCTGATGAAAAACCTCTATGAAACTGACTTCTACGCCTGGACTCAGGAACAAGCTAACCTGCTTCTTCATCACCAATGGAGCCAGCTTGACTTGTCGAATTTAATTGAGGAAATTGAATCCTTGGGAAGACAGCAACGTGGCGAGCTGCGTAACCGCTTGAGTGTCTTAATTGGGCATTTGCTGAAATGGGAATTTCAGTCTGAGCGACGAAGTCGTAGTTGGTTGAATACAATTCGTATACAACGTATAGACACGTTGGAACTACTTGAAGAAAATCCTAGCCTTGAGCCCTACCTGCATGAAGTTATCCAGAAAGCTTATGTCAAAGGAGTTGCACTGGCTTGTAGAGAAACAAATCTCCCCTTGAAAACATTTCCGCAAAATTGCCCTTATGTGCTGAAGGACATTTTGAGCGATCGGTTCTATCCAGGTGAACCGACGACGAATGATATGATGGAATAACTACCTCTTACTCAATTTAGATTCTTGAAACTCAAAGGGAGCGTCGGAGTTTTACTCCGGCTGCTGCTTTCTTGCCAGCTCAAGGATGAGCTTTTTGCCCAAGAATTAGTGGCAAGTTTATGCTCTAAGGTTTTAGCTCTAGCCCGCTCATACACTCTTCCCATCTCCAGCATCCGCCCCACTAATGCTAACCAGATGCTTCAAGATTCGCGACACCCGAAACAAGTTACTTTGTTCATCTGATAGAAGCGTAAAATTCTGGGACAGAGCAAACTCATGCCGCTCCTGTCTGACTACCTTCACAAACAAATAATCGTAGCCATTCGTGACTAGCCCAAAAATGGGTCGTTCTGGGTGTGGGGTTGCTGCCATATAAGCTAATGTTTGGGGCACTGCTTGTAAAACATTGAACCCTCCCCGCTTCCCCTCAATGATGACGAGCCAAAATTGTTCCTGAAGAGTCAGGGCATCAATTCGCCCTTCCAGCTTTACAACTCCCTCCTCTGCATCTACCGCTGTTTGCACTTCTACCCAGGCTTCACCTCGAATCCGATAAGGCGGATCGCACAATCCTAAAGCATTCAGAAGCGGGGATAGCAGAATAATATTCAGCGTTCCTTCATTAACCTCTCCCTCTTCCAGGTAGTGAAGGTAGCGGTTAGAAAGCCGTTCCAGTGATATTTTCTCAAGCGCTGTCAGTTCCAGTAAGGTTTCCTCCCACTTGTAGAAAAAATGGGGATCAGAGCTACGCCGCAAATTTAATTTGGCTTCGACATCCCGAAAACTGAGAATTGCTTTGGCGATCGCTGTGGTTTGAGCCATACCCTACACCTCCTGATTCAGATATCCAACAGCGTATTCTGTACCTTGAACGACAGGATACCTACGGCTCTCTTCACACGCAGCTACAAGCCCAATTTTTCCAGAACTGGACGAGTTGAGACAATGTGTCTGTCTAAGCCCAGCTGTTTTGGCTTCACACCTAGTGCTAGTGCAATTAGTTGAGGTAAATGCAACACTGGCAAACCTAGCTTCCGCTCAATTACTTTTTCAACTTCTGGCTGACGAGAATCGAGATTTAGGTGACATAAGGGGCAAGGAGTGACCATACAGTCGGCACCAGCGGTGATCGCCTCTTGGATATGCATCCCTGCCATCTTGAAAGATTCGGTAGTAGCATAGCTAGCAAGAGGCCAACCGCAGCACTGGGTACGACCTCGGTAATAAACTGGTGTCGCACCGACTGCCCGGAACAGATTTTCCATAGATTCCGGGCAATAGGGATCGTCATAGGGCATAGATTTTTGGGCGCGGAGCAAGTAGCAACCATAAAATGCAGCACAGCGCAATCCACTGAGCGAACGCTTGACCTGTTGCTGAATTGTCTCTAAACCGTAATCAGCTACCAGAGCGTACAAAAGATGTTTAACTTCAGTACTCCCTTGGTAAGGCACACAGCCCTCTTGTTGCAGTAAGCCATTAACCTGATCAATGTAAGCAGGATCTTTTTTCTGACATTCTTTTAACCGCTCATCAACATGACCGATTACCCCCTGACAAGTGCTGCAATGAGTTAGTAGCGGTAGTTGTAATTCCTCTGCTAAGGCGATATTACGGGCATTCACAGAATCTTCCAGTAACTGGGAGTCCTCCTTAAAGGTGCCAGAGCCACAACAGGCGGCTGTTTTCAGTTCAACCAGTTCAATCCCCAAAGCTTGGGTAAGGGCTTGAGTTGATTGATAGAGTTCCCGACAGGCTCCTTGGGCGACGCAGCCAGGGAAGTAAGCATATTTCAGCGGAGAAGATGGCATGGCTAGAAGAGGAAGTCAACTCCCTTATTCTCTCATTTTCCCCATCTCCCTATCACCCTATCCAGTCAGTGCCAGTTGGAAAAGAGACTATTTATGGATTTATCAGGTCGCTCTTAACGATAAGATAATTATGCTTGAAACCATGTCACCCCGCCGGGGAAGTAGCAACTAGTTGAGGATTGTCCATTATGAGTGAAGGGTCAACTTTTGAGAAAGTGAAGAAAATCGTCGAGGAACAGTTGAGTGTTGAACCTGGCAAGATCACGCCACAGTCCAATTTTGCTAATGACTTGGGTGCTGATTCTCTAGATACAGTTGAACTGGTGATGGCGCTGGAAGAAGAATTTGACATTGAGATTCCCGACGAGGCAGCTGAGAAGATCACAACAGTGCAAGAAGCTGTAGACTACATCAACAACAAAGTTGCAGCATCCGCTTAGGTATCAGGTGGCTAGGTAGAGCGGTAACGTTGTTTTGCCTTATGGGCGAGGAAGCTCGCTTAAACTTAAGTTATGACAGATTTTGAACATAGACGCGTTGTTGTAACGGGGCTTGGTGCCATTACCCCAATTGGTAACACCCCTGAAGCATACTGGGAAGGGTTGTTACGTGGACAGAATGGCATTGGCACCATCACATTGTTTGATGCCTCTAAGCACAAGTGCCGCATTGCTGGCGAGGTAAAGGGATATGATCCCCAAGACTTCATGGAAGGCAAGGATGCCAAGCGCATGGACCGATTTGCGCAGTTTGCAGTTTCTGCTAGTTCGCAGGCTCTGACTGATGCGCGGTTTGAGATCAGTGACCTGAACGCCTATCAAGTAGGGGTAATGATTGGCACTGGAATTGGTGGCATTAAGGTGTTAGAAGACCAGCAAAAGGTCTACCTAACGCGGGGACCAGACCGTTGTAGCCCTTTCATGGTGCCGATGATGATTGCCAATATGGCCGCTGGGTTAACGGCAATTCGTACTGGTGCTAAGGGACCAAATTCCTGCCCAGTGACTGCTTGTGCTGCCGGTTCCAACGCCATAGGCGATGCTTTTAGGTTGATCCAGAGAGGTTACGCTCAGGCAATGATTTGTGGGGGTGCTGAAGCCGCAATCACACCCTTGTCTTTAGCTGGGTTTGCTTCAGCACGCGCAACTTCGACGCGTAATGACGACCCTGCCCATGCCAGCCGTCCTTTTGACCGCGATCGGGATGGGTTCGTCATGGGAGAAGGCTCTGGAATTCTTCTTTTAGAAGAACTAGGACATGCCAAGAGTCGTGGGGCACGGATTTATGCTGAAATTGTCGGGTATGGGATGACATGCGATGCTTATCATATGACCACGCCAGTGCCCAGTGGGGAGGGTGCTGCAAGAGCCATCCAATTGGCATTGAAGGATGCGCTCCTGAGTCCAGAGCAGGTCAACTACATCAACGCCCACGGCACAAGTACTCCGGCAGGCGACCCAATAGAGACGACAGCGATCAAGAAAGCCTTAGGCAATTGCGCCGCTAAAGTGGCAGTGAGTTCGACTAAGTCAATGACTGGTCATCTCCTTGGTGGCTCTGGTGGAATTGAGGCAATCGCCACAGTCCTTGCAGTAGCTAGGGATCAGATTCCACCAACAATCAATTTGGTAACTCCCGATCCAGAGTGCGATTTAGATTATGTCCCTAATGTTGCTCGCACTCAAACGGTTGAGGTAGCACTCTCGAATTCTTTTGGGTTCGGCGGTCATAATGTCACTTTAGCCTTCAAGAAGTATGTTTAGGCATTAGGGAGACACAAGATACTTTCCCC
>JAFASY010000093.1 GCA_019244235.1 Chroococcidiopsidaceae cyanobacterium CP_BM_ER_R8_30
CACAAATGTTGGTATTGATGTAAAGGCTGCTGTCTGTCTGCCTCTAGGCATAAGTATTAGTCTGTAGTTAATACCGACGCTCGATACTATTTTCGGGTGAACAGAGGTGCAAGACTTTCAACCGACTTCTAAAGATAGGAAGGCAGGTGAGCTTTAAGATTCACTTCATGTCTAAGCTTCTATGGCATGAAATGAATCTTACATCGGCAACATTTTTGGACAGAACGACTCATTCGCAGTATTCAAACCATATATCAGCCTAACAGTTCCTGAAGGGAAATGCTTTCTGTTTGGCATCCTGCACTCAAGGATGAGTTAAGCTTTCGATTGCTCTGGGTCAGTTGAAATTCTGGAGAAGAAGAGTATATGTCTGTAGGAATTTTAGAGAGAGTGAAAGAATTTATGGTAAGGCTGGTAAAAGATCGAGCCTTCCTCACCCAACTTGAAAACAGTACAATTGATGAGCGCAACAAATTTCTGAAGAATGCTGGCTTTGACTTTTCAAAGGAAGAGTTTGAAACTGCCGTCATTAAGATAATGGAATCTAAGGAGCGAGGCGAGTTTAATGAACTCACCGAAGACGAGATGGTAGCAGTTGTCGGCGGATATGTTGGAACTGGACCCATAGCCCAGCCCTTGTACGGAGTTATCCGGTGGCCTGGATCGGGATCTGAACCGCCCGGACCAGTGCACGTACAGCCGTTGTATGGAGTCGTTGCCTCACCCAACGAGTAAAAATAGTAGCTCTTACTGTTGTTGTGGTGGGGACAGTAGACGCGATCGCTGCCTAAATTACAATCAGACTGAGGCCTCGTTGCAATGACTTATCACAGGACTAGCTATGCTGTTTGGGAGATTACTCTAAAGTGCAATCTTGCCTGTAGCCATTGCGGTTCGCGGGCAGGACAAGAGCGTTCCAAAGAATTGTCCACGGAGGAAGCTCTTGACCTAGTAAGGCAAATGACTCAAGTCGGAATTAAAGAAGTTACCCTCATAGGCGGTGAAGCCTTCTTACGTCCCGACTGGCTACAAATTGCTGAAGCTATCACTGAAGCTGGGATGGTCTGTACCATGACCACAGGAGGCTATGGTATCTCAATAGAAACTGCACACCGCATGAAGGAAGCAGGTATCGTCACGGTTTCTGTTTCAGTTGATGGTCTGGAAGCAACCCACAACCAACTGCGCGGCAAGTCAGGCTCGTGGAAACAATGCTTTAAAACTATGAGCAATTTTCGGGAAGTCGGTATCAAGTTCGGCTGCAACACCCAGCTTAACCGCCTGTCTGCACCTGAGTTCCCTCAAATCTACGAACATATTCGTGATGCTGGAGCCATTGCTTGGCAGATTCAACTGACTGTGCCGATGGGAAATGCAGCAGACAACGCAGATATCCTCCTCCAGCCATGCGAACTGCTAGATCTTTACCCAATGCTGGTTCGGGTGGCTCGTCGTGCGCGGCGTGAAGGAGTTGATATTCAGCCTGGTAATAACATCGGTTACTACGGTCCCTATGAGAGATTTCTTAGGGGAAGAGGGAATGAATGGACATTTTGGCAGGGCTGCGCTGCCGGACTCTCCACCCTGGGAATTGAAGCAGACGGTGCTATCAAAGGTTGTCCCTCACTGCCTACTTCAGCCTATACGGGTGGCAATATTAGAAACCATTCACTTCAAGAAATTGTTGAAGGGACGGAAGAACTGCGTTTTAACCTCGGTGCTGGTACTCCTCAAGGGACAGAACACTTATGGGGTTTCTGTAAAATCTGTGAATTCGCTGAACTTTGCCGTGGGGGATGCACCTGGACAGCGCACGTGTTCTTCAATCGCAGAGGAAACAATCCCTACTGCCATCACCGTGCCTTGACCCAGGCGAAACGAGGGTTACGGGAGCGCGTGTTTCCCAAGGTTTCGGCACCAGGACTTCCCTTTGATAATGGTGAGTTTGCGCTGATTGAGGAGCCGCTTGACGCTCCCTGGTCAGATAACGACCCGCTTCACTTCAGGAGCGATCGCATTCAGTGGTCGAGGAACTGGCAGGATGAACCCGAATCTGACTCCCGGCTAGATGAAATTCAAGCAGGCAAAATAGGCGGGGCTGTTAAGTTATGACACGTAGTTTGGAGACACCATCGCTCGTAAGTGAGTCGTCAAAAAATGTTTCCCAAGAGCACCCTACCCTACCTCGCTCTGCTTGGGAAAGTAAATTAATGTTTTTCAAAGCACTTTTGAAAGCGAAGCAAGCCTTGGACAGGATGGAAAAAGAAAGGAATTAGACTAGCCAAAGATTCTTTTTTACACCACCATCTTTCCTAAAACTTTGCTGACGCGTCTTCGAGACTCCAACAGCATCAGCAAGCAGACATTCTCATTACTAATACCAATTCTCTAAATTCCGGCTACAGAGCTGAAGCCTCCCAAAATTGAGATCGACTCATTCTTATTCTTCAATTGCGTTAGCGTAGCGAAGCCGAAGGCGTTATTGCGCGACTCCGCCAGCGACAAGCGCGTTGCCGTAGGCGTTAGCGTCCTATGCGAATTGCGAATTGGTATGATTGTTATCAGGCGATTGCTTTTCAGGCAGAACAGTGCTAGATAATTTTTAATTCTTAATGGACTTCAAATGCACAATTGTTAATTAACAATCGGTTGCAAAAAAGATGTAAAAATAATATAATCTAGTAGACTATCTAAAGAGACTTAGACTAATAGAAAAATAGCCTAAACATAAGTTTTAGATAGTCCAGATTTAGACCAAAGATAACGGTCTAAAGATGCAGCAATCCTAAATTATTTGTGAATAAAAGAGCATACGGTTCGCTAATTGGTATGAGCAATTAGCAACTAGTGGACCAAACCGGATGTTCGTAACTCAAATAGGATTGCTATGAAGTTGAAAACTTTGAAAAAAAAGGAAGAATCCGATGGAAGTCAGTAAGAAACAGGCCCAGACCTCTGATCGACCAGAACTAAAGTTCATCCCCTTAGATGAAGAAGAAATGTCCAAGTTGACAGGAGGATCAGGAATACCTGTAGTAGGAGGATTACTTCAAGGGGGCTCAGGAGTACCTGTAGTAGTAGGATTGCTTCAAGGAGGCTCAGGAGTACCTGTAGTAGGAGGATTACTTCAAGGAGGCTCAGGAGGAGCATAGTCAGGACTAGGTTATCCTTATACCGACCCTCACCCCTAACCTTTCTTCCAAATGGGTGTCATAGGTGGGGTGAGGGAAACATGAGATATGAGAATAACGAAGATTCTCATACAATGCTGTTGCATTTGATGGTGGCAAGAGAGCTTAATATTGTTTTCTGTCCCAAAATCCTGGTATCTAAAATTTGCTTTTACTGAGATATACAACGCCCAACTTATGAATGTAAGCGCCTCATCTGAAGTTCAAGTGCCAATTGGCACTTGTGAACAAGTGGTACAAAATCGCCTCTCTGACCCTCTTTATCTTCTGTTGTGAACTCTCTCTTGAAGAGTTCTGATCGGAGGGGACCTCCGATCAGACTTTCCGCTGTACCTCTGCGGTTTCTTTAATCCACTAAGGATTTGGTTGTGTCAGTTGAGCAGGTGACTCTAATGTCTTTTGAGCCAATGCATGGACTTTTGCCTTGATATTGGTCGGAGCAACTGCCTCTGCCCGAGCAAACAAGGTCTTCGCTGTTCGCATATCACCTTGAGAGGCACAGGTCGTTGCTTTACCGACTAAAGCCTTAAGATTGTCCTTTTGTTGTGCAAGAACCGAATCATAAATTGTTTCTGCCTTGGTCAATTGACCCGTGCTTTGATAAAGTTCAGCTAGCTGTAAGCGCAACTCAATGTCACTAGGTTCTCGTTGGACGAGTTTCTCCATTAAAGGAATGGCTAGACTGATTAACCCTCTTTGCTGCAAGATATTACTATTTGTCAGAGAATTTCGGCCAAGCAGACTGTAGCCGAGGGAGAAAAGCCCAATAAACCCTACCGAGGCAACAATTGCCAGGATAAGAAACAAGCGGTTTCTGCGGGCAGCTGCCAGATTTTTGGCAGTAAGAGCTTGTTGCTTATTCAATTTCTTGACTTGTGGTTTGAACAGACTCTGTAGCGAACCATCTTGCAGTGGCTCCATTCTCAAATCACTTGACCATAAGTGACTGACCGAATTAGTGAAGTCCTGCATCAAGCCTAGAGCGTGAGCTTGACTTAACTCCCAAACTAACCAAACAAGTGGAGCAGCTGCGCCACGAGCATCTAGAGTTGAAGTACCTTGCTTGCAGACAATGGGTATATGTGAGTAAAAGACTCGATAATTTGCTTTTATCTGATCGAAGCGCTCAATTAGGGATTGTAGTTTTTGCTCAAGTTGCTGATGGTTGAACGAGCTAGGGTCAAGTTTGTCACACTTGGTGAGAATCACAGCAAAAGCATAGTCATTTAAATCGTTCAGAGAGACTAAGAAAGCTATACGAAGCGTTAATTCACAAATCTCCTCTAGCCTTTGTGGATATTTTTGATCGTGCATGAGTGCGTCAGCATCAACAAACATACAGCAGCTGTGTGAGGCCGACACCATTTCTCGAAAGTCTTGTTCGCTCATTTGACAAATTTCGCCAGGAATTTCCCACCAGCGAAAATGACATATTGTCCGCTCACCCCAGAAGCTACGACTCTTCAAACTAAAGTTAAAGTCCGTAATCTTCATCGTCGAAGGTGGATAATGACCAGTATTGGCTATATAGTTGAGGAGATTTTCAACTTTTTCCTGCTCTTGTAATTCTTTACAATCAAACCATAACTTCTGAGAGCGTATGGTTTGATTATTGCTGTGTAACTCCGTGTAGCTGCCAGCTAGAAAGACTGTCTTACCTACCCCTCTCTGACCTATACTCAATATGCTAAAAGTTTTTTTGCGATCTTCAACTGATAGATTCATCTTTCTTGCATAACGCGTAAATTATGTCTTGCTTCTATCTGACTTTAAAGTTAATATTATCATGAAAGCCCTATTTAATATTTTTGTTCTCCTGGTGCTTTATTTTTTGGAGGAATATAGACGCAACGGTTGAATTTAAAAACAGTAAAGAAAGAGAGTGTTTGAGAAGTAATGGTATAATTTTATTTGCTGATATCAGGAGGCGCAATTAGAAGGCAACCTGCTTCTGGCTATTAGTTATGGATGTACTCTTAGGTCAACTTATTTATACAAGCTTCCCTGAAGTAGGATATAGAACCCTTGCAAGTAAAGAGGTGCCAGAAGAAATCCAGCAAGTCTTTGTTAAACAAATAGTTTTCCAATACTGGAATGCCTGCAGTATACCAAATCCTGACTATCACGCTGCTTACATACACCAGGTCACCCCAGAAGATACCCTGTTTGGTTGGGTGTATGATGACGGTGACGATGAGTGGGGTCGCGAACACGTGCCTTATTTCATCTGCTATTACCTAGCGGAACCACTGTACCCTTTCCTCCTCGAAAATATTTGTACTTGCTTGCATCAGGGACCCATAGCTTCAGTAGACCGTCATTATCTCTCAACTTCTTTAGAAAGTATAAGTGTTCCCGACTTAGGGCATTATCAGGGGGTAAGACCAGGGGTAGAAATTTCTTTGAATGTTCGTAAGCAACTCCATGTGGCTTTTAAACAGGATATGTTGCTAGATGCATTTATTCCAGTCAATGCTCAGGAAACATTCGGTAAGCTCAGCGAGCAAATCAAACTTCCAGAGTTAGTTGCTACAGAGAAAAATGCATATTCTTGGCAGTTATCTAGCAAATCTTTATCTCTGCTTGGAATCAGCATTGGTGCAATCACTGCTTTAGTAGTGTCAGTTATAACCTATGGATTTTTTCAAACAATCATATTGCCATCCATAGAGTCAAAAGTCATCTCTACTGTGCCCAACGCTCCTCAGGGATTATTCAATTATTGGGGTCCTCCAGCATTTATGGCTTTGCAGTCTTCAACTATAGTTTCTGCTATCACCCAAACTCAACCACAATTTCAATTGCGGTTTGTTGAACCACTTGCAAGCCAACCTAACAGTCATACAGGCATCGATATGTTGCTTGCAGGAGAATTAAGTTTCGTACAATCATCCCAACCTTTACAAGACGCTGATTTTTTCGAAGCTAAGGCGCGTGGGTTCACTCTCGAACAGATACCTGTTGCTATTGATGGCATTGCTTTCTATGTAAATACTCAGGTATCTATTCCTGGTTTAAGCCTATCGCAATTGAAAGACATCTTTGCTGGCAAGATTACAAATTGGCGGCAAGTAGGAGGTCCTGATCTGCCAATCACTCCATTTTACACTTTCGACCAGTCTGGTAGGACTAGCAGTATGTTGAAAGAGAAAGTATTGCATGGAGAAAAATTGGGAACAAATGTGCAAACAGTCAGCAATCTTAGGGAGTCTATATCCAAAGTCACTCAAACTGCCGGAGGCATTGGCTATGCTGCAATTTCAGAGGTAGCAGGTCAGCATGATATTTATCTTCTGCCATTATCTCAGAGTAATGATCAAGCTTTTGTGTCTCCCTACCTTTCTAACCAAACTGCGCTAAATAATACTGCTTTGCTTGATGGTTCTTATCCCTTAACTACAAGGCTATTTGTCATCTGGAGAAAAGATGGAACACTCGATGAACAGGCAGGTTTAGCCTACACCAACTTGCTGTTGTCCGATCGAGGACAACAACTGATAGACCGAGCGGGTTTTATACCTATCCGCTGAGAGATTGTGTTGAGTCACGTCGATAAAATTCTTGTCAGAAACTGAATTAAGGAAGAGACAATATGAGCAACGATAAAAACCGTATTTCGCTCGGCAAAGACGCTGTAGAGCTAATTAGGGGACTAATTGTCGGCGAAATACTATCAATTATGATTATCTTTGGACTGTGGTTGTGGCTGAGACCACGTCTATCGATCAGTAGCAACCCTACCCCTGCCTATAGCCAAGTTTCAAACACTGCCTCCGCTCATCCTGCTTCAACCTTTCAGACAGTTACTAATGTTCCAACTGGCTCATTCAACTATGGTGGTAGCACAGCCTGGGCTCCCATCCGGCTACTAGTAGATTCTCAGCTGCAACTCGCTCGTCCAGAACTCCAGTTACGATATGTAAATCCAGATACCAGTAGTCCTGGTTCTACTTCAGGCATTCGTATGTTGCTCGACGGCAAGTTAGATTTCGCCCAGTCTTCCCGTCCTCTTACTACTGCAGAATACGCTTTAGCAAAGCAGCGCGGCTTTGCGCTAGAGCAAATTCAGGTTGCAATTGACGGACTAGCTGTGGTTGTTAACCCATCACTCAAGGTGTCGGACTTGACTATTGACCAGTTGCAGCAGATTTATCTAGGGCAGATCACTAACTGGCACCAGGTGGGCGGACCCAACCTACCCATTACTCCTTTCTCTCAGTATCCCGAAGCCGCAGACGCAACAATCTTCTCTACTACAGGCACGCAACGACAAACGCATAACAGTAGGATAAGATATGTATATTCCACTACTGAAGCCCTGCGTCAAGTCAATCGAACCCCTGGCGGGCTGTATTACGCCTCTGCTCGTGCAGTAGTGCCTCAATGCATCGTGAAGCCGCTATCCTTAGGTCATAGTCCTAGACAGCTAGTTCCCGTCTACCGCGAACCCTTGGTGCTGGCTAACCAATGCCCACAGCACCGTAACCAGCTCAATGTAGCAGCAATTGAGAATGGCACTTATCCAATCACCCCCAACTTGTTTGTGATTATTAAGCGAAACAGAGGTCGCGAACAGCAGGCTGGGGAAGCATACGCTAGACTGCTACTGACCAGTCAGGGACAAAAGGCGATCGCGCAGGCTGGATTCGTACCAGTCCGATAAAAGGCTCAATGTAAGGCACAACCTTTAGAACCAGCCAGCAATAAGGTTAGAATGTGGGCAATTTTGAGCAACTAATCAGTTTCGACCAAAACTGTAACAGCAGCAACAGCTAGTAGCATTTCGTCATTGCGGTCATTGAGCGAGGCGATCGCTCGCCCCTGAACTATCATCCCGCCCTGCTCTACACTAAGGGTTTTGCGACCAAAAGGCAGTACAGCTAACACCTCAGCTTCCCGAACTTGCTCTGGATAAGGCACTGCGACCTGGACTTCAACAATCATTTGATCTGGATCGCTCAAGCCAGCAACTTCCCAAACACCAGGCAGGGCATTATGAGCAATGGCATTACGG
>JAFASY010000175.1 GCA_019244235.1 Chroococcidiopsidaceae cyanobacterium CP_BM_ER_R8_30
TACAAATGCAGATCGCAAGCTTGTGACATAATCTGTTGCCTGGGGAATTACAACTGGTTCTGAATGCAGGACCCGATGCCCTTGAGAGAGGCGGTCGCTAACGATCGTTTCTGAACCATTCACTATTTGCAATGGCAGCACTGTATCATCTAATAAAGCGACCAGCCAGACAATCGGTCGGGAAAACTTAAAATCGCCATCTCCCCAGCGCATTAACCGCTTGCCTTCCAAACCCAAAATCCACTGTAAAGATAGGTCTGTCAAAATTTCAGATGTTGGGCGTCCGGGGATATTTTTTTGCACAAACACAAATTCCCCTTTTTCCGTGGCTCGAACTTCCAGTGCCTCAAGTTCTACACCCTGCTTACGGACAAATCCCTCTAACGCTTTGGTGGGTTTGTCATCCTTGTATGCTGTGGTGACTGGTGGACCTTTGATCTCTTCTTGTCGGTTTGGTTGCTGAGATGGTAGACCCTGAATCAGGACAGCGAGGCGACGGGGAGTGCCGTAAACTTCAACTGCCTCAGTTATGAGGCTATATTCGGTAAGGCTGGCAGGGATGAGTGATCGCCATTGCTTGATAGCGTCATCAATAAAGCTAGCGGGTAATTCTTCCGTCCCGACTTCTAAAAGATATACTGACATAACTTAACTGTTCGCCCCAAAAGACACCGAGCCTAGCCTAGAATTAGCTATTTACAACAGTTTACTAGATCCAAGAGAGTAACCACATCCGATGAGAGAGCTCTCGATCAACGGTACACACCCTGTAGCGGGGGCACCGTTCTCAAACGTTAAGGTGCTGCTCTTGAAAAGCAGCGTTTTTGCAGTCCAACTTTTTGGTAGCCAACAAAAATGCTCTCTTGCCATGTACTAAACAAGAGAGCACTTTAGCGATCAGAGGAGCAAACACATGATTTGCTTGAGATCACGGTACAGAATGAATATGAAGGTCAAGTGACGCTCGTATGGCAATAGCGCGATCGCCATTGCCTTGCTAGGTTAACATATCAGCATTGAGCTGGCAAGAAAGCAGCAACCGGAGTTTTACTCCGGCTGACCTTTGAGAGTGTATTCTTGCGTTGAAAGCAGTCGCCAACTTGAATCCCCTTTAAGTTCCAGAATCTGCTGGTGATACTGTAGCAAGCTGGTACGATGACCAACGCTGATGAATACTGTGGATGTAGCTTGCATTTGCTGATACAGCCGTGACTCATTCTCAAGATCCAAAGCACTAGTAGCTTCATCTAAAATGGCGTAGCGCGGATGCGTCAGCAGCAGTCGCGCGAATGCTAGACGTTGCTGTTCGCCCAAAGATAGAACATTAGCCCAGTCCAAATCAATATCCAATCCTCCCACTCTTTCTGGCAAATCCACTAGATTCACTAGCTGTAATACCCTGTAGAGTTGCGATTCTGAAATTTCAACTTCAGTGTTGGGATATAACAACTGGCTGCGCAATGAACCCAAAATCATATAGGGACGTTGTGGCAGAAATAGCATCTGCTCTAGTTCCGGTCGAATAATTAGACCTGTGCCAGCATTCCACAATCCAGCCATTGCCCGTAGTAATGAGCTTTTGCCACTACCACTGGGCCCTAAAATGAGTAGACTTGAGCCCGGTTGAATTGTAACTGAGGCGTCTCGAATTAAGACTCGTCGATAGTCAGGGGTCAACAAAGTTACGTGTTCGAGGGCTAAATGGGAATTTGCTTGGGAATTTACTGTAGTATCAATGAAAGTTGCTTCAGGTGGTAGGTAGGCTTGTACTGGTGCTTTCAATTCCTCTGCAAAGGTGCTTAAGCGATTAATCTCAGCTATGAAAGCACTGAGACCTTGAAATTGGCTCACTATGAGGGAGAGGGCACCTATAACTGAACTGAAAGCCATACTAGCCTGAGTAATCACCCCAAACTGAACCTTGCCAGCAAAGTAAAGAGGCGCAATGACTAAAGGCGGTATGATGTTATTAAAATAACTGTAACCTGTGGTAAAGAAGCCTAGGTTACGCTGCCACCCAATCAGGAAATTAAAGTTATCGAAAGCCCGCATGAATCGCTGCCATGCTTGACGAGATTCCTGCTCTTCTCCTCCAAAAAAGGCTATCATTTCGGCGTGGTTACGGATATGAACTAATTTATAGCGAAAATCAGCTTCCCGTCTAAGTTGGTTGAAGTTTAGTCCAATCAACCTTCTCCCAAACAAAACCGTTATTACAGTGCCAACAAAGGAATAGACAACGGTAACAATTACCAGATTGGTAGAAATTGACCAGAGAATTCCGATGAAAGAGATGAGACTAGTTATTGAGTCAAGAATATTTGTAAAATAGGCTATTGCTCCGTTGTTGGCGTCAGTAAAGGCAGCGATATCTTGAGCTATCCGTTCATCAGGATTGTCAATTCTGGGATTTGAATTGATTTCATAGAAAGCTCGATTACTGAAATATTGCTTTAGAAAATAATTGGTTAACCATCGACGCCAGTAGAGACTTAGCTTACTACCGACATAGCTATAAAGAACAACAATAGGTGTACCGACAACAAACACCCCTATATAGATAAAAAAGGCGTGAAAGAACCTTGATACTTCCTTAGAAGCAAGTGCTGTCATGAAGTCTCGCCCAACAAAGCTGATGATTACATTTAGACCATTGACAGACAAAGAAAACAACACCAACAGCAGGAGGAGACCTCTAGCTCCCCATTTCTCTTCAGAAAACCAGTAGGGTTTGGCAATCGCCCAAAAGCGGTTCCATAACTGACGGTCGAATCGATTCATATTTGAGGCTATATTGTCTTTTCTATTACTGAATTGACTAGTTAAAATAGCAAGTGCTAAATCAGAAATTGCTCAATTTATAATCAAGCATTCTTTCTTGGCAATACTCCTAATGATAGATATGGTTAAAATAACAGGCGAATGTGACTATTATATGAATAAAATGTGTCAATTTCTTGTCCTTGATGTTTCAACTGACAGATAAAACTGATAAGTGCGCTCGTAGTTCTTCATGTGATTGACGAGAAAAATACATTGTGTAATCATAGTAAACTATTATGAATTCTAAGTTTGGTAGGATTGATTACTTAAGACTATTAACTTTGCTTAAATACAATAAGTATGAATAGCCAAAAAGAGCGAAAACAACAAAAGCAAGTCTTGTCTTACCATATACTTCCAACAGCTTCGACGATGATTGGTGTCTGTGTGACAGTTATTACATTTTTTCGGGCAACAAACTTTCACTTAAAAACTTATGCGGATGATATTCTTGGATTCGATACACTTGTATTCATTTCTTCTTGTTTTTTATCATATATATCAATGAGGAAAGAAAACAAGATAAGATTAGAATTAATTGCAGATAATTTATTTCTGCTTGGTATGTCTATTATGGTTATTGTCGGTCTACTGATCTTACATCTGGCATAAGTTTTTTATAATTCCCCCCATCCTACACCCTGTTCTCATTATCCATGCTGTACTATCCTGAAATTAACCCGATCGCCCTAAAAATTGGACCATTTACCGTCCATTGGTACGGAATTATGTACCTCATTGGGTTCGTTGGCGGTTGGGGTGTTCTCTGGCTCCGCATCCGTAAGCCCTGTTGGAACTGGACATCAGAGCAGCTCAGCGATTTACTCTTCTACGTGGTTTTGGGTGTAGTTCTGGGCGGGCGAATTGGTTATGTGCTGTTCTACAATTTGCCGTTTTACGTTACCCACCCCATCCAAATTTTTGAGATGTGGGACGGGGGTATGTCGTTTCACGGCGGTCTCTTGGGCGTACTACTTGCTATGTGGCTTTATAGTCGCAGGCATAACCGAGGTTTTTTTGAAGTCGTCGATTTCATTGCTCCGGCTGTACCTATTGGTCTTGGCACGGGACGCATCGGTAATTTTATTAACGGAGAGCTATGGGGTAAGGTGTCAAATCTCCCCTGGGCGATGCAATTGCCATGTCACGAGACGCGCTTTTGGCGCTACTGTGACGGTGCGGTCACTGGTTACAGCCAACCTCGTCAGCCCTCCCAACTCTACGAGGCTTTTCTTGAGGGGTTGGTTATGTTTGTAGTGTTGTGGTGGTTTTCCGCTAAGCCCAGACCTAGAATGGCGGTTTCGGGATTGTTCGCCTTGCTCTACGGTGTCTTTCGCTTTGGAGTTGAGTTTGTGCGTTTACCCGATCCGCAACTTGGGTACCTTGCGTTTGGCTGGCTAACCATGGGTCAGGTTCTGTCGCTACCACTGATTCTAGGAGGTATTTTGCTGCTCAAAATCTCTTACAGTTCTAAATTCAAACGACGACAAGAGTTGCCAATAAGAGCGTCAGATCGTCGTCTGTGAGTTTTGCGATCCGCTCCGATCGCAGCAGTGCTACTATCTGTTCTTTTGCCTCAGCCTCGTTTGGGACACCTGCTAGGAAGTGAAATAGAGGGGAAAAGAAAGGCGCATGCGGTGTTCCTTCATGCATTTCCAGTGCCAGCATTTGCAAACCATCTGAGAGAACAGCAATATTTGCTGCTGCTCCGCGCCATAAAGTAACCTGTGCTGTATCCAACGCTTGAGGCGAGACCAGAAAAGTTGTCTCGTTGGCGTATTCGCCGCGCTGTGGGGTTGTCAGTGCGATTAGATTCCCTTGTTGGTCACCTAACACTGCAACCCCATCGCCAATCTGCGCTGCAGCTACGAGTTTTGGGGTGGCAATAGTAACAATTAATGTCGTTGATAAATCTCGAATGGCTGCATTGCAAGCTTCTGCTTCCGCTTCTACGGCTGCTCTAGCGGCAACGAGCGCGTCAGTCAGAAGCAATTGCCAACCTTTCTCATCTTCGGGAGACTGTAGCGCCATCTGGTTCGAGCAAATTGTTTCGACTGCTGTCTCGGCAGCAACAATTGCCCCAACTTTCCCCAGAGCTGCCGAACCTGCACCATCGGCAACTGCTGCTACCAAGATGCCTCCTGGCAAGGTTGACCAATAGTGAGCATCTTGACAAAGCTGCCCCGTCTTCTCATGACTCTTGCCGCAAATTGAAGCTGCTGCTAACCGCCACTGGAATGAATCTTTTGAAGTATCCACCCAGCAACTATCTGGTTCTTCTTGAACGTTATTTGCCTCGACTTCCATTTTTCTTAATTGGTTGAGACCCTGATAGCATAAACTTTTCTGGGTTGCGTAAGTAGGAATCGCAATTATTTTCTAGCACACCACAGATGTAACCCAGCGCTTGCTGATAGTGTTCTATATCTCCTTGTTCAAGAAAAATTTGAGCAGCTTTCTGTAAATCCTCAACTGCAACCCAGTTGTCTTTATTATTATTCCCGCTGTAACGGGCAATTTCAGATCGGACAAGACCTCTTTTGATATAAGCTTCGGCATTTTGAGGGTCAAGATTTAATGCCTTGTTAAAGTCCTCAATCGCGTCCTTGTAGCCTTGGTCGGAGCCATTAAATTGTGCTAGCTTGTAGCGTGCATTACCCCGTTTCACGTAAGCCTCAGCATTGCTAGGATTGAGCCGCAGTGTCTGGTTAAAATCATCAATCGCTTTCCTAAAGTCTTGGTCGGAATCCTGGCTGTATTGAGCAATCTCATAGAGAATCAGACCTCGTTTGAAATAAGCTTCGGCATTTTTAGGATCGAGCCGCAGCGCCTGGTTAAAGTCTGTGAGCGCTAGCCTATATTCCTTGTCAGGATCTCCACTATTTTGAGCAACCCCATAATAGGCGTTGCCTCGATTCATGTAGGCCTTAGTATCATTAGGATTGAGTCGCAGGGCTCTGGTAAAGTTATCAATTGCTCCCTCATAATCCCCTAGTTTGTAATATGCGTTAGCCCGTTCGTCGTAACCAACAGAAGTACTACTGGTGTTGTTGAGGGTTGACGCAGCTACATCGCTGTCCTCCAATTTAGCAGTGGTACTGGGATCGATGGGAATGTTAAGAGTTCTAACTGTAACAACTACCTCTAAAAATCCCAATATAGCTACACCAAGCAGGCCAAGAAAAAAAGGATTGAACTTCTTCTTTGGCGGCTTTCTAACGAATAGAGGCATCTGTCTATTCAATCGTCGTCTAGCAAGAGCCGAGCTAAAGTCAGCTCTCAGCAGAGGTCTAACTTTCTTTGGTTGGATGGGCTGTAGGTGCTGCTTTTTCTTAACAGTGGATGTTGACGGAAATGGATCTCGTCCGCCCAGGGCTAAAGCGCGTTCGCACCACGGGCAGGTTTTTAGGTGGTTGCCGTAGCGATGATGGCCATTAGTATTGCAGACAACTAGTGAATTTTCTGCTTCTTTTAATGCACTCTGCCAGGTTTCAGCACTGGGGCGCATCTGTGGTTGTTCATGCCCCTCCTCAAAACAACGCACAAACAATTGCTGTAGCGTCGGATGCAGAATTTCAAATGGTGGTGCGGTGGGCGACGATCGATAAGGTACGGATCGTCCTCGATTGTAAACAAAATGTCCGGCTCTTATGCGTGTTTCATAGGGAGGTGGATCGCCCGTACCGCGAAAGATGCCTGAAAAAGGGTGAGTTCCTTCCATTAGTAGTTGGAAGATAAGCACTGCTAACCCAAACAAGTCATGTTGTGGGATACGGTCTAACTGTCCAAAATTCTTTCCTTGGAGTTCAGGTGGTGTGAACTCAGGTTTACCAACAGGACAGCGATAAACTTCACCACTACTAAGTTCTCGCACCTGAAAGGAGTCGGTATCTACCAGCGTCACTAAAGCTGTATCACTGACTAAGATATTAGACTCATTCATATCCCCTATGCAGTATCCACGCGCATGCAAAGCGCCTACTGCCGCAGCTAGATTGCGTGCTGTACGGTGCAGGTAGCGATAGCTAAAAAAAGGACACTTTTGCCTACGGGTCTTGGGATTGTAAAATTCTAAAACGGAGTGCATCCCCTTCACGTAAGGCATCAGAAAGCCAACAATGCACTCATTGCCATCTACTGTTAGAAGTAAGTCAGTTGGCCAGGCTATGGAAACTTTCCCTTGACTTGCCATCGGGTTATCAGGAGGGTTGGCTACCATAGCCATGAGCTTATGCGCATACGCTTCCTGCGGCTTGTGATATACCTTTGCTACTAGAGACTCATCGTTAGGTACTGCATATATGCGAGCCTCGCCCCCTTGTCCCACGACAGATGAGAGATCTAAGGTAATAATTTGTTTGTTAGATTGACGTTGCAATCGCATAACAGTACCGTATCTCTTCAGTAATCTATGGACAATATCGGCAAGCTATGACTACCCTTATGCGTAGCTGTAGCTGCGCTTCGAATCATTTCCTCTAGTGAGCCGTTCTTCAAACTTGTTGTTATTTAGTTTAATGCGCCCTAATTGGCTACCCAGCCGTTAGGAAGACTAACCAGTATTATATATCTAAACTGAAGGCAGCTAGAGCCAGTTACTATTGTAAAGCGGCCGATTGCAGATGGAGGCTTTGCTTAAGTAGGCTGCAAACCTCTGTGTCAGTCGTTTGTAGGAAACACTCATACCAGAGACCAACAGCGTGGAATGGTTCTGGCATCGTAGCACAAACGATCTCATCGACCTCTGATTTAAACTCATCACATACCTTGGCTGAGGAGAGCGGAACAGCAATGACAATGCGAGCGGGTTTTTGTTGTTTTACAGCAACAACTGCAGCACGCATGGTCGAACCAGTTGCTAGACCGTCATCTACTAAAATGGCAGTGCGACCGTAGAGGTTAAGAGCAGGGCGGTTATCTCGATAAAGACGCTCACGTCGCTCCAGCTCTCGCTGCTCTTTTTCAGCAACCCTGTTAATCGTTGCTTCAGAAATGCCCTGAGAGAACACGACTTCCTCATTAAGGATTCTTACGCCCCCAGAGGCGATGGCACCCATCGCCAACTCTTCTTGACCGGGTACACCCAACTTACGTACCAGCAATATATCTAACGGAGCTTTTAGCGCTTTCGCAACCTCAAAGCCTACAGGCACACCCCCCCTTGGCAGCGCTAATACCACCAAATCTGAACGATTATTGTAGGTTGTAAGCTCCGTAGCCAACAGCTGACCCGCTGCTGCTCTATCTCGGAATAGCATACACGGAAGGGATAGATTACTTAGTTGCTCATCTATACCCCAAATTACACACTATTTTCCTGTTTAGACTTCCATCAAAGGAATGACAAAAGATAGGGTGGAGGGTGTGGGGAGAACCCTATGGATAAATCCGCTCTTCTTATAAAAGGTGTAACCGCCACAGCTCCTTTACCTTGTGGGGTTTGATGCTAACATCTTCCCCTACACCCTACACCCCGTTTTTTACTGCGGTGGTTGAACAACGTATTGAGATTGAATCGGTTGCGCTTTCCCTGCTTGAACCAATGCTTGATAAACAATGGCAGTTACCTCAGCCCGAGTCGCGTTTCGGTTAGGGTTTAGTAAATTTTGAGTCGGGTAATTAACAACTAACTTGGCTTGCGTGGCAGCAGCAACCTGATTAGTTGCGTAGTTAGGAATCTGAGCTGCATCCTGATAAATCTGTAAAGTCTTAGCTGGGTCAGGTGGAGTTGGGAGGTGTAAACCACTCACTAGAGCCACGAGGACTTGGACTCGTGGAATTGCTTGTCCTGGTCGGAAGACATCTCCCGGATATCCGTTTAAGAATTGATCGCTGGTTGCTCTGTTAATAGCCGGAACCGCCCAGAAATCTGTAGGGGTATCCTTAAATTCTTTCGCTCTCTGACCCACAAGATTCTTGTTGAACGCCGTTTGCAGAATGGCCGCAAATTCGGCGCGGGTTACAGGCTGATCGGGGCGGAAGTAGTTGTCGGTGAAGCCACTGACTATGCCACGAGCAGCGAGAGCGTCAATATAAGGACGTGCCCAGTAATTTTGGGGGACATCTACAAAGTTAACTGGCTTGGCTGCGGTTGGAACTGGCGCGGGGGTTGCTGGCTGAGTTTTGGGAGCCTGCCGCTCCGGTAAAGGGAAAGGTATTAACTCCCGTGGTGACTGGCTAGGGGCTGTTGTTGGCGTTGGCAACGGCGTTGGCGATCCTGATGTCTCAGGAGGCGCTGGAGTTGGCAGGACTGGTGTGGGACTTGCCGTTGCTGTAGGAGGCGTTGCAGTCGCTTGAGGCGAAGGAGATGGAGAAACAGGCAGCAAGCCGAGATTTAAACCCGCATGCCTTTGAGCAAGTGTCCATAAGAGAATTGCGCCGATGGTAGACAAGGCAACAAAAATGCCAATAAATTCATCGAAGCCTAAAGGATCTCTTTGAGATGATCGTGGATCGGGGGGAGGCAAATTTGTCATTGGTCTACAAGGGGGGTCTTTCTCGTTTTTGCCTGAAAGAGTCCAGCAGTTCGCGAACCTGCTGAGCTGCCAGATCGCGACTGCCTAAACCAAAGGCTAGGGCAACGGCAACAGCTAGAGCGCCCAGTAGCAGTCCAAAGGCTAAATTAATGATGTCGCTGGCAATCCCCATCTGCTGTAGTGCCATAGCTGAGACAAATGCAATGATGGCAATTCGAGCAATCTGACCTAAAATGAGAGCTTGGCGCTCACCGGAGCTGGTAATTAGGGTAAATGCTAAATTGGCCAAATATAAACCGATGGCAAATACCACTAATCCCGCCAGAATTCGACCTGAAACCACAACCAGACCACCCACTAATGCCGTCAGCGCCGGAATATTCAGGATATTGACAGCAGCAAGCGTGGCAAATAGCATAATCCCAACTAGCACCACAATTCCCAGAAGTTCTGAGGGGGTTCTGGTTGGAATGGTTGGCGTTGTCTGAAGTTGTGTGACTGGTTCTGATGGGAGCCCTATTTCTCCAGGAGGTGGTGGCGGGGGTGGTGGAAATTCTGTTGTGCTAGGTACTGTATATCCAGGTGGAGTTACATCTCTTCTACTTCTTCTGGGAAGATCGGAAAGACCCAGCCAGTTAAAGACATTGTCAAATCCAATGCTACTGAGAATACTAGTAACTAAATCGGCAAGGAAGCGTCCTAGAACGTAAGCCAGAATTAGAATGACTCCAGCCGTAAAAATTTTGGGCAGAACACCGAGAATTTGGTTCAGCATGGCGATCGCTGGCTGCGAAATCGCATCAATCCTTAGCGCATTCAAAGCCGCGATCGCCGTGGGAATCAAAATTAAAACATAAACAATTGTGCCAATAATCCAAGAAAGCGACTGACCTCTAGTGGTACGTCCTAGTCCGAATCTAGTACCGATCCGGTCGGTACCTGTTGCTGCCAATAGATTCGTCACAATCCGACGTACCACTTGAGCAATCAGCCAGCCAGCCGCTCCAATCAGGATTGCCGCCAGGATGTTGGGCACTATTGACAAGATGTCATTCAGTAGCTGCTGAACAGGCTGCAGTGTTCCTTGCAACCCAAGGGTGTTCAACACCGCTGGCAGAAACAGCAGAAAGATGAACCAGTACAGCGCATTGCCAATGGTTTCGGAGAGCAGAAATGGTCTTTCTTCTGGCGTACTACTAACCTGTTGATTCAAACGCTCATCTAACCCAAAGGCATGCAACGCCCTAGTCACTACTAGCTTGGCAAGGTTTGCCAGCAACCAGGCAACGCCTACTAGAATTGCTGCCCCAGCTAACTTGGGCAAAAAGCCAATGATTTGCTGAAGAAAATTGTTGAGGGGTTGAGAAACTGCTGCCAGTTGGAGTTTATCCAGAAAGGCAATTATAGTAAAAATGATAATAATCCAGAAGACTATACTGGATATCCATTTTTCCACTGGCACTGTGCTAGCTGTCTGCCCAGAACGACCTGTTATCCAGGCAGCTAGGCGGTTGTCTGCGTTCGTGCGGTTGAGAATTCCTCTAGTCGCACCTGCGGCAATTGCCGCCACGATCCAGCCAACAATCAGAATAATAATCGCTACAATCAGATTCAGCACAGTCGGGCCGACATTGAAGCCCAGTCCGGTTAAAAAACCACCTACAGGCGGCAAGCCAGCAGGTTGGGGTTGATTGGCTTGAGCGAGTGTTAGAGGCTTTAACGTTAGACTATTTACCAATTCCCAAGGGATCATCATTTGGGTAAAACCTTGCGAGCAGTTTCCGTTCATGTCCTTCTTGAATCGATCTCAGATTCTACAGATAAAGCGCAACTTTAGATACCCCATTGGTACCTTACGCGTTTCCTTGAAACCTGTAGTAGTAGTATGTAATGTGCTTTATTTAACTGTCAACGGTTTTCACAATCCGCTTTAAAACGGGTTTTCAACCATAGTCGTCAGCAGTTGCAGGGTTTAAGAGAATGGAAAAACGACCTCCTCTACTCACTCACTCAGTAGTGTCTTAGGACTGCCAGTGTTCTTTTTTCTATTTTGCTAGTTCTTTGGTCTAAACTTGAACCTAACTAGTTTCTTAAGCTTCATGCCAGCTACGCTAATTGTCAAGATCTTGCCTAGCTAACCCTTCAATACTTTCAACAAGAACTATGGAAGGCACATTTGAGCAATCTAATATTGAAGACATTCAGCTTAACTCGCTAGCTGATTTAGATAGCCTTATATCTGAACAATTTAATCTACCTCTACGCCCATACTCGACAGACCTTAGGGCTGCATTAGAGCTAGTTGCCTGGAATTTAGAGAACTCTGAATGGCCCCACTTTGAAATCTTCCGCTCCGAGGAGCATGCCCTTACTGGCATACCCTTTGTCGTTAGCTTTGAGCCTAAGCCAGATGTATGGGGCTATGGTGAAACCGCACCTTTAGCAATTTGTCAGGCAGCTTTGTATCGGTTGAGAAGGGTAAAAGTCACGATTTTGTTGTCTCAATAACATTTTATAGAATAGTAGGAGCTGCCACAGCTTATTAGATTATTTCTGGCTCTCTATCAGGTGCTGCTTTAGAAGCTTGAGGAGCGCTAATTCTTCTAAGCTTAGTTCTAACGAATCCTCACGTGTTTTCTGTTTGGCTGGCTGTGTCATAGATTGGAATAGCGATCCATCAAAGTAGGCATCAATAATAGCTGGATGGACATAATAATTGCGGCAAGTAGCAGGACGGTTACCGAGTTGCTCTGCCACCTCTTTAATAGCCTGCGTCACGTTTTTCTTCCCCTCAGTCTTTGACTCAAACGATCCCAATTCATTTAGTGTTTGTGCCGCCAACAGAGTACCAGCCCAAGTGCGAAAGTCTTTGGCAGTGAAGTCTAATCCTGTAATCTGCTCTATGTAATCATTAACATCGCCTGAGTCAATTGGCTGAGGTTGCCCAGCATCGTCAAGATACTGAAATAGCTGCTGTCCAGGAATGTCTTGACAACGTTTTATGAGCTTAATTAGGCGTCGGTCATTCAGCTTAATTTCATGCTGTACGCCACTCTTGCCCCGGAACTTAAATTGCAGTTTTGAGCCAGAGATTTTTACGTGGCGGTTGCGCATAGTTGTCAGTCCAAATGATTTATTTGTTTGGGCATACTCTTCATTCCCTACTCGAATCCGTGTCATCTCTAATAGTTGCACCACCATTGCTAACACCTTCTGGCACGGTAACCCTGGCAGAGCTAGATCTGCTTGCGTTCGCTGACGGATCTTGGGTAATGCTTCACCAAAAGCAATGAGGCGGTTGAATTTGGTCTGGCTGCGGACTTTCTTCCAATCGGTATGGTAGCGGTACTGCTTGCGTCCTTTCGCGTCACGCCCCGTTGCTTGAAGGTGTCCGTGAGGCAATGGGCAGATCCAGACATCAGTCCAGGCAGGTGGGATGACAAGAGCTTTGATTCGGCTCAGTTCGGCTTCATCACTAATCTGCTTGTTATCGACGCTGATGTAGTAGAATTCATCACCCATTCGTTGGCGTTGAATGCCTGGAGTTGTATCGCTGACATAGCGTAAACCCACAACCTTCGCTGATTTCGCCGGATCGACAATCAGTGCGGCTTCAACTTCTCTTAATTGCTTTTGAAGCTTCAGCTGCATGGGACAAGAGTCATATCAAAATAGTAATAGCTCAACGTTCTGCCGGAGGCAGCTCCTAAGCTCGCGTTGAGTGAACTCAATTACTATTGACTGTAGCGAATTGATTCAGCAGCAAAATCTGTACAGAGAAGTGTTTTCCACCGATGCTACAACCCCATCATGACGATAAAGTTAGTAAGGCGATGAGTTACGATGTCGCTACCAACTTTCTCAAGCGGTCCGATCGGGTTTTGGGACAACTGATTGAACAGGTTGGTCCCTGTTTACTCAATGCTTCCCAACAGAACGGAGACCTTTTCGCCTCGCTATCAAGAGCAATTCTTCATCAACAGCTCTCTACCAAAGCCGCTGCTACTATCCACAGCCGTTTTCTCCAGCTTTATCCCGGACACTCCCCGACTGCACTAGATGTTCTCAACACGCCAGCAGAAGTGTTACGTCAAGTTGGGGTTTCGCGACCTAAGATTATTTATTTACGGGACTTAGCGACTAGGGTGGTATCGGGACTACCCACGCTTGAGGAACTGAAAGTTATGGATGATGAATCCATTATTAAGCTGTTGACACAAGTTAAAGGCATTGGATGTTGGACAGTTCAGATGTTACTGATCTTTCGGCTGAATCGGTTTGATGTTTTGCCAGTAGATGACTTGGGACTACGTGCAGGCATTAAGAAGCTCTACTCGCTGGATGAACTTCCCTCTAGGCAGACGGTAGAACGTCTTGGTCAAAAATGGAAACCTTATTGCACAATTGCCTCATGGTATCTGTGGCGCAGTCTAGAGGTCTAGAGCAGACATCCACTTAGTCAAGTTCTCCATCCTAGCGCTTTGGGAGCCGTAAATTTGTTAGCATGGATTCGCACGCAAATCTAGGGAGAGTTCTCCTTGGGCGATGTCAGCAACAAGTTTATGAACGATGAGCGAATTAGACTGCATTTTCAAGTGCTCCGGCACCAGATTGCGGCATTGCAAAGGAAAGATGCGGGGGCTTGGCAAGAAATTGATGCCGTGCTGGAAGATTTGCACACCATTTATGAGGAGATGCAGACGAGTTTGGAAGCAGCAGAGGTCGTTAAATGAATGGCTGCTTGAGCAAAATCAGCGAATCGTTGCAGATTATTCCCATTATCACGATTTATTTCAGTCCTCACCGATTGCTTACTTGGTCACCGATGCCAGCGGTGTAATTCTGGAAGCTAACTCTGCGATCGCTCGATTGCTGAACGTACCACAGCAATATCTAGAAGATAAACCTCTTGCTGTTTTTGTGGTAAAGGACGATATTCAAACCTTCTATACTAGGCTGAATCAGCTTTCCCCAACCAGTGAGGTACGGCATTGGCAGATAAGCTTGTGTCCTTGGAGAGGGAAGCCATTTGAAGCTGAGTTGCACGTAGCAATCGCCCTGCATGACTTTGGTTTTATTAAAGCTCTGCGCATTGGGGTGTACAACTTGAGCTTGCATGGGCGCGCTCTTCGAGGCGACTCCAGCGGAACGTTGAGCAAGCTCAACGCAGCCGCTGGAGCTGCCTCCAGCGGAACGTTGAGTCAATCCCAGCAGGCAATCGCTCTCCTCGCTCTTGCACCAACCTCGGAAGAAATCCGAGCAGAAGGAAGAATGCCCATGTCGCAATTGCCTCAATCCCTGGATGGTTTACGGGTGCTTGTGGTTGATGACGAAGCGGATATCCGCGAATTCATTACCGTTGTTCTGGAATCCTATGGCATTGGTGTTAGGGCGGTTGCAAGTGCAGTAGCGGCGTTAGAGGAGTTGGAGCGATTCTGTCCGGATCTGCTGATGAGTGACATCCGGATGCCCGGTGAAGATGGGTATAGCTTGATTCGCCAGGTGAGAGCATTGGAAGCAAAGCAGGGAGGGCATACTCCAGCCGCGGCAATTACCGCTTATCTGGACGAGGATCGGGAGAAGGCTCTAACTGCTGGATATGAGGCACATTTGCACAAGCTGGCTCAACCGAGCGAGTGGATTGAGATGGTGGCGCAATTGGCAGGACGGACTGGTCAGTAAATGGTCTTGGTTGCTTGTTCTTGGCAAAGGAGCAAATGGCACAATTACAGGAGCGTATCAGCTTCCTAATCAGGATGGGCAAGTTTAGCAAATAATCCCCCGATAATTAAGAACACGGATTGGCAAACCCTATCCCTACCCTTCGAGATTGCTGTCAAGGAGAGCTAGGTATGATGATGACCCCAGAATCCCAAAATACTCTGTCTGAGACAATCTTTGCGGGTGACAGCAAGATGGCAGCGTTAATGCGATCGCACGACTGGTCACAAACGCCGTTGGGTCCGGTCGAGTCTTGGTCGCCAAGTTTGCGAACCGCCGTGAATATCTGCTTATCTTCTACTTTCCCCATTTCCCTGCTGTGGGAACAAGAGTTAATCCAACTTTACAATGACAGCTATCGCCCGATTTGTGGTGCCAAACATCCTCAAACATTGGGTCGTCCGGTGCAGGAGAACTGGCCAGAGATTTGGCACATTATCGGTCCGCTCTTTGAAGGTGTTCTCCGGATAGGACAACCTGCCTATGTTGAAAATATACAATTTTTTCTCAATCGCAATGGCTACCTTGAAGAAGCTTATTTTACCTTTTCATTTAGTCCCATTCGCGATGAAAGCGGTGAGGTTGCGGGCGTTTTCCATCCGATAATGGAAACAACTGCACAAGTGATTAGCTCTCGACGGCTACGAACGCTCAGCGAGCTAGGAACAAATCTTGGAGCAGCAAAGACGTTGGAGGAGTGTTGCCAAATTGCGACCGCCACGCTCAGCAACAGTGCCGCAGACATTCCCTTTGCCCTGCTCTATTTGCTTCAGCCCGATGGCAAGCATCTACGTCAATGTGGAACAACGGGATGGGAGCAAGACTGGTTTGCCCTGCCTGAAAGGATTGATATAAGTGCTTCAGAGGAACTAGAGAAATTTCCATTTGCCCAAGCCATTCATACTAAGAAGATTGAGCAGATCAATGCATTAGCAAGCTACTTTAATCTGTCCAGTCCTAGATTAGAGACGCAATTGCCTGAGACAGCTTTGGTTCTGCCCTTGCTCCAACCAGGGTCAGAGCTGCTCACAGGTTTGCTGATTGTAGGAGTCAACCCTCGCCGTCCGTTTGAGCAGGAATACCGACAATTTTTTGAATTGATCGCTGCACAGGTGACG
>JAFASY010000103.1 GCA_019244235.1 Chroococcidiopsidaceae cyanobacterium CP_BM_ER_R8_30
GAATCGTCAACGCGATCGCTGCTGATTGAAAGCTAAGACCGAAATAGGCAATAGCAAGAAACAAAATGGCTAGACTGGGGATCACTCGCAGAGCGCTAAAGCTATTGATTAACAGCGTCGATGCCGCTTTAGAGCGGGCACTGAAAAGCCCCAATGGTAGACCTACTAATAAGCTAATGCCAAGTGGAATCGCCACCAAGAGCAGATGACCTCTCAAGGCGGAGAGAAGGTCATTCAGATGACTGGTTGCATACAAGTAGGCTTGGATAAAAACGTTCATGTAGCTACTTAAAACGGAGAAGGAGGGATTCGAACCCTCGGTACGGAGTTTCCAACCGTACAGCGGATTAGCAATCCGCCGCTTTCGACCACTCAGCCACCTCTCCAGGTTGGTGAGAAACCATGATAGCAGATTTTCTGATTTATAGCACTTGTGATCGCAGCCATGCTACTGGCAGAGTTCTTAACTTTTGTAGTTGCGGCACGTAAGCCCGCTTGTGAAACACATCGTATTGATTACGTTCAATTCGATCTAGAATCTGGCTGTAGAACAGCATAGCTACCCAAATTTGCCAATGGGCATCGGGGGATAGATACTTAATTCCCTTTTCTGCCTTGGCATAGAACTGACGTGCCCGTTGGATTTGGAACTGCATCAGTTTCCGCCAGCGTTCATCTATCACACCTTTAAACAAATCTTGCTCAGTGTAGTTGAACTTGGCTAAATCTTCTAATGGAATATAAATCCTTCCTCGCCGTGCGTCTTCCCCAACATCTCGGAGGATGTTCGTGAGCTGCTTGGCAATTCCTAGCGCGATTGCTTCTTCCGTTGGTACGTAAGGCTCTCGATCCTGATTCCAGGGAGTGCTGTTATTTGAGGAATCTATGCCCAATACTGCTTTCGACATTAATCCCACACTTCCAGCAACGCGATAGCAGTAGAGGTTTAATTCTTCAAATGTCTCATAACGACTGCGATACAAGTCCATTTGCTGACCAGCAATCATGTCTCGAAACGGCTGTATCTCTAGCGGGAAGCGCTGAATGGTATCCACCAAAGCTACATCGGCAGCTTCGACAGGATTCCCTGCAAAAATAGATTCTAGTTGAGACTCCCACATTTCAAGGGTCTCTGGAGTAGTAATCGTGGCTGCAGGACCATCCACCAATTCATCAATGCGACGGCACCAAGTATAAATCGCCCAAAAAGCCTTACGCTTTTCTTGACCAAACAGCAGGGTGCTGAGATAAAAAGTTGTGGAATACTTTGCCGTGATTTGGCGGCAAAGCTGGTAGGCATCCTCCACAGAGGGCAGCGTTCTCATGTGCACGGAATCAGGCAGTTGCAGCATTCGTTGCGGGCTGGAAGTTCGGCAGTTGCAGATCAATTGTGTTTGCTTCAGGATGAGCAACAGAAATTGCCTGCGCTGTCAGCTTACCAGAAAGCACGGCACCTTCCATACTTGCCAGATAGCGCTGCATTGTGTAATCCCCAGTTAGATAGAAGTTAGCAATTGGGGTAGTTTGAGAAGGGCGGTACTGCTGACGACCTGGAATTGCTTTATATACAGAACGCGGCGTCTTAACGACACGAGATTTCAGTAGCCTAGCTGAGTCTTCTTTGCCAAAATGACCAAAATGAGAGGGAAAGAGTTTTTCTAACTCTGCCATCGTCGCTGCCACAATTTCCTCATCCGACTTGCCGATCCAATCTTTCGCTGGTGCTAGCACTAATTCCAGCATCGAGCGGTTGGGGTTCGCATAAGCTTTACAGGTATTACTCATGTCAGCATAGACACTGAGCAAGGAGGATCTAGAGAAAAGTAAGTGATCGATATCTGTCAGCTTACGGTCAAACCACATATGGAGATTAATGACTGGCACTCCTTCCAATCCCTCCAACTTCTGGAAAAACTCCTGAGCTTTCCAATGTGTCGGTAAAATTGCCTTGAAGGGATCGACCGGCATAGCAGAAACATACAGATCGGCTTTCAGCACCTCATCTGCTGCGCCATCCAACCCTTGGATGAGGAACCCTTGTACCGTGCCATCGGGATTAAGCAAAATTTCTTTAAGTGGAGCACTTAACCGCACTTCACCCCCACGCTCAGTGATGTAATCCACTAAGGGCTGACAGAGCCGTTCTGTAGGAGAACCATCCAAAAACGCCATTTTAGAACCGTGCTTTTCTTGGAGAAAACGATTCAGAGCAGTAAGCAGAATCGTGGCAGAAATCTCATCTGGACCAATAAAGTTCAGTGACTTGGACATGGCAATGAAAACTTCTTTATTAACCCGTTCAGGGATGCGCTGTTGGCGCAACCACTCTGTCCAGGAATATTTATCCATTGCCTCAACATATTTCTGCCCTTGGAGCATCGCCGGGATCAGACCAATGCCAAAACGAATCTTCTCTGGCCATGTGAGCATATCGTTATTTCTCAGAATCGCCACGATGCCATTGAGGGGCGCAGGCAAATTGGGAAAGTCAAACCGCGAGTAAGTACCAGGTTTATCAGGCTGGTTGAAGATCATCGTGTGTTCTTTCCACTGCAGGCGATCCTCAATACCCAGTTCCCTAAACAGCTGCAACATATTAGGATAAGCTCCGAAAAATATGTGCAGTCCAGTTTCATACCAGTCACCATCTGCATCCTGCCAAGCCGCTACCTTACCCCCAAGTACATCTCGACGTTCGAGGACTACAGGAGTGTAACCAGCATCCGTAAGATATTTAGCACAAGCAAGACCAGCTAGCCCCGCCCCGGCGATCACTACTCGCATTGAACCGTTTTACCCCTAACGATTGTTTTAGCTATTTCTCGCTCTCATTATACGTTGCAATCCGTTACATTTTCTCCCCATTGCCCCTAATCCCCAAAGGGGACCCCGAGTTCCCCATCCCCTCACCACCCCATCTCCCCACCCCCTTGTCCTCCGCCGCAGGATACAATAAATTCAGCAAAAGTTCTCAATAATTTAAGATTTAAGTTTTTAACCTTGTAAGGAGAACAGCAAAGCATGGGCAAAGTAGTTGGTATCGACTTGGGTACAACCAACTCAGTAGTCGCCGTCATGGAGGGCGGCAAGCCAGTGGTGATTGCCAATGCCGAAGGAATGCGGACTACCCCCTCTGTTGTTGGCTTCAGCAGCAAAGAAGGAGAACGCATTGTCGGGCAGATGGCGCGTAGGCAGACTGTCCTCAACCCGAAAAATACCTTCTACGCCGTCAAGCGATTCATTGGACGCAATTGGAGCGAACTCAGCCCAGATTCGAAGCGAGTCACCTACACCATTCGTCGTGATGACATGGGCGGTATCAAGATTGAATGCCCGCGACTGAATAAGGAATTTGCTCCAGAAGAAATTTCTGCGATGGTTCTCAAGAAGTTAGCAGACGATGCTAGCCGTTACTTAGGGGAGGCGGTTACTGGAGCGGTAATTACAGTACCAGCGTATTTTGATGATTCTCAACGACAAGCAACGCGTGATGCCGGACGGATTGCAGGGCTAGAGGTGCTACGAATCCTGAACGAACCAACAGCCGCTTCATTGGCTTACGGGTTAGACAGGCAACGCAGCCAAACTGTGCTGGTCTTTGACTTAGGTGGCGGCACATTTGATGTTTCCATTTTGGAAGTTGGTGATGGAGTCTTTGAAGTCAGAGCTACCAGCGGAGATACACAACTTGGTGGTAATGACTTTGATAAAAAAATTGTCGATTGGTTAGCCCAGCAGTTTTTAGAGGCAGAAGAGGTCGATCTGACCCGTGATCGTCAGGCTCTACAACGCCTCATGGAGGCTGCAGAGAAAGCCAAAATCGAGCTTTCCGGTGTCGCCGTCACTGATATTAACCTACCCTTCATCAGCGCGACCGCAGACGGACCTAAACATCTAGAAACCCGCCTCACTCGTTCTCAGTTCGAGGGCCTTTGCGGCGATTTGCTGGCACGGCTGCGTACCCCTGTCAAGCGGGCACTAGCTGATGCCAATCTCCGCCCCGCAGATATTGATGAGGTTGTGCTGGTAGGAGGCTCCACAAGGATGCCAATGGTACAACAACTTGTGCAATCTCTCATTGGTAAAGAGCCTAACCAAAACGTCAACCCTGATGAAGTCGTCGCAATTGGTGCAGCCATCCAGGCAGGAATCTTAGCTGGAGAACTCAAGGATGTGTTGCTGTTGGATGTCACCCCCCTATCACTTGGATTAGAGACTATTGGTGGCGTGATGAATACACTTATTCCCCGCAATACCACCATTCCCGTGCGGCGCTCTGACATCTTTTCAACTTCTGAGAACAACCAGTCTATGGTTGAAATCCATGTTGTCCAAGGCGAACGAAAGATGGCGGCAGACAACAAATCGTTAGGGCGGTTCAAACTAACTGGGGTTCCCCCAGCACCAAGGGGTGTACCACAGATACAGGTTTCTTTTGACATCGATGCCAACGGGATTCTGCTAGTCACAGCACTAGATAGGACCACTGGTCGAGAGCAAAGCATCAACGTTCAGGGAGCTTCTACGTTGAGCGAGGCAGAAGTCAAACGCATGATTCAGGAGGCTGAGCAATATGCCCAGTCAGATCGCGAACGCAAAGAACGGGTAGAAAAGCGTAATCGTGCCGAAGCTTTGATTTTGCAAGGGGAACGCGATCTCAAGAATGTAGCCCTAGACTTCGGTATGGGGTTTGCTCGCTACAACCGTCAACGAGTCGAAACTATAAGTCGGGAGCTACGTCAATATCTGGCGCAGGATGATGACAGAGGGATTGACCAGACCTTAGCTGATCTGCAAGATGCTTTATACGAACTGAATCAAGAAGTTCGTCACTATTATAGTGATGACGAAGATGATGACTTGTTTGGCTCTATCCGCAATATGTTTACGGGGGAACGCGATCGAGAACGAGACCGTGAGCCGTACGGTAGAGATTCCCGTCCCTACTACGACAGTGGACCTTCAAGTCGCAAGCGTCCAACCTATCAAGATAATTGGGATGAAGATGATGATAATTGGCTGTAACAACAAGAGGAGCTAGGAGCTACAAAATATTCAGATGCAGAATTTGCAGAACTTTCGGGACTACTACGAAATTCTGGGAGTACCCAGAGATGCTTCAATTGAGGAGATTAAAAAGGTGTACAGGCGGTTAGCACGTCAGTACCACCCAGATGTTAATCCAGGAAAGAAAGAAGCAGAGGAGAAATTTAAAGATATTGGTCAGGCTTACGAAGTCCTCTCCGATCCTGGAAAACGGGCGCAATACGACCAATACAGCCGATTCTGGAATCAGCGAGGCTTCCGCTCTAAGCAAACGCCTCAACCGAAAACCTGGGACAACCGCGCTGCTAATAGTCGTACCAACAGTGAGTCAGTTAGCTTTGAAGAGTATCCAGACTTCAATAATTTCCTTGACCAACTGCTAGGGCGTAAAGAAGGTAGAAATGGTCCGTCTCCAGCAGACCCCTTTCGTCCTGGGACTAAGAAATACGCTACGACAGTAGCATCGTCTCGTCCTGGTCGGCGAGATGTGGAAGCTAGATTGACGCTGCCGCTGGAAAAAGCGTACCAGGGCGGATACGAACGAATCCGCTTAGAGGATGGTCGATCGCTTGAAGTTGATATGCCACCTGGAATGGTGACAGGTCAAACAATCCGTCTTAGAGAACAAGGTGTTGGTGGAGGAGACTTATATCTGAAAATTACTGTCTCGCCTCACTCCTTCTTTAAAGTAGAGGGTTCAGATATTTTTTGCCAACTGCCAATCACTCCTAGTGAAGCAGTGTTAGGGGGACTAGTAGAAGTCCCAACTCTGGATGGTCGAGTGATGATGAGAATTCCACCTGGAGCAAGGTTTGGTCAACGCCTCAGACTTCGTAATAAGGGCTATCCCGATGAGAACGGCGAACGTGGCGATCAACTGGTAGAAATCCAGATTGTTGTTCCTAAAGACCCAAGCGAGCCAGAAAAGGAACTCTACGAAAAGTTGCGCCAAATTGAAACCTTTAACCCCCGGTTAGACTTACCAGTTTGAAGCAATATACAGAGTATATTCGTTGGAATCCTAAAAACTTGTTGTGTGGGTTTCCCTCATCCCTTTTCTTTAAAGGGTCTTGATAGGATTAAAAAAGATAAAGAAAGCTAAGAGTAAAGTAACTATGACTCTGAGCAATGTCCGCGACCTCTATCAACAGGTCATACTCGAACACTACAAAAAACCAAAACACAAGGGTAAAACAACCCCGGTACATCGGTATCAAAAGGGGCACAATCCCTCATGTGGCGATACGATCGAATTAACATTGCGGTTAAATGAGACTGGTGACACTATTGAAGATGTCAAGTTTGAAGGGGAAGGCTGTGCGATCGCTATGGCATCTGCTGATCTGATGGCAGATGTGTTGCGGGGTAAGCAGATTGATGAAGCCCTGGAAATGGTGCAACGCTTCCAGAGTATGATGAAAGGTCAAGCTGAGTTTCCCAAAGAGCAGCGCAAGCTCAATGTGATGCAAGGAGTCGCACAATTTCCTGTGCGCATCAAATGTGCTAATCTCACTTGGCATACCTTAAAGGCTGCTTTGGAAACAGCCAGTAGTGCGTCACTAGAGGAGTTTATCAGTAACGAAAAAGACGATTGAAACATGGCAAGTTACACTGATTCTCTAACCTTAACTCAGTGGGCAGGGATCGCCACGTTAGCCTGTGCCGCCATTACAATCCTAGGCTTCGTTTTGCAATGGGGCATCAGGTTTCGGCTGGTTGGTGCCACTGGCTTTCTGGTAGTGCTGACAGGCGGAATATTTGCACTAACTTTAGTACCATTCACCCGCACGGTGGTTCCAGGAGCAGTGCGATTCTCACTCATTTATGACACTGGTGCCACACAAACTGTAATTGCCGTTCCTCCCAAAATTAGTCACGATCAGCTAGAAGCAACTCTACGCCAAGCAGCTAGCGACCTCTACTCATATGGTCGTCTAGGTCGGGACGAAGATAAACTTACTATCCGTGCCCGCACTGTTATACATCCCGATCCAGGAGTCTCACAGCCACTTTACTTAGGTCAGGTGAAGCGATCACTCACTAACCGCAATGATGAGCAAATGGCAATTGAAATCTATCAAGATAAACTGGCTCTGATTGCGGATGATGTCTAATTTTTTCATATATTAGCCCCTAAAAGAGATTTCAGGTTTTTCTGATCAAGAGATGAATCAAGCCCCTACTCAGTTTTTTCTTAACGTTGCCCCCAGCCGTGTGCTGCGCAGCCCAGAGGCAATAGAACAGGCGGGAGCAGCAATCGCAGCTCTAGGTCGTCGTCCCTTACTTGTGGGAGGCGATCACACCCTGACGGCAGCACAACCTCGGTTGCTACCAGTATTAGAACAGGAGCAGTTGTTAATTGCCCAAGCTGGCTATGGGAGCGACTGTAGTGAAACTGGGCTAGCAGTCCTTAGACAAAAAGTTACAGGACATCGGGCTGATTTAATCATTGGTGTAGGAGGAGGCAAAGCCCTAGATGCTGCCAAGCTTTTAGCTCACCAATGTCAGTTGCCAGTTGTAACGATTCCTACTTCAGCCGCTACATGCGCCGCTTGGACTGCCCTCTCAAACGTTTACTCCAATCAAGGAGCATTTCTTTACGATGTCAGCCTTAACCGCTGTCCAGATTTGCTGATTCTAGATTATGAATTGATTAAGTCTGCTCCAAAACGCACCCTCATAGCTGGCATTGGTGATGCTCTTGCCAAATGGTACGAGGCTTCTGTTAGCAGTGGTCACTTGGAACAAACGTTGATTGTAGCGGCAGTCCAGCAGGCAAGAGTGTTGCGAGATATTCTGTTCCAAAAATCAACTGCTGCACTCAAAGAACCAGGCAGTGCTGTCTGGCAAGAAGTTGTAGACGCAACGATTTTACTGGCTGGAGTGATTGGAGGACTAGGAGGCGCTCAATGTCGTACGGTTGCCGCCCATGCCGTTCACAATGGCCTCACCCATCTCACAAATCACAGCAGTATTCATGGTGAGAAGGTTGCCTATGGCATTCTAGTGCAACTGCGATTAGAAGAATTGGTACAAGGGAACCAACTTGCTGCCGCAGCGCGACAACAACTATTGAAGTTCTATACCGAGATTGGATTGCCTCAGACACTAGGTGATTTGGGCTTGGGCAATGTCACCCTAGGCGAACTACAAGCAGCTGCTGAAATTGCTGTAGCCCCAAATTCTGATATCCACCGCCTGCCTTTCAAGGTAGTCCCTGAGCAACTTATGGCAGCAATGGTTTCTACTACAGCTCCAGATGTGGGGCGTAACCAGCATAGCTCTCTATCTCCAACTTTAATGCAGGAAGTTGAGCAATGAGACTGGATTGGATTACCCCAGCCGACCGAATTCAAACATTGCCACCCTATGTATTTGCTCGTCTGGACGAACTTAAGGCTAGGGCAAGAGAGCAAGGATTAGACCTGATTGACCTGGGGATGGGAAACCCAGACGGCAGCACACCCCAGCCTGTTGTAGAGGCAGCGATCGCTGCTTTGCAAAATCCTGCGAATCATGGCTATCCACCTTTTGAAGGGACAGCTAGCTTCCGCCGCGCCATTACCGATTGGTATCGCCGTCGTTATGAAGTTGAACTTGACCCAGATAGTGAAGCTCTGCCCTTACTTGGTTCTAAAGAAGGTCTAACGCACTTAGCGATCGCCTATGTTAATCCTGGCGATCTGGTTCTAGTGCCCAGCCCTGCCTATCCAGCTCATTTTCGCGGTCCTTTGATTGCTGGTGGTAAAGTTCATAGCTTAATTTTACGACCAGAGAATGACTGGCTAATAGATTTGACGGCGATTCCAGAGGCGATCGCTCGACAAGCAAAGATTCTCTATTTCAACTATCCCAGTAACCCCACAGCTGCCACGGCTCCGCGCGAATTTTTTGCTGAAATTGTCGCCTTTGCCCACAAGTACGAAATCCTGCTGGTGCATGATCTGTGTTATGCAGAATTAGCTTTTGATGGCTATCAGCCCACTAGCTTGTTAGAAATTCCTGGGGCAAAGGAGATTGGCGTAGAATTCCATACCTTATCTAAAACCTATAACATGGCTGGATGGCGGGTCGGCTTTGTCGTTGGCAACCGTCATATTATTCAAGGCTTGCGGACATTGAAAACGAATCTGGATTATGGCATTTTTGCTGCACTGCAATCAGCCGCTGAAACAGCTTTGCAACTGCCAGATGTCTATCTGCAAGAGGTACAAGACCGCTATCGTCGTCGTCGCGATTTTCTGATTCAAGGGTTAGCCCAGCTCGGTTGGGATATTCCCATATCCAAGGCGACAATGTATCTTTGGGTCAAATGTCCACCTGGAATCGGCTCAACAGACTTTGCTCTCTCTGTGTTGCAGCAGACTGGAGTTGTGGTGACTCCTGGGAATGCTTTTGGAATTGCTGGGGAGGGATACGTCAGGATGAGTTTGATTGCTGAGTGTGATTGCTTGCAAGAAGTCTTGCACCGATTTAAACAAGCTAATATCTGCTACCAGCCTACAAGGATGATTTCTAATACAGAATCAGCTTCCTCTGTCGCCAAAACTTCTTCACAGAACCAACCATTGTAGGAAAGTGGCCATGGTCGTACAAATCTCCATTCAGCGCATCCAAGTTCCGCCAGGGCAATGAGTCTTGCTGTAGGATGTTAGTTGGGAAGAATTTGAAGCCATTTTAGAGGAGTTGGGTGATCGCGGCTCTGTTCGTGTAGCCTACTACGATCGAACTCTAGAAATCATGACCCCCGCTGCCAGAGCATGAATATTTTAAGGAAACTCTCAGTGATGCCATTAAGGACATGGCAGAAACTTTAGAGTGTGACAGTTGGCAATAAAAGAGTTGCAGAATTTGGTATAGGCATGGCAGGAATAGAGAAGCATGAGGAGTCGCCATGCCATACAATGACTTACAACATCTTTCGGTCGCCGAGTTTAAGCGCCTGTGTGGGGTAAGCTGCAACACCTGTAACGAAATGGTGGAGGTATTACGTCCTCATTTAGAGCGGTAAGGACGACGAGGTGGACAAAACAAACTCATGGTTGAAGACCAACTGTTGATGGCTCTAGAGTACTGGCGGGAATACCGCAGCCAGTTTCACATTGGGGTGAGTTGGGGAATGCATGAAACGACAGTGGGGCGAATTATCAACAAGGTTGAACAACTGTTGGTCAAGTGTGGGAAGTTTCGGTTACCCAGCCAGTGACAGTTGTACCGACCGGGCTGGGAGTGGAAAGTGATGCTGGTCGATGTAGGGGAAATGGAGATTGAACGTCCCCCAAAAAACAGAAACGCTACTACAGTGGCAAGCAAAAATGTCATACGATAAAGGCACAACTGCTGGTAGAGTTCGAAACCGGACAAATTATTTTTACCGCTGTAGACAAGGGCAAAACCCACGATTTGAAGTTACTTAAGCGCAGTCGTTTGCCGTTTGTACCGTCGCAACTGTGTTTAGTAGATCGAGGCTATCAAGGCTTTGCTAAATGTCATGCTGGTGCTTGTACCCCGACCAAGAAACCACGTAACCAACCATTGCCGAAGGCAGAAAAGCAGCACAACCGGGCTTTAGCACAACTGCGGATACGAGTCGAGCATGTAATTCGTCGCTTCAAGATTTTTCGCATTTTCTCGCTCGCGCTATCGCAATCGAAGAAAACGGTTTGGCTTGCGCTTAAATCTGATGGCTGGGTTGCTCAACTACGAACTGGCACATGCTTCATGATTCATGCAGGAGACATCATGAGCGACTGCTCACAACCGGGAATGAAAGTGGTAAGGTCACACTAACTGGTTGAGAGGTCGAAATGGAACTAGTGCCCCTGAGCCTGAGCAGGAGACTGACCGCGCCCGCGCTTCGGCACAACCACTTGTGCATCTCATCAAAAGTGAGACAGCACGCAAAGCAGGATCGATTAACTTCGTGGCGGGCGAACCAGTATAACTAACTGAGGGAAATAGCTAAAATGCAACTTACCCATGAGCGATGTGCCGGAATTGATGTCCACAAAAAGACAGTTGTGGTCTGTTGTCTGAGCCGAGACGCTAATGGGAAACCGCAGCGGGAAACGTGCACCTATGGCACCACGACTCGTGAACTATTGAGCCTGTGCGATTGGCTGTCGAGCCAAGAAATGACGCACGTGGCAATGGAAAGTACGGGAGAATATTGGAAGCCTGTCTACAACTTACTCGAAAGCACTTGCGAAGTCATGGTCGTTAACTCGCACCACTTCAAGCAAGTGCCGGGACGCCAAACTGATGTCAAATGGCGCCACGAGGCGCAGGTGAAGAATGAGGGAACGACAAATTGAGATACAACTCAATAGTCAGTACCTCCACAGCCTATTCCAGTTAGGCGGTGAGCCCTTGGGTCTAAACTTCTACTGGATGCAAGGTAGAGGTGAAGCAGCGAC
>JAFASY010000132.1 GCA_019244235.1 Chroococcidiopsidaceae cyanobacterium CP_BM_ER_R8_30
TATCATAGATGCGCAAACTGGCAAAGCTGATTTTTTCTGGAGATTCGTGTGTGTTTTATTCTGGATAGCTTATTATCGAGTTCAGCAGATTGCTTCGTTATCCCTAAGAAGAAAATGGATTGTGGCAATACAAGAAGCTGTTTTGCAACCTCTACTAGATAGCATCAGTTATTGTCGAGTTGCTAGGCATTTAATATACCTTCTCAACAACCAAGTCTTAATAATAGAAGAAACTTATGTCTGAAGCCATTGAGATCTATGACGAGCGCATGCGAGCGCTTGTCTCTCCAACTGCCTCACTCCAAAAGATTGCCGACGGCGCACGCCATAGTGAAGGTCCTGTTTACATCCCCAAAGATGACTGTCTTGTGTGGAGCGATGTTAAGGCCAACTGCCTATTTCGCTGGAGTGCTACTGAGGGAGTGAGCGTCATGCTAGAGCCCTCCCAATATCAGAATGGTCACGCTCTCGACCTAGAAGGGCGTCTTGTTGCTTGTTCGCAAGGTGAACGGGCGATCGTCCGGCGCGAACACAACGGTATGTGGCATGTTTTAGTTGACCGTTACCAAGGCAAACGCCTCAACAGCCCGAATGACTTGGTGGTGAAGCGTGACGGCACAATTTGGTTCACCGATCCGCCCTATGGGATTAATGAACTAGACCAAGGGTACGGCGGCGAGCAAGAGCAACCGGGAAGTTTTGTGTATCGCTTTGACCCAGCAACGGGCGAGATCGATGCTGTCGTGACTGACTTGACGCGCCCCAACGGACTTGCCTTTAGTCCAGATGAAAGTCTAATGTACGTGTCGGATAGTGCTTCCTACAATATCCCAAATGGGGCTCACCATATCTGCGTATACGAAGTTGTGGATGGTCGGCGTGTAACAAACGGTCGTGTGTTTGCAGTCATTGAGCCAGGATACGCGGACGGGTTCCGCGTGGACGAGCATGGCAACGTCTTTTCTACCTCCAAAGACAGTGTGCAGGTATATGCACCTGATGGCACCCGTTTAGGAAAAATCCCGGTGCCAGAGACTTGCAGCAACCTCACCTTCGGTGGGCAGGAGGGCAACCGCCTGTTCGTCACACTGGGCAAATCTGTATATGCGATTGACCTCAACACCCGAGGTATGCAACAGCCTTGACAGTAGGTTGTGTTGCAGAAAATTGAAAGCACGCTACAGGTAGCCGCTTGTCTTGCAAAACTCTTCGAGTTGTGCCCTTTACATAAGAGGGCACAAATTTTTTGCAACATGAACTTGAATATGTCTACAAAAGCAGTATTCCTAGACAAGGATGGCACCTTAATTGAAGATGTGCCGTACAATGTTGACCCGGATCGGATTCAGTTGACACGAGGTGCAGTGGAGGGATTGCAGTTACTTGATGCGTCTGGGTACCAATTAATTGTGATTACTAATCAGTCTGGTGTAGCGCTAGGCTTCTTTCCGGCATTAGCGTTGGTAACTGTGGAAACTCGATTACGCCAATTGTTGGCAGATGCTGGTGTCCCTCTAGCTGGGTTCTACTACTGCCCTCATCATCCAGCTGGTATTGTGCGAGAATTTGCTAAAAACTGCTCTTGTCGCAAACCCGAACCAGGGCTGTTGCTCCGTGCCGCAGATAAGCATGGCATCAACCTAGCCCAGTCGTGGTTTATTGGCGATATTCTTAATGATGTGGAGGCTGGTCGTCGTGCAGGGTGCAAGACGGTACTTATTGACAACGGCAATGAGACAGAGTGGCAGATGTCCCAGCAGCGATCACCACATCACATAGTGAATGATCTAACTGAGGCAGCGCTAGTGATTACATTGGAGGACGCTGGTGAAAACTGACATAGTGCAGTTACTAGATGCGATCGCTGGTCTTAAGGTTGTCGTCCTTGGTGAGGCAATGCTCGATTGCTATTTGACAGGGTTTAGCGATCGCCTCTGTCCAGAGGCTCCAGTGCCAGTTGTTACTGTGACTGACCAGAAGCATACAGCTGGTGGTGCAGCAAATACAGCTGTTAACCTTCACAGTCTTGGGGCGAAGGTGATGTTCCTATCGGCAATCGGCGATGACTGGGAAGGTGCCCTACTCCGGCAAGTGCTTCAAGCACAGGGCATTTCCCACCAGCATGTTCTGAGTCATCCAGGCAGGCGAACGCTGACTAAGCAACGAGTCATTGCCGCGTCTCAAATGCTGGTGCGGTTTGACCAAGGTAGCACTACGCCTGTCGAGCCAGAGATAGAACAGGCACTCATCGATGAACTCGTTCGCAGTTTTCTAGAGTGTGATGCCGTAATTGTGTCTGATTATGGGTATGGGGTGATGACGATACAAATGATTCAAACGCTTGCCAAGCTTCAGCAAAGCCAGCCCCGGATTCTGGTGGTTGACTCAAAAAACCTCACAGCCTATCGTCATGTCGGTGTAACAGCAGTCAAACCTAACTACGAACAAGCTGTCAAGCTGTTAGATATTCCGATTGCCAGTCCTACAGAGCGCGTTGACCAAATCGCCACTCACCAAGAGCAACTTCTCGACCTCACCAGAGCGCAAATTGCAGCCGTCACTCTTGATGCTGAGGGAGCGCTGATCTTCGAGCGTGATCGCGCCCATTACCGCACCTACGCATGCAAAGCTCTTAACTGCCATGTAACTGGCGCAGGTGACACATTTGCTAGCGCTCTAACTCTTGCCCTTGCCGCTGGAGCAACAACACCGACTGCCGCCGAATTTGCTGCCTCTGCTGCCGCGATTGTAGTGGAGAAAGCTGGTACGACTAGCTGCTCGGCTCAAGAGCTGCGGGAGTCATTCTTCTCCCCATCTCCCCATCATCCCACCACCCCCTCTTCCGACAAATACTTCTCTGACTACAGTTCACTCGTTGCCCGTGTGGCAGCTTACCGGGGCCGCGGATATCGTATTGTGTTTACAAACGGCTGCTTTGACATCCTCCACACTGGGCATGTTTCTTACCTCAATCGTGCTAAAGCTCTAGGAGATATTCTTGTTATTGGTGTCAATTCGGATGCAAGCGTTAGTCGCCTCAAGGGACCAAGTCGCCCAATCAATTCTCTAGAAGACCGGATTCAGGTTCTTGCTGCCCTCAGTTGTATCGATCTCCTGGTTGCTTTTGATGAGGATACCCCCAGCAATTTGATCCAATTGGTTCGTCCAGAGGTTTATGTTAAAGGTGGAGACTACACCAAGCAGACGCTGCCTGAGGCATTGCTGGTAGAGCAACTAGGGGGCGTTGTGCAAATTCTGCCGTTTGTGGAGAACCGTTCTACGACTCGCATCATCGCCCGGATCTCTGGTGAGAAAGCATGATTGCAGATGAAACGTGGAACTTGGCAACGAATGTCCTATGCGTTCGGCTCGATACAATCGGCGATGTGCTGATGACTACGCCAGCCATTCGTGCCTTGAAAGCATCCCATCCCAGCCGCCGGATCACGCTGCTTACATCTACTGCTGGAGCTGCAACTGCCAAATTAGTACCAGAAGTTGATGAAGTCATGGTTTATGACGCTCCTTGGTTAAAGGCAACTGCGCCGCGCATAGACAGCACTCCTGAGTACGAAATGGCAGAGCAGCTGCGGCAATTGCAATTCGATGCAGCTGTGATTTTTACTGTATACAGTCAAAGCCCACTACCATCAGCATTTCTCTGTTACTTGGCTGATATTCCCCTCCGGCTAGCTCACTGTCACGAAAATCCCTATCAGTTGCTAACGCATTGGGTGAAAGATCCAGAGCCAGAAAGTTTTGTCCGCCATGAGGTGCGTCGCCAGCTGGACTTAGTTGCCACAGTTGGCTGCCAAACTCATAACGAAGGAATGTCACTCCAAGCGCCCGAGCCTGCTCGTCGCCGCGTTAAGGATATTCTCCAAAAACTGGGATTGGAGCACGAACATCTCTGGGTAGTTATCCATCCTGGTGCTACCGCTCCATCGCGCCGCTACCCACCAGAAGGATTTGCCGCAGTTACCCGTCGCTTAGTTATGGATATGGGCATCCCAGTTATTTTTACTGGAACTGAGCCAGAACGGGAACTGGTTGAGAGTATTCAGGCAGCAGTGGGTGTTGCCACACACTCACTCGTAGGTGGACTCAACTTAAGCGAACTGGTAGCGCTACTTGTGATCGCACCTATCCTGATTGCCAATAATACTGGTCCTATCCATATTGCTGCTGCTGTGGGCACACCAGTTGTGGATTTGTACGCTCTCACCAATCCTCAGCACACACCTTGGGGTGTTGCTCATCGCGTTCTATTTCACGATGTCCCTTGCAAGTACTGTTATAAAAGCATTTGTCCTCAGGGGCACCAAGACTGTCTGCGGCTAGTAACGCCAGAAGCTGTTGTAGAAGCCGCCCGCGAATTACTTCATTTACAAGAGAGGATTTAGCGCTACAGTTCTTTATTCTTCTGCTGGAACAATACATTCCGAGCTATCGTTTGCTGGATTGTTTACCTGATTGCTGACAGGGTAGATTTCCATTTCTTCTGACGGGAAAGGTTTCAGCAAGGACTGGAGTTTAGCAGTGTCCTGGTTGTTAGGATCTAGCCACTCTTCATAGTCTTGTGGTTTAAGAATCACAGGCATCCGATCGTGAATCTGCTGTGACAACTGATTCGCCTGAGTCGTTATGATTGTCCCAGTGGGAATATCTTGCCATGTCTCCCACAGACCAGCAAAGGCAAAGGGTTGTTCTCTTCTGAGATGGAAGTAAAAGGGCTGCTTTCCCCGTTCCTGCTTCTGCCATTCGTAGTATCCGCTGGCAGGAATCAGACATCTTCGTCGCTTGAAGGCGGTTCTAAAAGATGGCTTTTCAGCTACTGTCTCTGCACGGGCATTGATCAGACGATTCCCGATAGTGGGTTCTTTCGACCAACTTGGAATCAATCCCCATCGTAGTAAAGAGAAATGGCGGACGGGACGAGCGGTAGTTTTAAGGACGGCAGCAATAGGCTGAGAAGGAGCAATGTTATAGCGTGGGGGAAAAGAGGCAGGCACCTCGTCCAATTCAAATGCTTCTGCTAGCTCCTCTGCTGAAAAGATGAGAGTGAAACGACCACACATTAACTTATTTAACCTGCAACCACTGCTTTTGGCAGTTTAACAAGTTTTTGCTAAACCATTCAGACTGTCCTCCTGACCTGGTTTTCGTGCAACTGCAACCAACTTATCTCGCCAAAGTGGGCGAAGTAACAAAGGACTAGCTATCATCCTCGCTAGTTGTGTCGCTAGACTTGAACCAGCATTATCAAGTTGCTGTAACCGGATATTAACTGACTCAAAACCAGCTGTTTCAAAATGCCACTTTAAGTGTATTTGACTGTATTCTATAGGATGACCAATGCTAAAACCTGGCTCAGGAATACGGAATGTATCAAAAACACGCAAACCCAATGCTAGTCTAACTAGATTTCTTAAGCGATAAAGGTTGGGAGTTGTCAGAAAAAGCCAGCCACCTGGTTTTATCCAAGTTTTTATCTTATCTAAAACAATGTGTGGTGGCACTGGCATATGTTCAATAACCTCGCACATCACTACTAAGTCATAGTAGTTTTTTTGTTCTAAATCATCATATAGAATATCGCAGCGTTGAAATTTTACATGATGGTCTAATATACTTTGTTTGTATGTTTCGTTTACATCAGCTACAGTACATTCATAATTAAAAAGTTTTTGGGAAAGTAATGCTATTTGACCACCACCTATTTCAAGAATCTTGGGGTGATTGGGCATTGAAAGTTGGTGAATCTGCTTAAGTGTATTGAAGTATCTAGATTTCTGCTGTTGATAATATGAATCTCGCTCGAAGAATTTATTATTTATTACTGTCTTTATATAGGCCTTTTCAAAATTTGATTTGGCTAAAACTCGACTCTGACTTTGAACTTCCATGGCATGTATTCTCAGTTGCTTGAGTTAAACTATGCACTTCATTCTTCAACTGTTACCTATAATGTGTTTATTCTAAGACGTTGTCAATTATACTCTTTATAAAGATTTTAAGTATTGTTACGGCAGCTTTAAACCTGTTGGGCTAGTTTTCAGCATTTTTGTTATAGTTAAGTTTGTAGTTAATGTTGATAGCGGTCTTGACGTTGTTATAGCTGTGAGTACCAAGTATGCGAATCGTCTTTCGCATCATAGAAAAATCTGCTATGCTTTAAAGCAGTTAAACTTCTATTTTCTTGCGCTTATCCAACAGAGCGATCGACTGTTTCTGCTTGGGCTACAGTCTCGATGACTGCTGCTTGGTCAAATACCGCCAGGTCAAACCAAAAGGTTGTACCAATGCCAACTTCACTGACTAAGTGGACGCTGCTGTGATGCTTGTCCATAATATTTCTGACAATTGATAGCCCCAATCCTGTACCTTCTAGAGTATGCACGCGGTTTTCTACACGGAAAAAGCGACCAAAAATTTTCTCCTGGTGTTCAGAGGCAATGCCCATTCCGGTATCAGACACTTCAACGCGAACCAAGTTGGGGTTATGGTGGAAGTTTGATCTCGAACGCGGGTAGGCGCGGATTGCTACTCGTCCACCAGATTCAGTGAACTTGAGGGCATTACCGACCAGATTGGTAAACACTTGCAGTAGTAAATCGTAATTCCCGACGACTAGGGGTAAATGGGGGGCAACTTCTTGAATCAGCTCGATGCCTTTATCTCTGGCATTGAGCTGATAAGTCCGCAATGTTTGTTCAATCGCCTGAGCTAGATCCACCGCTCCAAACTCATAGCGACGATTGGATTCCAACCGTGACAAATCCAGAACGTCGTTCACGAGACGAGTCAGTCGATCTGTCTCATGATTAGCTGTTTCGAGAAACTCTCGACGTTCAGCTTCGCTCAAGCCTTCGCCATACTCATGCAGGGTTTCAATATGAGTTTTGATATTGAACAAGGGGGTTCTTAGTTCATGAGAGACATTGCTAATAAACTGGCTTTTTGCTTCGTTAAGTTCTACCTCACGCGTAATATCCTGTACAGTCATTGCAATACCTTTGATGCTTTCCCGGTACTGGTCGAGGACAGTCGTCAGAAGGATGCGGACTGTACGATTAGTAGGCTGCGTGAGCGTAATACGGAACTCAGCGCTTTCACGTTCGCCAGCTGCTATTTGATACAAAGGGCGCGTCAGCTCAACTTGCACTGACGGTGGTAGATAATGCAGCACATTTTTTCCCACAACATTACCGCCATCCCAGTCAAATATCCGCCGCGCTGTCGGGTTGACCAAAATCACCTGCATATCAGTATCTAGGAGTACGGCTCCATCAGCGATTGTCGAAACTAGGGTTTCTAGTTTGGCTTTTTGGGCTGTAAGTTCCTCAATATTCTGCTCTTCGTAGCGCTCTAATCGCTCTGCCATTTCATTAAAGCTGGAAATCAGCTCTCCCAGCTCACCTCCTGATGGCAAATCAATCCTCTGCTTGAAATTCCCACCAGCAATATTTTTGACGCCTAGCAGTAGTTCTTTGATTGGCTTAGTAATAATCAAGGCATTAGACACGGCTCCCAAAATGACCATGACCCAAATCGAGATAAAAACAGCGATGGTGACATCTCGCGTGAGATTTGAGGACGTTACGACAGTCGGGTTGGGATTAATACCAATAGCTAAAACTCCTAAGTACATCCCTTCATGAGTCAGAGGGACAAAAACATCAGTAACTTCTCCATCTGGTGTGATGTGCTGCCGGACCATAGGTAATTCTGAATTGGCAGCGTAATCATCTGGGAGTTGAATTCGACGTTCAATCGTGAGGGAATTTTCCACCGCCGATTCTCCAAAAGGGAGACCAAAAAAGATTTTCCCAGCTTCATCAGCGTAGAGCATATAGCGCACGCTAGAGGTGCTGCTGTAGAAGCGTTGGGAAAACTGGGCAACCTCAGATAGATGATCTTGAGCAATCAATGGTGCAACGTTAGCTGCTAGCAGGAGTCCTAAATCACGACCAAAGCGAGTGTCATTTAGACGAGCATCTTGCTGGATAGTGTTGACTGCCCAGAAGGTCAGACCACTCATAGCCAAGGAAACTACTAATGTCGCAGCCGCCATCAGTCTAGTCTGGAGGGTAAAATCTGACCACCAACTGTTAATAGTTTCTCGGATGATTTTCAATAGCGCTAGCATTCTGGTAAAGTTAGTAGTCGTTGTTCCCTCTGATGCGGTAGCCAATATCTCGTCGGTAGTACATGCCCTCAAACCGGATACAGTTGCAGGCTGCGTAAGTAAGTGATCTTGCTTGCTCGAAACTCTCTCCTATCCCAGTGATCCCCAAAACCCGACCACCGTCTGTCACTAACTGTTGTTGCTGTAGCTTCGTACCAGCGTGAAATTCCACTGCCCCCAAGGCTTCTGCTTCAGCAATCCCAGTAATAACTTGCCCCCTTTGATAGGCTTTCGGATCACCGCCAGCTGCCAGAACAACGCAAACTGCTGCCCCTCCTATCTTCCAGTCAATCGGTGGTAAATCTGACAATCGCTGCTGGGCGCA
>JAFASY010000239.1 GCA_019244235.1 Chroococcidiopsidaceae cyanobacterium CP_BM_ER_R8_30
TAGAAAGGATACAACAATTTATTTTATCGTTTCAAGCAGGCTTTTATTCAGCACTTACTGCCACTGCCTTTTTTGGTATTTTATTTTTTAGATTTTCACAGGCAAGAATTCCTAGTTTTTTGGCAACTCTGTGTCTAGCTCTAACTACCTATTTTTGGACTTATTCCCGCAACCTATTCGATGGCGTATTGTGTAGTACCCTTTTAGTGCTATCTTTCTTGTTTTTATTAAAATATCGCCAAAATAGTAAATGGTGGGATTTAGTTTACTGTTTTGTCTGTTTAGGTTTTGGTTTTATCACTCGAATATCAATGATCTTAGCGGTTGTAGCTTCTTTCACTTACTTAGCAAGTATCTATAGAGCGTCATTACAAACAAGAATTAGAGAAATAGCTCTGGCACTGATAACACTTCTACCTTTCTTCGGGTGGCAATCTTGGTACAACTACTTAAGAACAGGAGTTTTTTATAAGTCACCTGTACAGACGGCAGCTTTTGCCTCTAATAATGCTTTAGACGGAAATTTATTTGTGGGTCTTCAAGGTTTGCTTTTCAGTCCTGGTAAAAGTCTATTTGTTTATGCTCCTTTACTTATTTTGTCCATTCTCCTATTTAGAAAATTTTATAAACAGCATCGGAAAGAAGCTATTTACGTAGTAACACTCACTCTACTATGGCTTTTACTTCACTCAAAATTAAGAAGCTGGTACGGAGCCGCGGGATGGGGTCCTCGTCACTTTATTACGATCTTACCGATTCTGTTCCTACCATTTGCTGTCAATCTAAGATTTGTTTTAAATAAAACATTCTTAAAGGTTCCTGCTATTCTTCTCGGTAGCTTTGGTTTTCTTCTAGCTCTCTCTTCAATTCTTTCTAATTGGCATTTCAGAATGATGTATGCAGCGAAGTATGGTATGAGCAGTGACAATATATTTGTCTGGAGTTTAGGAAGTAGCCAGTCCATAGACATGCTAAAGGGAACTCTGATAAATATAGTTCGGATCATAACACATGGCCCAATAATTAAGCTGATGAATTCATATTCAGAAGCAAATGAATATGCCAGTAGTACCATTAATCTTTGGCAGAACTCGTTTGTTCATGCAGGAATACCTTGGTACGTTGTGGTAGTTTTAGTGTCTCCACTACTAATTTTGATGTATTTATCAGCCAGAAATATTCTCATCCCTGAATCTAGCTACAGCACAGTTGGCATTTCTTCCCCATTGAGAAATCGGTCCAGGCACTGGGTTAAATGATTCTTATAGTCTGCGTACCTTGAACACACTTGCAAAAGTGTAAAGGAAATTTAATGAAACTTCTACAGAGTTCACCCCAGAGAAAAAAAACACCTGATATAGCAGTTTATCTATTGCCTTATATTGCAGCTTTACGTCCTAAACAGTGGACTAAAAACCTGATTGTGTTTGCTGCACCTTTGTTTGCTTTTAGCATCAATCTACAATCTTTTCTGAGTAGTTTACTGGCGTTTGTATTGTTTTGTTGTACTTCTAGTAGTTTCTATTTATTCAATGACATTGTTGATATGGAGTCAGACCGCCAGCATCCTATCAAGTGTCATCGTCCAATTGCAGCAGGATTAGTTAGTATCGCAGCTGCCTTGGGGATGGCTCTGCTTCTGTTGTGTAGTGCTATCGTCATCGGCTGGATTAAGTCACCAGGTTTGGGAGCAGCGCTCACATGCTATGCTCTGGTGCAGTTTGCTTATAATAAGAAACTTAAGCGGACTGTCATTCTAGATATTGTGGCGATCGCCACCGGATTTGTCTTGCGGGCTTGTGGCGGCGCGGCTGCTACTAATATCGTTTTATCTAACTGGTTTTTACTATGTACGGCAATGCTAGCCTTGTTCTTAGGTGTCGAGAAGCGCAAGGCTGAACTTCGACTTACTGTCAAAGGTGGTAAAGCTCGTGCTGTTCTCAAACGCTACTCCCTATCTTTACTATCTCGCATGGAAAACATTGTCACCACTTGCGCCATAATGACTTATGCTATCTGGAGTTCTGGACCGACATTTGGTGGAGCCTCAACGCCTTGGATGCTTCTGACATTACCATTTGTGCTATACGGTATTTTTCGCTATCAACTCCTCAGCGATCCAGATGAGATTGCTCGTAGGAGCGCTTTAGTTAGTGGACAGACAGAGAGACCAGAAGAGGTTTTACTCACAGATTTACCGATCTTATTCACAGTTCTAAGTTGGGTAGTTACAGTCTTCATGATTCTGTTGCTAAAAATTCATGGAGTCATTAAGTAAACTATAAGTTTGATATTAAGCGAAAGTCCGAAAACTGCTTACGGGAAAGAACTTTAGCTGGTTAACTTCCATATTTTTTGACAATACATACAAAAATATGCAATGTGAGTTATTGAATATAGACTGGCAGAAAATTAAAGCCGTCATTTTTGATGTAGACGGTACTCTCTACGATCAACGCAAATTACGTAGAATAATGTTGCTGGAGCTTGTCAGGTATTATCTGACTCATTTAGGAGAGTTACAAGACTTAAAAATACTCAGGGACTTTAGGCGAGAACGTGAAAAGCGGGCGTTTGAGGTTGTTGTTGATTTAGACAATGCTCAATATGATTGGGTAGCACGGGCATCAGGAGTTTCACCAGCAAGAGTTCGTAGAGTCGTGCGAAAATGGATTTTTCAGGTTCCGCTACGACATCTTCCCTCTTGCAGTTATCCAAGCATTTTGAAAGTCTTCGACAATCTCTCACATCGGGGTATAGCAACTGCAACTTTTTCTGATTATCCAGCCCATGAGAAACTAGCTGCACTCAAGCTAGCTCCTCAATGTAACGTCTGTGCGACCGAGCGCGATATAGGTCGGCTCAAACCCGCTCCTGAGGGGCTCTTTGCTGTTGCTGGTACACTGGGAGTTTCAGTCGAACACTGTTTATTCATCGGCGATCGTGATGACCGTGATGGAGAGTGTGCTAGAAGAGCTGGGATGCCATACTTAATTTTGGAAAGGAACTCTGGAATGAACTATTTGTTTGAAACTCTTAATGCTGAACTAGAGATGCTTAAGTGAAGCCTAACCAAAACACATTGAACTTCGAGAGAGCAACAATAATTTCCCGATTTTCACATCTTGTTATCCTCAACACACAAATTGAGTTCTATAGGTAATACAGTATTGACATTGGCAAAGCTAGATCGCTATCATCTAAATTAGGTCAACGTAAGTGCTCCAGCGTCATAAGCGCTGTGTGCTGCTAGAGAAGTTACCGATGAGTGAACTTTAGCAGCGCAGGTAGGCAAGGTGAGTATGTCTGGTTTTAGGTAGAATGACTGCTCCTTTGACAAAGTATCGCAGCCGAAGTTGCTGTCACAAGTAATTACCAGACGGTTACCAGTGAGAGTTGGATAAATAAGATTAGTAACTGAAGCAGCCGTCTATGTTGTTTTGACAGCAACGAAAGCCTCCTTTATATCAGGGCAACTACCAAGGATACACCCAACCCACTTGGGTGGGTGAAAGACCAATTAGCTAATGTTCAAAAAATACTAACCAAGTAGATGAGCATTTTCACATGAATAAATTGCTTACGATTGCTATACCTACCTTCAATCGTGCTGAGTTACTGAATAAACAGCTAACATGGTTGGCTCAAGCACTCAGAGGCTTTGAAGCTGAATGCGAAATCTTTGTTTCCGATAACTGTTCTACAGATCATACCCAGGAAATTATTAAAAAATGGCAGGAATTGCTTGGTGCCGTCACGTTTAGATCTAGCAGAAATATTGTTAATCTTGGCGTTATGACAAATATTGCCTACTGCTTGAAAAGTGCAAGCAGCAAGTATGTTTGGACAATCGGTGACGATGATCCTATTCAAGAAAGAACTCTTAGCTATGTGTTAAAGATTCTCAAGAGGCATCCTGATTTAACACTTATGTATTTGAACTGCACTGGTCGTGAAAGCCTAACAGGTCAACTCGCTATAGAACGTTGGTTTGATAGCGATAGTGATGAACCCACTGTTGATGGTAAAGCAGCATATCAAACTCATCTAAACCGAAGTTTTGGTGGTATTCTTTTTATATCGGCAGTAGTGTATCAGACAAATCTAGTGCAACTTGCAGTGCAGAAGTGGCCAGCTGCTACTAGTAATTGGGCATCTCAAGCATATTGGGCTGGCTTTTGCGCTGCTCACGGCTCTGTCATTGTAACTAAAGACGTTTATTTAGAGTGTACTATGGGTGCTAGTATCTTGGACCGCGACCCTACTTGGAGCCTAAGAGTAAGATACGATTTTATACCAGAAATATATGCGAAATTACTTGAGATAGGATATCCTAGCAGATTTTGTCGAAAAATGATATTGCAGAATCTTAGAAGTTTAACTGATTGGAAAATCTTTTTTGGCGCTTTCAGAAGATGGCCTATATTGTCAATCAAGCTCATTGTCCCTTACCTAGGCTTGGCCAGCGTGTGCGTTTGGGAGTTTCTTTTACCACCCGATCTAAGTAAGATGGAGTTGTTGACTCCAGTGTACTGCCTCTACAACCGAATGCGATATAGGTCGGCTAAAACCCGCTCTTGAAGGACTACTTGCTGTTGCTGAAGCACTTGGAGTCTCTGCCAAACACTGCTTATTTACTGGTGATCGCGACGGAAAGCGTGCTGTGAGATCTAGGTACCATGATTAATCTTGGGAACAAGAGGTGGATATGGACTATTTGTTTGAAACTCTTAATGCCGAGCTAAAGATAGTGGTGTAGAGCTTTTTTAGCAAAACCAACATTTGACTTTGGGAGATAAATAATATCTTCTTGTCTTTCTTGTAATTTTCTATACAGAAACTTGGTTCTGCAGGTATTATTATATTAGTATTGAAAAACGTTGAGATGTAGCCGTCTCAAGTAACTTAATATGATTACTCCAGCATTGTAAACCTGCATGTTGTTAGAGAAATTACCAGAGAGTGAACTTTAGCAGCATAAGCGAGTAGGATAGGTCTGTTTTTAAAGATGATTGCTCTTGGGGTTGTGTCCTGCAGCCAGAGCAGCTGTCATCAGCGGATGCTGGACGGTTAGCAGCCAGAGTCGAGTGGACGAGATTGATAGCCAAAGCAGCCGTCTATCACTGTTGTTTTGACGAAGTCAACGCAGCT
>JAFASY010000302.1 GCA_019244235.1 Chroococcidiopsidaceae cyanobacterium CP_BM_ER_R8_30
ATTATCTGTTCTAACTATGAAGTCTCAAAAAAATTCTACACTGAAATTTTAGGATTCCCAATCATTAGGGAGACTTTCAGAACTGAGAGAAATTCTTATAAGCTTGACTTGAGAGTGGGGCAAAACGATCGGATTGAGCTTTTCTCATTCCCCAACCCTTCTGGAAGAATCAGTAATCCAGAAGCCTGTGGATTAAGACATCTTGCTTTTGAGGTTGATAATATAGAACAAACGGTTGCTGAATTAGAATCCAAGGGTTTACAAATAGAACCAATTAGAAATGATTGGCTGACAGGCAAGAAGTTTACCTTCTTTAAAGACCCAGACTCTTTGCCTTTAGAAATATACGAAAGTTAGGATTCAGAGTTGTAGAATATTAGCATCAGAAAACTAGCTAAAATTCTCCACAAATAAGCATTGCGAATGAGCAGGTAAGAAGCGCTCGGTTAATTCCTAAAGGCAGCCAGCCATGCAGCTTAACTGAAATTCTACCTGAAGCTTACTGAGGTGAAAGTCATGCTCTCGCCCTTAAGTTGACTTGATTGCCAACTTGAAAAGTTAATGGCAAGATCGAAAACTACATTACATAAGCAGAGGAAAGTTAAAAACAAACATTACCCAGAGTATCGGCGCACAAGTGATGGAATTCTTCAATAAAGACAGCCAATCGACAGCCAACTCTTCACCGCTAGCAGCGCGCATGCGTCCGCGCACTCTTGATGAGTTTGTTGGACAAGACCACATGATTGCTCCCGGTCGTCTTCTGCGCCGAGCGATTGAAGCCGACCAATTATCTTCACTCATTTTTGCTGGACCGCCTGGAACCGGAAAAACTACCCTAGCAAGAATTATCGCCAATAGCACCCGCGCTCATTTCATTGCCATTAATGCCGTACTTGCGGGAGTCAAGGAAATTCGCTCAGCCATAGAAACGGCTCAAGAGCGAGCCAACAAACACAAACAGCACACCATTCTGTTTATCGATGAAGTCCACCGTTTTAATAAGTCGCAACAGGATGCGCTACTGCCGTGGGTAGAAAATGGCACTGTGATTTTAATTGGCGCAACGACTGAAAATCCTTTCTTTGAAGTCAATAAAGCACTCCTTAGCCGCTCACGCATTTTCCAACTCAAACCCTTGGGCGAGCGCGATTTGTACCGCATCGCCGAACAAGCACTATCAGCTCCAGAGCGCGGCTATGGCAAACTCAAAGTTAAGGTGGAGTCAGATGCCCTAGCTCATTTGGTCAATTTTGCTAACGGTGATGCCCGTTCTTTGCTCAATGCATTAGAGCTAGCAGTAGAAACTACACCTCCAGACGCACAAGGAGTCATCTACGTCACCCTAGCCGTGGCGGAGGAGTCGATTCAGCAACGTGCCGTTCTCTATGACAAAGAGGGTGACGCTCATTTCGATACAATTAGTGCTTTCATCAAGAGCGTGCGTGGCTCCGACTCTGATGCAGCATTATATTGGTTAGCACGTATGCTCTATGCTGGGGAAGACCCGCGTTTCATCTTACGTCGATTATCGATCCTGGCAAGCGAGGATGTAGGACTAGCAGATCCCAATGCAGTGGTCGTTGTTAATGCCTGTGCCCAAGCCTTCGAGCGTGTGGGAATGCCAGAGGGACGCTACCATTTAGCCCAAGCAACGCTCTACTTAGCAACTGCACCCAAGTCTAATAGTCTAATGGGCTTTTTCGATGCTTTGGCAACAGTGGAAAAGGAAAGGGAAGCTGATGTACCAAGTCATCTCAAAGACAGTAATCGTGACAAGCAAGGATTTGGACATGGTACAGGCTATCTTTACCCTTATGCCTATAGAGAGCATTGGGTAGCGCAGCAGTATTTACCAGCTTTCTTACAAGGACAAGTATTCTACCAACCATCAGCTCAAGGTTTTGAAGCTCAAATTCAAGCAGCAGTGATGCGGCGACGGGAAGCTCAACTGGCAGCAATGGAAATGGATGCCGGGATAGCACCTGTAGAGATCCTCACCTTTAGTCCTAGCGATCGCCAATCCCAAAGGTGGTTGCAGCGCACGTTGGGCCAAGTCGGAGAGCAACTTGCTAGCATCCGTAGTCGCGTGTTTGAGTTAGCTCAACCACAACGTCACCACATCATTCTGGATATGAATGCTAGCAGCGGTCTACTGACTTGGGAAGCACTGCGTCACGTGCCAGAGGGAGGAGTGTATGCTGCCGTCTGTAATGAGCAGCAAGCGAAAGCACTCCAAGAGCAGGCAGAGAAGTTGCCTCAATTGATGCGTCCGGTCATTGTCGCTGCGCCACTCGTTGAGTTACGGAACAAGTTAGCCACCATTGCTCCCAATGTATCCTTCGACTCAATTGTCGGGCGCAACGCTCTGGCTAACGAACTTGATAAGGCAAGATCAGTACAACAGTTACTACAATTGCTACAACCATCGGGAGTGTTGGTGTTAGCAGAAACAGTAACTCGCCATACACAACGGTTGTATCGCTTGCTCGGTGTTGACAGGCTGAATGCCGAGCTATACGAACGCTTAGCCGCAGCCGAAGAGGAAATCTATGCTAATTCCACCGATCCGATGGTGAATTGGGATGTGGAAGATTTACGTTCGCTACTGATAGCAGCAGGGGTCAAAGTCAAAATCACGGTGGCACATTATCCCACGCAACTTTACGTGTCATCAGATTTATTGAATCGCTGGTTTAGTACAAATGTTTCTGCTACAAAGCGACCTGCATATGTCGATTATTTGTCGCGTCACCTGTCAGCATCAGAGATTCGTGTTGTCCGTGCAGAATTTGAACGCTTGTTCTTGAATCAAACTATAGATTGGTCTACTACTGTTGCTTTTGTTCAGTGGAGTAAATCATGACGATTTGTAGCATGTACTTGGGAGCTTAAAGTTTAATGACTGAAGCCAAGCATTTTTATCAAGCAATTGGAGAACTGCAAGCAACTCTGGTAGTAGCACAGGATGGCACTAAATTCCTGGAAACTGCTGAGGGACAACACAAAATCCCCAACTCAGCCCCCTCTACGATTGCTACACCTGCACATAAACTTAGCGCCAGTACAAACTATCCCCTTAACAAGGGGATAGCATCTGGAATCAGACTTGTCTAGTAAAACTCTATACATTACAGATTCCACTTATTGCCCGTGTATTCCTTCAAGAGCTTGTTTTTGAAAGGCTTTGAGTGACTGCTGTGATGGATACCCCATATCAGTTATATACTGTTCCCAGTTAGGTGGTTTCAACTCAGGGCAGATATCATTCACGGCGGAGATTACCAAAGCGGCTTTATAGTAATCACTTGATTTACCTTCAGGCAACAAATCACCGATGCTTTTGCCAAGTGACAGTATTGTGCAGTCGCTAATTGCCGCATTTATATAGATGGAATTTAGAACGGTTGGTGGTGCGTTGTATCCTCTCATCTTTAAAGCTGTATGGTAATCAGTATTGAATAAGGCGAGTTGCGGTTTTCTCTGCGCGTACAAATTGAGTTCTTGCGCTTGAACTGGCAGAACCATTGAGACAAGCATTGACAGTACCGTGATTAAGCGTTTCATGCTTTCAACTTTACTTGAAATGGCAGTTTGAGCAATCATCACGGCTGGAATAACAACTTTCAGTGACTATCCGGGTAAATTTCCTCCGCTGACCAACCAAAACGATCGCGCAGATACTCCTCAAACCGATAATGAGTGCTGCGGTACAAGCGGAGATCACACAGCTCCCTCAGTGCCATCATCGCTTCCGACAGCGCCTCCTCAACTTTCTGCTCGTTACCCCACTGCTGAGAAACCCAGGAAGAGGTTGAGTCGTATGAGGGAAGTCCCTTGAGCTTCTTTGTCCCGACGGCGGCTTTGAAGAGCGCTCTCTCAGCTTTCATCTCCAACCGTTGCCTGAGCGTGGCTTCCTCACTGCTCAGTTCCTCAAATGGTCTGGTAGGTAGAGAGCCAGTAGATGATGGTAGAGATTTAGGGGTGGGTGCAGCTGATTTCACTGTATTGATCAATGCTTAGCAATACCATAATAATCTTCTAACACCATTAGCAATCTTTCCTCAACCTCAGTCAGAAATGTCTGTTTTCCTAGTATTTCCAGTACCGCGATCGCTCCCCGATCTAGCTCAAGTTTGCGCAGTTTCTGAATCCTCTTGAGCAGAGCTGCAATCTGACGGCGGACTGCCCGGTCATCAATCGGATCAAGATTGTCAGGTCTTACATGTAATCTACCATCGTGCGTCTCGACTATTAGGGAGAAATCAAGGATCTCACGGGCGATCGCCCAGCAGCCGTTGTAGCGACGTTCTGCTCCTGACAACCTCTGGAGGATGAAGGCATCATTGCGCTTGTAACTGAGGGGGATTTGGGGTAGTGGCTTTTCTTTGTGCGATCTATAGACATCGTTTCAATGTCTGTTGTTGCAGATCTGCCCGGTAGTTCTGCTCTCGAATCCGCTCCTTGGAAGGCTCATAAAGCGCTTCAACTTCTTCCCAAATCGGAGTTTTGTGTGACAGAGATAACCACCGCTCCCAAGGCGTTGCATCCTGAAGTGAGCCATGCACCCGTTCGTGGTTGTAGTAGTCCTGCCATTGCTGCAACTGCTGATGTAAGTTCTCGCTCTTGAGGTCAACACAACTGTAGAATTCCTCTAAGTCCGTTCTCTGAGAACGTTCCACTTTGCCATTCAAGTGGGGAGAGCGAGGTCGAATTGGGCGAAACTTAATCCCATAAGACATCAATCGTTCTTGAAAGGCATAAGCAAAAAACTCTCGACCCCGATCAGTTTGTAGACGTTGCAGGGGAAAGGGAAATTCTTCGATGACTTGTTCCAGAAAATCTAGAGAGTTAGCCGTACTTTTCGTCGGATAGAGCCGCAAGACTTTAATCCGGGTGCAATCATCAATCGCTGTGTATTGATATAGCCCAGGTGCAATTTGACAGATATCCATTTGCACCCGGTCCCCAGGAATTGGCCGCTCGTAGCGCTTCCGTGTTTTCCGTAACAGGCGGCTGGCTCTTAGTGGTGCTTGATTCAGCCGCTTCAGGGCTTTATGTAACGTGGCTACTGAAACTGAGAATTGA
>JAFASY010000043.1 GCA_019244235.1 Chroococcidiopsidaceae cyanobacterium CP_BM_ER_R8_30
TTTAAGCGGCAATGCAATCGTGCAGGAATCTAGTATGTTTTTGATTTTGAGTCTAGTAAAGGGTAGAAATCTTATCATTTAATAGATAAAAATTTATCAAATTCACACAATAGCATTTGCCATTCGGGACGATTATGAGTCACGATAAAGAAGTACACCTGTACTGAAAAAAACGCACATGAGTCTCAACATTGTCAATCTGGTGGGTCGTGTAGGCGGTGACCCTGAAGCTAAGTATTACGAATCTGGAAGTGTTGTATGTAAAATGACACTTGCCGTTAATCGTCGAACTCGTGACAATGACCAACCAGATTGGTTTAATCTGGAACTGTGGGGTAAAACTGCTGAAGTTGCTGCCAACTATGTGCGTAAGGGTAGTCTAATTGGCGTGACAGGTAGTTTGAAGTTTGACCATTGGCAAGATCGCAACACCGGAGCCAACCGCTCTAGACCCGTCATTAAAGTAGATCGGCTAGAGTTGTTGGGTTCTAAGCGGGATACAGACCCCAATCTTGTGGGTAGTGGAAATGAGAGCGAGTTCTAAGTTTTGGTAATAGCGATCGCTCAGTAGCTCATTTGCAGTGTTACCGCTGCTTCCACTTGCTGTTCGCCACCTATTACTGGCGAGGGGGAAGCAGCAAAGGCGGTATTAGCTCTTGCCATTTGTCTAAGTGGCATGGGCGGATTAGCGTTGTTGACTTGAATGCTCACCACATCCTGACGGGTCAAGTTTAAAGTGCTCAACACAGCATCTGCTTGCATCTGGGCGTCCTTAACCGCTTTTTGTAAAGCTTGTAGCTGTGCCTGTGCGATCGCACTATCTGTTGCTACAAAGCTAACGCTATCAATTCTTGTGGCTCCAGCTTTAACTGCTTGATCCAATACAGTACCAACTTGATCGGTTTGAGAGCGAAAGCTAACGGTGTTTGTAGCCGAATATCCGATGAGGCGATGCATATTATTGCTATCGTCATAATTAGGGTTGAGGCTGATGCCAGTAGTTTGCAGTCTTTGTACTTGACGCGAACGCAGGTATTCTACTACTGATGATGACCGTTTTGCTGCCTCCTGCTGTGCTGCTTGGGCTGTCTTCGCCTGAACCTCGACTCCTAAATTGACCTCTGTTAGAGTCGTAGGAATTCGCTCAACTCCCTGACCGTTGACGGTTATGGTTCTCAGTAGTTTCTCTGGCGCTGCCAATACTGGAGTCGCAACCAGACACAATAGGAGAGTTAAGGCAAAAATTGTCAAGCGTTTCATTTTGAATAGGCTCAAGCTAATCCTCCTGATTTTTTGATTGTGTCATTTCCTGACCATTACTCATTTCTTCGTGCGCGGGTTCATCAGCCAATGAAAAAACCCTTTGGGCAAAGTCTGGATCTTTCCGCATTCGGCGGAACAGGGCGGGCATTGCCTTGTAATTCTCTTTGAGCAGATCTTCGTCCCGCTCAGGGATACGACCCGCTAGAAAAATTAGTTCTTCTGCATTCAGCTCTAAATGCTGTGCCAACAAGCGAATAGCTCCTTCCTTGGGTGGGTAATCCGCCCGATCGTTCTCTAGCTTAGACAGGTACGTAAAGTCAAGCTCAACCAGTTTGGCTAGCTTACGCTGACTATAGCCCCTATCTTTACGAGCTTGGTGGTGTTTTAGATCTGTTGATTGCTTCTAAATTAGTAGCCCAAACTCATAACTGTTGATGAACATGCCAATTACAAGGTCATGCATCAGCTCACACTTGGAAAAGCAAATCGTTTTTCGTGTCAAACGCTTGATTCTAGTTCTCAACCTCAGATGCTTGCGCTCAATCCTCTGTGTCTTCCGTTTACCCACTTCATGAAGTTCTGCTGGCAAGTGCCGCTCATAGGCTCCCCAGCCATCGGTGCAAAATCGCTTGAGGCCAAACGGTTCTAGTAACTTCTTGAGTTGCAAAAACACCTCATCTTTACGCCGTCCAAACACATATGCTAAGACTTGCCCACTGCTTCGGTCAATCGCGTGCCATAGCCATCTGGGGTTAGTCTTCTTGCCGACAAAGCTCCACATTTCATCAAGTTCAGATTCCTCAATTCCAGTTTCAATGGGTTCTTCGACTCGGATAATATCCACCTCAACTTGCTCTGGAGCTAGCCAACTTAATAGATTCTGATTGACGTTTTGCAGTTGTGGGATTTTTTTTTAATTCCTGAATCACCGTAGCCGTACTCACGTGTAGCACGCGGGCAATATCTCGAATGCCACTGCCATTGAGTGTCATCTCTACAATTTGCTGCTTGACTTGTCTAGTCCGTCCTGGATAGACAGGGTCGAGGGTAAAAGTTCGATGTGGACAATCCGCGTTTTGACAGCGATAGCGTTGTTTGCCTTCCGCTGATTTACCATTTTTGACAACTTCTGTACTATGGCAATGTGGACATTGAACTGGAAGCCAGACAGCCATAAGCTTGACTAAACACCTTCTGCGAACTTACTATTTCTCCTACTTCATTATAGTCAAACACCAGATCTAAAACACGACC
>JAFASY010000134.1 GCA_019244235.1 Chroococcidiopsidaceae cyanobacterium CP_BM_ER_R8_30
GTAGCGACATCTACTACTAATAGGCTAGGTTTAAGACCAATCCCTGCTGCAATTTCTAAAATCGGCAACAAAGTATGAATCGAGCGATTTGGAATTGGCGTTAAGCAAGGAAAGACTGCCAAACCAGCTACCTGGTTTGCTGCTTGAGTCGTTGTTGCTTCAAGAGTAACTATAGGTAGGTTTTTCAAACTAGGCTGTTGGCTGAGTTGCTTAAAGTAAGCCAAAGGCTCTGGAATCTGTGCGTCAAGTAAGACAACATTCGGTTGCCAAATCCGAGCCAGGAGTTCTGCTTGCTCTAAGTCATCCGCTTCTAAAACTCGGTAATTGAGCTTGCTCAAGGAAGTTGCCGGAGCAGCCACAGGCATTCCCTTGAGGGGCGGTTGGTCGGTTGCGGAGCCAACATTCTCCTTATGTTCCGCATCTTGTAGCAATCGGTATGGAGTTTCCTCAGGTGAGGGATAACTATTCACAAGCCGAAGAATGGTTAACAGAGGCTCGTTTTGGGTACTTTGAGCAGCATCCCGGGAGAACGGTGAAAACTGTGTCTCGGCGCGAAAGCGCATCAGGAGCTGATGCAAAACTTGCTGCTGTACTGGCAAACTCAAAAAATCATCTGCTCGGTTCAAAAACGCCTGCTCCCGCTCAGCTCTCGTTGCCGTTACAATCACAGCAATTTGGCTAGTCGCTGGATCTGATTTAAGTAGTGTCAGTACATCCCAACCAGAGAGTAGGGGAAGAAAAGGGTTCAGAAGAATGACTCTTGGCTGCAATCGTCGAGCTTTTTCCAATGCCTCTGTTCCGGATCTAGCAATCACGAACCGATAGCCTAAGCTATTCAATTGCTCTGTTAAATTTTCAATAAACCGAGGTGCTGCTTCGACAACTAACACTATACGCCCAGAGGTGGGGGGAGCATAGCGTCCCTTCTGAACGGGATGGAAGGCAGAATGAGCCCCCCCTGCCTCCTCTGCTCCCCCTGCACCCCCTGCCCTCTTAAAAGGGGGACTTGGTGGTAGTAGCAGTGTAAACTGACTGCCCTTACCCTCCATAGATAGAAAGCTGACATCACCACCATGTAGACGAGCCAACGCTCGGGTGAGGACGAGTCCCAGCCCTGTACCTTCAAACCGACGGGTGAGGGGATTTTCGAGTTGTTGAAATTTTTGAAAGATTAGGTGCTGCTGATGCTCTGGGATACCGATGCCAGTATCCCAGACAGTGAATGCAATCCAACCTTCCCAACGATTTACCCGCAGTCCGATTTCACCACCTGTCTCTGTAAATTTGAAGGCATTAGCTAACAGATGAACTAACATCTGGCGTAGGCGTAACTCATCTGCTACACAGCTATCCAAACCGGGTTCAATTGAAAGGGTGAATTGATGGTTGCTAGGGTTTGCTGATGTTCCAGACTTTTGAGCTTGCTCAACGCAGCTGCCGGAGCCACTTCCGGCAGAACGTTGAGTTTTATTAGTTTCGATCTGGCTAGATCTGACTTGCTGGATCGCGCGATCGCAAACGGTGCTAATCTTTACTGGTTGTAGAGTTAGCTCCAGTTGCCCTGTCTCCATACGGGTCAAGTCCAGAATATCATTTACCACTGTCATCAGGTGGCGACCACTTTGATGAATCAGGCGGGCATAGCGGGCTTGGCGCTCATTCAACTGCCCCATAGCCTGATCTTCTAGGAGAGTAGACAATCCCAAAACGGCAGTGAGAGGTGTCTTCAGTTCATGGCTGATACAAGCTAAGAATTCATCCTTCAGGCGATTTAGATGAATTAAATCAGCATTTTTAGCTGCTAATTCTGATGCCAATTGCTGTTCTCTCGTCACGTCGGTAGCTAGCAACAGCCAGATTTGCTCACCATCTACGCGATTTGTGACTATTGACATCAATGGGATTTTCGCGAACTGCCAGACTCGCTCTTGACCATTTTGTCCCGCAAAGACACAGGTACAGGTACCCGGTTCGGTTCCGACTTGGCACCGCTTTGAGGTAGCAAACGCTGGTTCAGCATCATTGTCATCAGCTAAGACATCCTCTTCACTCAACGACTCTACTTCCGGATACCTAGCATAAGCCGAATCCGTTTCTCCAGCACGCGGTTCCCGTGACTTTTTGGGGTGAGATGCTACAGCTAGTATCCCTTGACTGTGTTCCCCTGCTTTTTGAGCGCCTGTACCTACTGAGGTAGCAGAATTTTCCAAAATTGCTTCTACCTCTTGTCTAATCGCTTCTGGATCGCTAAAGCTGCCAAAATGTTGCCACCAAGCTGGATTTTGCATCACTACCTCAGCCTTATTAGTGAGCAGCATTAGGGGCCAAGGTAGCCGTTCTAACACCTGCGCCAATGAATCAAGTTCACGCATCTCAACGTTTTCGCATCCAGTTTCGGTACCCATCACTCGTGATGTTACCAAATATCGCAATAGACGAACGCTATCCACTAATCCCAAGAATTTACCTTCTGGATCGACTAGTGCCAAATCACAGCTACTGTTGAGCTTGCGCTCTTGAGCTGCAAAGGGCGCGCCGTTGGAGCTACTGAGAGCGGAACGTTGAGTCGCCGGATCTTCCAAGAGGCTTGCCTTGAGCGTGGCAGAATGCGTGTGCAAATAAGTATCTAGTTGATCCCCACCTAGTTGGGCAGGTATGGTTATAAGGGGGTCCACAATAGCTTGTTTAATCTCACTTAGAGCTCGATTTGCCTGAAAGCCACGGTTCTTCCACTGGGTAGAAATTATCAAGTGGGGTATAAGGCGATGCAGATGTACTACACCAATTGGGCAGTGCTGTTCGCTCACTAGCATCAAGAGATCGCATCGTCTAGAAGTAAAAATATCTATGACTTCAGCCAGACAAGCGGTTTCAGAACATGTGGGTATGGTTGCAATAAAGTCGTAGAGCGTGGGAGTTGGCATTGCTGATGCAGCTCTTTGGAGATTGTGAGGCAGTTCACCAAAATTTTTCTGTTCTCGTGGTGTCGCAACTCCTAAGCTTGAGAATCACTACCAGAGCTTAGCTCAATTATGGAGCTAAAGTAGGGGTTGTAAACCTTTAAGAATTATAATGAATTACAAAACGACTTAAATTACCGTGTGGCATACTAAGCCACTGTAGTAGCAGGCGGTTGATTGGGGGCACAAAATTGCTAGCATGAATAGACGTCAGCAAGAACAACGGCAGAGTTTTCAACAGCTGCCACTGACCCAACAACAGGAGACATTGCAGCAACTCAAGGCAGCTTATCGCCGGATAGTTCTCAATTATTTTGCCACAAACAACACTCTAAAGCAAGATATCGAAGAGTTTACCAAAACAGCTTTTGATACTGATGTGCCAACACCTGTCATTATTGAGATTCACATTGAACTCATTGAAGATATTTCTAAGCAATTAAAGTTGGAGGGACGGAGTGATGATATATTACTGGACTATCGTCTAACACTGATTGATATATTAGCAAAGCTATGTGAATTGTACCGTGCTGCGATGACTCAAAGCTAAAATGCATCAATGCGGCAGTCTTCCTGTCAACAAGAAGCGCTGCTTTATCCCGCTCAAATCCAGCCATGGTTGTTATGAATGCGCTCAAAAAAACATACGTTCTCAAGCTCTATGTGGCGGGCAGGACCCCTAGCTCAGTCCGAGCCATCAGCACCCTCAAAACGATTCTGGAACAGGACTTTCAAGGGATTTATACCCTAAAAGTCATTGATGTCTTAACCAGTCCTCACCTAGCAGAGGAAGATAAAATTCTTGCTACACCCACCTTGGCCAAAGTCTTACCCCCACCCCTGCGCAAGATCATTGGTGACCTTTCTGATAAAGACAAAGTCTTAATCGGACTAGATTTACTGTACGCAGAACCAAGTCAACAAGAAGACAGCGATGAATGACAACAAACAGGTGGTAGCACCAGAGACAACGTTGCCTCTAGGTATAAGAAAAATTCGGACAATGATCGAAGGATTTGATGATATTAGCCACGGGGGGCTGCCGCTAGGGAGAACTACCCTGGTGAGTGGAACATCTGGGACTGGCAAAACATTGTTTTCCATTCAGTTCCTCTATAACGGAATAGTGCAGTTTGACGAACCGGGAGTGTTTGTCACTTTTGAAGAATCGCCAGATGATATTATTAAGAACGCCTATAGTTTTAATTGGAATCTCCAAAGCTTAATTGATGAAGGCAAGTTATTTATCCTAGATGCGTCTCCCGATCCAGAAGGACAGGATGTAGTAGGAAGCTTCGATCTTTCGGCTCTGATTGAGCGGCTACAATACTCAATTCGTAAATATAAAGCTAAGCGAGTTTCTATCGACTCAATCACGGCTTTATTTCAGCAGTATGAGGCAGCGGCAGTGGTGCGGCGGGAGATCTTTCGCATCGTAGCGCGTCTCAAGCAGATGGGAGTGACGACAATTATCACCACCGAGCGAACGGAAGAATATGGAGCAGTGGCACGGTTTGGGGTGGAAGAGTTTGTCTCAGATAATGTGGTAATAGTGCGCAACGTGTTGGAAGGAGAACGACGGCGTCGCACTGTAGAAATCCTGAAGTTAAGGGGATCTACTCATATGAAAGGGGAGTATCCGTTCACAATTACGAGTGAAGGAGTAAATATCTTCCCGCTTGGAGCGATGCAACTGACGCAACGTTCTTCCAATGTCAGAGTCTCTTCAGGAGTCAAAACGCTAGATGAGATGTGTGGCGGCGGGTTTTTCAAAGATTCAATTATTCTAGCGACAGGAGCTACAGGAACTGGGAAGACACTATTGGTGAGCATGTTC
>JAFASY010000164.1 GCA_019244235.1 Chroococcidiopsidaceae cyanobacterium CP_BM_ER_R8_30
GGTGCGGTCTTGGGCTCTGCCCAAGTGGAGCAACCCGCGTCCCCCACTAAACGCCTCGCTCTGACATTTACTTGGAAGCTTCGCTTCCGGTAAATGTCTTACCGCTCGTCGCTATAGTGGGAGCATCCTTGCTCCATTTTTGGTGAACAACTAAGAAACGGTTTATAACTAAGCCACCTTGTAAGTTCGAGTACGACGATTGTTGCGAAGACGACGCATTAATCGAATTATCCCCTCATGATTTTCCGGCAACACTTCAAAGCAGAAGTGTGGAATAACAAAAAAGACCCCAATCTTAGGGTCAGTACTTCTATTGTGCTGAATTATACTCAGTCGCTCGCGACCTACGCATAACATCAAAACCGACGCTCAATCAGGGTACCGAGGAAAGAGAGCGCTTGCTTTAATGGAACGTGCCTGGGTTTACCTTTGAAGACAATCTGGTACTCATTCTCGTCTGGACCATCGCCATAGCCAGAAATAAGTTTTCGATGAAACGCTTCCTCTGCAAGTTTTTCGACTTCATTTCTTAGAGCAGCTGTATCTTCCACAGCTTTTGTGCTGTTCATATCTTGCTGTCTTCTACTAAAATCATCCCTACCGATCGTAAACGACTTCAATACCAGATTAACCCTTTCCAAAGGTATATTTACCGACGGGGATCAGCTCAGGGCACTGATTGCAGCAGCAAAAAGTGAAAATGATAAAAAATCTAGCAGCAATAGGGTTAAGATCGGCATTACGGTGTAAGCTGAGGAAATACCCAATGGTTCGAGACACAAGCACCGATGCAGTCCGCGTCAATGCTAGGAAAACTGATGCCTTCGATATCTTTAACTTCAAGTATTACATCGGTCCGAATCCCTATCTAGACACGGCAGCTTTAGTATTTGATTTCGCTCTAACTAAATCTAACCAGCCTTTGCGCATTGATGATTATATCTCGATCATTGGCGATCGCTATCCGAATCTGCGTTCAGTAGAACCAAGCGAATCCTATGCCCAATTGTTTGCTCAGACATTGTCAGAAGTGGGCAAACTGGATATGGATTTGCACCTCAGCCGTTGGAGTGTAAAGCCATATCCAAACTTCACGAGAATTAGCATTCAATCACTCCACGAGCGCACGACTAAATCACTAGTTTTCTTTGTTTGGGACTGGTTTGAAGCTATGGTTCAAGACGCAGACATCCCATTTGAGGAGCAAATCGAAACCTTGCAAAACATGTTCCGGCAGTCAGTCTATGGAGGTCCTACTGTCTATGCTCTGTTGCGTACAGCTGCAGAGAAAGGTATTCCCACATTCTACCTGTGGGATGAAGGACTAATGCAATACGGGTATGGGAAAAAACAGGTTCGCGGTGTTGCAACAACATTTGACACCGATAGTCATTTAGATTCAGACTTCACCACCCACAAGGACGAATGCAAGGCATTCTTAAACACCTTGGGCTTTCCAGTACCTCAGGGTGATATTGTCCGTACCTTAGAGGGAGCTTTGGCTGTAGCAAGAGAAATTGGCTATCCTGTAGCAGTTAAACCTGTAGTTGGTCACAAAGGAATTGGGGTGACGGCAGATGTGCAAGACTCAGAGGAATTAAAATCCGCCTTCTACAGAGCCCTCAGTGCTATTGGCGAAGAGCAGCCAAAGCAAATAATTGTTGAGAAGAGTATTTCTGGGGCAGATTTTCGCCTGCTATGCGTTAACGGCAGATTTGTTGCGGCTACCGAACGTCGTCCAGCATCAGTTGTTGGTGATGGTAGATCTACTGTTGCCGAGTTGATTAGGAGCGAAAACCGCACCAAAGCTCGGAGGGATACACCAACTTCTGCAATGAGTAAAATTCAGAGCGACGAGGCGATGGAGATGTACCTAGATGCCCAGGGTTTATCGCTAAATAGCATCATCGAAAGAGACCGCATTATCTATCTACGCAAAGTTGCTAACCTGTCAGCTGGCGGTGTCAGTATCGATGCAACACATAATATTCACCCTGATAACATCATCTTGGCACAGGATATTGCTCAGCATTTTCGACTGACTTGCCTTGGCATTGATGTCATTGCTCGCGATCTCTCCAAATCCTGGAAATCTAGTAGCTTTGGCATTCTAGAGATCAATGCGGCTCCGGGCATATTTATGCACCTTAACCCCGCTGTTGGTGAAAGCGTTGATGTACCCTCCCATATCCTAGAAACCTTCTTTGAATCTGGGGTAGCCGCTAGAGTCCCGATCATAACTTTCAATCAGATTTCGGTCCAAGATCTGCAAGAAACTATTGACTACATTCTTTCGCAGCACCCTGATTGGACAATTGGTGCTGTTTGTCGCGATGCAGTTTTCATCAACCGCTCAGAGAAAATTCTGAATAAGGATTACAATACCAACGTCCAAAACTTGCTGCGGAATCCTAAGCTCGATCTCCTAATTGCTGAGTATGTGGAGAGCATCTGGGAAGAATCGGGCATGTTTTACCAAGGTAGCAGTTTGGTTATCCTAGACGATCCTACGGAGACGGAGATGCTGCTAGCACGAGATACTCTGGAAAACTCTGCTGTTGTGATTAAGGAAGGAAATCAAATTTCCATCCAGCGCCAAGGCTTGATAGAACAGTACGAACTAGGGTACACAGAACCATTTACACGAGTCTATCTCAAGGAAATTGGGACGCTCTTCTAGCCACATTAGATTTCTTAGAAATCCTCTAAGCGTATTTGCTCCTATCCAGTCACCATCGCTTAACACATTAAAACCTGATGTTTTGTATAGAAATCTACCACTTGGCTGTTTCGGTAGTCTATTCGGCAATGCTTTATTGAAGTTAAATAGCCAGAAACTGGAGGCGATATGGGGTTGGGTAAGAGCCGTGGGGATTTGGTCATTATCGGCGGCGCGGAAGACAAAGAGGGGGAATGTAAGGTCCTACGAGAATTTGTTCGTCGCTCTGGAGGTATCAAAGCCAGAATTGTGGTCATGACTGCTGCAACAGAGCTGCCTCGGGAAGTTGGAGAAAACTATATCAGAGTATTTGAGCGGCTGGGAGCTGAGGATGTTCGCATAGTTGACACCGTTACCCGTGAAGATACGAGTTCATCAACTGCTTTGGAGGCAATTCGCAAGGCTACTGGCGTATTCTTTACTGGAGGAGACCAAGCTCGCATCATCAGCATCATTAAAGATAGTGAACTCGATACAGCTATTCATCAACGATTTTCTGAAGGACTAGTGGTTGGAGGCACAAGTGCAGGGGCCGCTATGATGCCAGATATCATGATTGTGGAGGGAGATTCTGAGACACATCCTCGGGTTGAGGTTGTGGAAATGGGTCCTGGTATGGCTTTCCTGCCGGGAGTCGTTGTCGATCAGCATTTCTCACAGCGCGGACGGCTAGGACGCTTACTTTCCGCTCTAGTACAGCAACCCGCAGTCTTGGGATTTGGTATTGACGAGAACACGGCTATGGTAGTCAGTGGCAATGAGTTTGAAGTAGTTGGGGCAGGTGCCATTACTGTAGTTGATGTATCTCAAATTACTCATAGCAATCTGGACACTCTGTTGAAGGATGAGGCTTTGGCGATTTGCGGAGTTAAGCTTCACATTCTTCCTGAAGGATATCGGTTTAACTTGGAAACCCGAAAGCCAGTCCTCAATGCTGACATGCCGGTTGCTCAAGTACCGTCGCCGCAAGCAGTGGGAAGTCAGGAGACAGGAAACAGAGGACGGAAGAGTTAATCAGAAAGAGGAGCTGGGAGAGCAGCTCCCCTGCCTCTTCTGCCCCTTTAGGAGAATATCAGGGCTAGGAAGTGGTATCAGACAAATTTCAGTAAAGGGCTTTAATGACAAATTCTATTGAATTCAAATTATTCGCTCCCAACAATAAAGGGACATTGTTATTAGGGTCTTTTTCTGACTGGAAAGAGATATCGATGCAAAAAGGTGAAGATGGATATTTCCGTACTCAGATTGAGCTGGAGGATGGAGTTTATGAGTATAAATTTCGCGTTCAATCGAAAAGCCCAGCTTTTGAATCAGACCAATGGGTGGATGTCATTGACCCTTATGCAACCGATATTAGTGAGTCTAAGAATGGTATCGTGCGTATTAAAGATGGCAAAAGGGTTGTTGATAATTATATCTGGCAGCATGATGACAAACTACTAGCTGCCAATCACGAATTAGTCATTTACGAGCTGCATGTAGCAGACTTTTCTGGTGGTGAGGATGGCCCTCATGTCCGTGGTAAATTCAAGGATGTAATTGATAAGTTAGATCACCTGATTGATTTGGGGATTAATGCGCTGGAGTTGATGCCAGTGAATGAGTATCCTGGTGATTACAGTTGGGGGTATAAAGTCCGCCACTTCTTTGCTACCGAATCTAGTTATGGCTCAACGGAAGATTTGAAACGGCTAATTGACGAGTGCCATGCTAGAGGCATTCGTGTCATTTTAGACGGAATTTATAACCACACGGATGAACAATGTCCTTTATTGCTCATCGATCGCGATTATTGGTACTATCACGATAAACACTACCCTGAAGACCCTGCCAACTACTGGGGACCAGAGTTTAACTACGAGAACTATGACGAGAAATTAGGAATTAAACCTGCTTGGGAATACGTTGGCGATGTCGTGAGGTTTTGGATTACTGAGTATCACATTGATGGAATTCGCTTCGATGCCGTGCGCCAGTTAGCTAATTACGACTTTATGTACTGGATCGCTAACGAAGCCAAAAAAACGGCTGGAAATAAGCCATTCTATAACATTGCTGAACACATTCCAGATACAGCCAATATTGTCATTCCGCAAGGACCAATGGATGCCTGCTGGCATGAAAGTTTTCGCTTTTTTGTTATTAAAGAAGTCTGTGACGACGCATTTGATTTAGAGAAGCTCAAGGAGGCTTTGGACGTCAAACGCCAGGGTTATACCACCGCTACGAGTGTGGTGAACTATCTAGCGACTCACGATCGCGATCATCTTATGGCAGAGCTAGCTAGTCGTCAGATAGTGAGCCCAGAATCGTTTAAGCGGGCAAAGCTGGGGGCAGTTTTATTAATTACAGCGATGGGTGTACCCATGCTCTGGATGGGTGAAGAATTTGGTGAGTACACGCGTCAAACTCCCAATCAGAAGAACAAGTTAGAGTGGCCGCTTTTAAAGCACGAGCTGAATCGCGATCTATTTGAGTATTACAAAAGCTTGATTGCGTTACGAAAGCAAACTCCTGCCCTTTGGACTGAAAATATTGAATTTTTTCACGAGAATATAGACGCAAGAGTGCTAGCATACGTTCGCTGGAATGACCAGGGTTCGCGCTTTGTCGTCGTGGCAAATTTCTCTGACCAATTAAGGGCTGGATATCAAGTTCCCCATTTTCCGGTATCTGGAACCTGGTACTTTCCCGACAACCGAAAGGTTGATGTTGTTGAGGGCACCCTAGTTATCGACTTGCCAGAGTACGAAGCTCAGGTGCTGGTTTGGCGATAAACACAAAGCTTGAGCTGTGGTATTATGAGAGATCCTTGCATTAACTAGTATTTGATTCCATCATGACCCTAACGCAACAGCGCAAACAGGAGCTAATCTCCAGCTACCAAGTCCATGAAACTGATACTGGCTCATCAGATGTGCAAATCGCTATGCTGACGGAGCGAATCAATCGGCTCAGCGAACATCTAAGGGCAAATCAGAAAGACCACTCGTCCCGGCGCGGCTTGCTAAAGCTGATTGGTCAGCGCAAGCGTCTATTGGCATATGTCCAGAAGGAAGATAGAGAGCGGTACCAAGCTTTGATTTCTCGCCTCGGTATTCGCGGTTAAGGAGTCTAATGTTATGCCTGGTGAACAAGAGCGTGATCGCCTACCCTTTGAACCGAATAAAAAGCGACCCAAACCAGTCAAGAACAGTCGCAGTCCGCAGCCAGAGTCTACCAAAAAGCCGGAGCAGATAGAAACTGATAAGAAGCCCGAACGGACACCACCATACACTAAAGCAGAAATGGCAGTGCCGAAGGATGTCAGTAATCGCATGGCACGGCGAATGGCTGTATTTTGTGGAGTGCCAACGGCTTTAGGCATGTTGACTTTTGTTGTCAGCTATATTGTGGTGAGTCACCAATGGTTCAAGTTGCCTCATATAGCGGTGCTGTTGGTAAGCATGGGCTTTTTCGGTCTGAGTGTGTTGGGATTGAGCTACGGTATCTTGTCTGCCTCCTGGGATGAACAAACACCAGGTAGCCTCTTGGGCTGGGGAGAGTTTAAGATAAATTGGGGGCGGGTGGTAGCGACCTGGCGTTCAACTAGGCAAAAAAATGTATAGTCTTTTCAACTAACCTCTAGGTAGCGAGTGCTTGAGGTTTAACTATGAGGTGAGATGAAGGCCGAACTTCATCTTTGATTGCTCGTAATTTAGACTTCGTTTTTACATCTTGTTGTCAGTGCCCGAAAAGCTGAGAGCTATATTTTAGGAGTGTTTATTAATAAATTCACACGACTTAAACACAAAGGCATAGGAAACATAATTATGATTGTGGTTATGAAGATCGGTTCACCAGAGGCGGAAATTACTCGAATTAGCGAGGAACTCAAGAGTAGGGGGCTAACGCCAGAAAAGATTGTCGGCAAACATAAAGTCGTGATAGGTCTGGTGGGTGAAACAGCTGCTCTAGATCCACTACAGATTCAGGAAGTTAGCCCCTGGATTGAACAGGTTCTTCGGGTAGAGCAGCCGTTTAAGCGTGCTAGCTTGACATTCCGCCACGGTCAAGCCAGTGAGGTTGTGGTTGAAACTCCTAACGGAGAGGTTTATTTCGGCGAACATCATCCCATTGTCGTCATTGCCGGACCTTGTTCGGTTGAGAATGAACAGATGATAGTTGAGACAGCACAGCGAGTCAAGGCAGCTGGAGCAAAGTTATTACGCGGTGGAGCTTATAAGCCTCGGACTTCGCCTTACGCTTTCCAGGGACATGGCGAGAGTGCCCTAGGGCTATTGGCTGCGGCGCGAGAAGCAACAGGGTTAGGCATTGTCACAGAAGTGATGGACACTGCTGATTTAGACAAAATTGCAGAAGTGGCAGATGTCGTCCAGATCGGTGCCCGGAATATGCAGAATTTCTCGCTACTTAAGAAAGTTGGAGCACAACCAAAACCAGTGCTGCTGAAGCGAGGCATGTCGGCAACGATAGAAGAGTGGCTGATGGCGGCAGAGTACATCCTTGCAGCTGGAAACCCAAATGTTATCCTCTGTGAGAGGGGAATCCGCGCATTTGACCGCCAGTATGCCCGTAACACTCTGGATTTAGCAGTCGTGCCAGTGTTGCGATCGCTAACTCACCTGCCAATCATGATTGACCCCAGCCACGGTACTGGTAAAGCAGAGTATGTACCAGCCATGTCACTAGCAGCGATCGCTGCAGGATGTGATTCCCTGATGATTGAGGTTCATCCTAACCCAGCGAAAGCCCTATCAGATGGACCTCAATCCTTGCCACCAGAGCGTTTCGACCGCTTGATGCAAGAACTCGCAGTAATTGGCAAAGCCGTCGGACGCTGGGCTCAGCCACCCGTCGCCTTAGCCCACTAATTCAGAAAGAGGAAAGCAAGGGCATGGAGAGACACTAGGTCCTTTCTTTCCCCTCTGCTCCTTTGCCCCCCTGCCTCTTCTACCGCCGCCTGCTGCCGAAGCTACCTGCCGAGCGGCGAACACTACTCGAACCAAACGATGGTCGTCTGACGCTGTAAGGGTTGGATCTACCAGAACTGCGCAAGGTACTGGAGCCGTAACCGGAACCAGTGGAATGGCTACCAGTGTTGTAACGAGGTGAATTAGGTACCGTTGGCTGACCATAAGAGGGTGTTCTAATGCGCCCCGTAGTGCGGAAGCTACTTCTATTTCTCACTGCTGGCGGTGGCACGTTATAGCGGCTCTGGTAGCGGTCGGCTGCCTGAGCGTAAGTGTTACCGTATCCGCCATAGCCTCTTAACACTGATACTCCCGGTTGGTAAACTGGTGGCACGTAATACTGAGGTCTGAATAATAAACTTCCCACCGCCTGACCTGCTAAAGCCCCAGCAAAAGGTGCCCAGAAGCCATTTTCTCGCCGCACTACAACCGTTTCTGGCTGTCCCGTTTGGGGATTATTCTGCGTCTCAGTCACATTGTGAACGTAGGCAATCTGGAAGTCTGGTGTCAGGTATAAGGACGGTTGTCCATTTTCCATCTTAAGATAACTCTTTTGCCCAGCCTTGATCTCCTCAGCAGTCAGTCTTGCCAAAGGTAGATTTTGGGTTCTAAAAGTCGAGGGCGTACCAGGCGGGGTATTGAGTAAAAACACATTATATTCCCCATCAACATCGTTATAAACAACTTGCTGTACCGGATACTTACCATCACTCAGCCTTGTAGGAGCAATATTTGTCGGTGCATTAGCGTTTGTCCCCTGATAATTAGTCTGGTTGGGCCGTCCTCCACAGGCAACAGTTGTCAAACACAAAGTAAGGCATAGAAGCAAAAGCGCAACTTTACGCAATATTGTCATGATAATTCCACAAATCCCCCTACTTCCAAGGGTAACAACAAAGACAAGCTAGATGTGTAATCTCTCGCTTTGCTCCCCCTGCTCCCCCTGCTGCCCCTAATCCCCACTCCGTGGGGATCCCGAGTTCCCCTGCTCTCTTCCTCACAGGGGAACCAATTCAGGAAAATATTGTAATAGTTGATCGTTGGTGAGTTCGTCACCTAGTTGAGCTGGAGAGAAATGTACTTGAATTGCTCGCAGCTTTTTTTGGTAGTGTAGGTTAATTAGAGCTTTGAGACCAACCTTGAGTGCATTGACATCAGCAAGATTGGTTTCTAATTCTGAGGCTTCTCCCTCATACGCCACTGTAAGCATGGTAACTAAGTTACGCGTCACAGGTAAGGTCAAAGGCTCATTTGCCCTGGGTGCTGCACTTAAATCTGGTTCACTTAGATAGCGTTGGGCAGAGTCGGTAAACAAACTATTGAAATAGTCGCTCGCCTCGCCTTCATCCCAAAATACATCACCTTCATTAGCAGCAGAGAGCCAGTATTCGTCATGTTGTAGTAAGCACTGGCAGATTTCGACCAGTCCTTCTCCCAAAACCTCAATATCTCCATCAGCAGCTATTGCTTGGCGAGCAGTGCGATTAAATAGCCCCAAAAGCGTTGCTACTTCTTGGCCTGCTAGATGGAGAAATATACGACAGACCGCAAAGCGAGTGCGGCCTATCATTTGGTTAAAGCGATCGCTCCATGCGCTCATGTTTTTATTCCACTAATTAAGCTAAGCAGAAGGAACAACTACGCGTTTCCGTAGCGATTCAGCACGGCGCTTCGCGGTAGTGTTATTTGGCTCAGCTTCCAGTGCTTGCTCGTAAGCTTGCAACGCCTGAGCTACTAATTTCTTCCGCTCATAAGCATGACCGAGATTGTTAAGCGCTGTTACATACTTGGGCTCATGTTTAATGGCTTCCTTGTACTGCCGAATAGCAATGTCGAACTGTTCTTGAGCAAAATATGCATAGCCTAAGCCGTTGTAAATTCGGCCTATGTTTTCTTCTCCTTCCTCTTCTGCTGCTTTGAGTGCTTTCTGAAAGAGCGAAATCGCCTGAGTGTAAACTTTCTTGTCTAAATAGATACTACCTAACTCGTAATATTCTTGAGCTGTTCCTTTCTCCTTGGTTAGCTTCTTCTGTAACCGTGAGAGAGCATTCTCAACGCGACGCGTTTTGAAAATCTGGCGAAATATGACTACACCAGTTCCAGAGAGTAGAGCCAGCAAGATTAAGAGATAAACAATCGGTAGGATATTATCCATTGGTTGCGAATACCACCAGTTAAAATTTTGCTACCTCTTCTATACTAATAATTCTTAGTCATTAACTACAGGCAAGCCCCAATAAGTAGCTCGTTGCTGGAGCCAACCTTCAGCTGTGTAGCGCAACAGCGCTGCATTAACCCGCTGCCGCAATTCGTCGTACTGTAACCCCTTCGGCATAACCACACATAAAGGTTCAGCACCGATCAGCGTCGGTAGTAGTCTGTATTGAGGATCTTCCTGTATCCAGCCACTGAGGACACTCGCATCCGCAGCCATTGCAGTCGCTGCACCTGACTCTAAGAGCGCTCTCGCCTGCTCGTATGAATCTGCTCCCATTAGCTGCACATCTGGAAACAGATACCGTACCTTGGCAATAGTGCTAGAACCTTGTAGAACAGCGATTTTTCCTCTAACTGCATCACTGAGCTTTCGGACTGAGGGGTCCCTGGTCACCAGAGCTGTACTATCAAAGTAGTAGGGAGTGCTAAAGTCAACAATCCTTGCTCTTGGACCTGTTGCTGTAACGTCAGCAATTGTTAGATCGGCTTCGTTCTCTAAGACAACAGAGAGGCGAGCTAGATTTACGGTCGGCTGCAACTTTACGAGGTTAGGCTTGCCCATTAAGTCTTGTGCCAGCCTTTGGGCTATGTCAATCTCCAGCCCTTGCAAGTTCCCTGCGGTATCCCGAAAGCCAAGAGGACGTAAGTCATCTTTAACTGCAATAACGACATAACCCCGCTTTTGAATTTTCGGTAGTTCAGCAGCACTACTAGGATTTGCAAAAAATAGTATGAGAAAGGCAAAAGTCAGAAAGAAAAAAGTTATTCTTTTGCCCTCTAACTTCATCCTTGGGCACCTCTTGCTATCTCTGCCACCTTGCTAAAGCCAGCAGGGTCAAGTACTGCCATTTGTGCTAACATCTTGCGATTTAACAGGATATTAGCTTTTTTCAAGTTCCCTATCAGTTGACTGTAGCTCATACCGTGCAGCCGAGCAGCAGCATTGATGCGGGTAATCCATAGACGCCGGAAATCGCGCTTGCGCTTTTTGCGATCACGATAGGCACTCCGCAGTGCCTTCATCACTTGTTGATTAGCTGTGCGAAACAGTGTTGAGTGCGAACCACGAAAACCTTTCGCTAGTTTGAGGACTTTCTTGCGGCGTTTGCGAGCTACATTGCCGCGTTTGACCCGTGTCATAGTTCAATTCCTTATAAATAGGGGAGCATCAAGCGTACATTCTTCTCATCACGCTCATCCACAATCGCCATTTTGGAGAGGCGACGCTTCTTGTCAGAAGTCTTGTGCTGGAGGAGGTGATTCTTAAAAGCTTTACGACGCACGATCTTGCCACTACCAGTGGCTCGAAATCGCTTCGCTGCGGCTTTACGAGTTTTGAGTTTGGGCATAGTAGGATGTCTTAAATTCGACGCGATCTACTATATTAACCCTATTTTTGCCCTTAGTGTACTTACTGACTGACTTTTAAACCAGCCTCTGCTTGAACATACTCTGTAAGTTGGATCTTAACAGGTTCGACTTTCCAGACATCTTTACAGTATTGCTCAATAGTGCGGTCTGAGGAAAACTTGCCTGTGCGAGCTGTATTGAGAATTGACATCCGCGTCCAGTTCTCGTAGTCTCGATAGGCTTTGCTAACCTGCTCCTGACAGTCCACATAAGACTGGTAGTCAGCTAAGAGCATATACTCGTCGCGAGACAGTAGTGCGTCTACAATTGGTTGAAAAAGGTGAGGGTGATGAGGCGAGAAGCAGCCAGAGGCAATCGAGTCAATCACCTCTCGGAGTTCGGCATTGGTGTCGTAGTAATGCCGGGGATTATATCCACTGGTCTTGAGTGCTGCTACTTCTTCAGCAGTTAAACCAAACAGAAAGAAGTTTTCGGCTCCAACCTCCTCCCGAATCTCAACGTTAGCACCGTCAAGTGTGCCGATAGTGAGTGCCCCACTCAAAGCAAACTTCATATTGCCAGTACCAGAAGCCTCTTTGCCAGCTGTAGAGACTTGCTCTGAAAGTTCAGCAGCAGAATAAACCCGTTGACCGAGCGATACACTGTAGTTTGCTAAGTAGACTACCTTCAGCCGCTCGCGGACATCGGGGTCGTTGTTGACCACTTCCCCAACTGAGTTAATTAGCTTGATAATTAACTTCGCCAGGTAATAGCCTGGAGCTGCCTTACCTCCAAAGATAAATGTCCTGGGTAAGATATCTTGGTCTGGATTTTGTTTGATTTTGTGATACAGAGCAATGATGTGCAGGGCGTTCAGCAGTTGACGTTTGTACTCATGAATGCGCTTCACCTGGACATCAAAAAGTGAATTGGCATCCACTGTAATGCCTTGGCGATGCAAAATGTAATTTGCTAAGTCCTGCTTATTGGCTTGCTTGATCTGACGCCACCGATGGCGAAATTCAGTATCGTCTACAAAGGCTTCAAGTTGCTTTAGGTCTTCTAGATGTTTGACCCAATTCTTACCAATCTTCTCTGTAATCAAGTTGGCAAGTCGAGGATTGCATAGCAACAGCCAGCGACGTGGCGTTACGCCATTAGTTTTGTTGTTGAATTTCTCTGGCCACAACTCGTAGAAATCCCGCAGCAAATCTTGCTGCAACAATTGGGTATGCAGTGCTGCCACACCATTAATCGCATAGCTTCCTACACAAGCTAGGTGAGCCATACGAACTTTCTTCTCAGGACCTTCTTCAATCAGCGACAACCGGGCTAATCGCTCAAAATCGCCGGGATAGCGGGTATAAACATCACTGAGAAAGCGGTAGTTAATTTCATAGATGATTTCCAGATGTCTAGGTAAGAGGCGACCAAACAGACTGACTGGCCACCGCTCTAAAGCCTCTGGTAACAAAGTATGGTTAGTGTAAGCAAAACAGTTCTGGGTGACGTACCAAGCTTGCTCCCAATCCATCTGGTGATCGTCAACCAATAGCCGCATCAACTCTGCAATGCCAATTGATGGATGAGTATCATTGAGCTGGATTGTTGCCTTCTCGTGTAGATTATCCAAGCTACTTGAGGTGCGCAAGTGAAGCCGGATGATATCTTGCAGCGCACAGGAAACGAAAAAGTATTGTTGCTCCAATCGCAGTTCCTTCCCTTGCACAGTATTGTCGTTGGGATAAAGAACTTTTGAAATATTCTCCGAGACCATCTTTTTAGCTACTGCACCAAAGTAGTCTCCAGCATTGAACGCTTGTAAGTCAAAATCCTCACTGGCTTCAGCTTTCCAGAGGCGCAGGGTATTAACAGTATCTGTACCGTAGCCTGGAACAGGTGTATCATAGGGAATGCCCCAGATAACTTGCTGCGGAATCCAACGCACTTGATAGTGACCTTGCTCGTCAGTGAAAGCCTGGGTATAACCCCCGTATTTAACTTCAACGCGATAGTCGGGGCGAGGAACTTCCCAAGGGTTGCCAAAGCTCAGCCACTTGTCAGGGATTTCCACTTGCCAGCCTTCTTGAATTGCCTGCGTAAAGATACCGAACTCGTAGCGAATTCCGTAGCCTACTGCCGGAATTTCTAGAGTTGCTAACGAATCTAGGAAACAAGCTGCAAGCCTTCCCAATCCACCATTCCCCAAGCCCGGCTCCTCTTCCCGCTCCAGGAGTTCATCTAAGTTAAGTCCACACTCTTGTAGGACTTGGCGGACTCGTTCATAAAGACCTAAGTTAATCAGACTATTACCCAGATGGCGACCCATGAGAAACTCAGCAGACAGGTAATAAACTGTCTTGACATCCCTTTGAGCATAGGTTTTTGCTGTCTCAATCCGACGTTGTAGCAGACGATCCCGGACGCTATGAGCCAAAGCCATGTAGTAATCGTAAGGTGTAGCAAAATGCTCATCTTTCCCCTGGATGTAGTAGAGGTTATCTGCAAAGGCTCGCTTGAGAGTTTCTGCACTCATACCAGTGCGGTCGTCCTCTACCTGAATTATGACCGACTCATCGGGACGAGTGCTGACTTGTGCGAGCCCAATATTATCCTGCTGGAGAGATGTTTTATTCATAGTTGTACAGTTGTTTACCAGTTGCAGAGCTTTAGTTAAAGGTAGCGAACGCTTGAACTATACTGTATTTCTGCCCTTTGGCTGATGAAATTTTTGAACGCACCAAGGAGGTACCAGCTTTCTCTTTCGCGAGAAATCCAAATGACTACTCTTCCATTGAGCTACAAAACTTTTCGTCGTTCAGTATAATGCGAAACCAAAAATTACCCATTAAGTATATATTACCTAGTTCGCTAGGTATATTACCACGAGTAGGTGAACTGTGGCTGGTAGCGCAGAGACTTTTATGCAAGATCAAGATGCTGATAAGGAATTTTTACCCACAAAAAAACTGTTGGCAATATAACACAGCCAACAGTACCTACTGTTACAAATGAGAAATATGATTAACTCCCAGAGCAACGGTCGAACCATTCCTGGTAAGTTCTCTGATGCTCCAAATCCTCAACCACGATTTCCACTCGTACCTGACTGCACCCGTGCTGACGTTCCATGGCGATCGCATTTAAAACTAAACTAGCAATTTTAGGCGAGTGAAAACTACCTCTTACAGTGAGATCGTTAGACTGATTAGCAGCTTCATCTAACTCGATCCCAGAAATTTCTCCTTGTCCTAGATCAATTTCTGCCAGTTGCTTATGTTCTGGACCTACTTGTTCAACAATCAGCTTCTCATAACGGATGGGAATCTGAACCATCCGGGTTTCTATTTCTTTACGGACAATTACCTCACCTGATTTACGCTTACTGCGGTCAACAACTAGTCGCTCTCCCAGTAAGCGAATATTCTCTTCTGCTACCACCTCTGATGGAGAGATAGATGCTTTAGGGATATGCGTTACCAGATTATTGGGACTATTTGGAGTTTCCATTTCTGGTGTTTTTCATAAGTTAGTGTTCAGACTTCAACGCTTTAGTGACATCAACGTTCTCAAGGACGTTGCTTGGGGGAGACCCGCAGGCAGGCTAGCCTGTCCAGAGAAAACCTCCAGGAGCTGCGTTGATTTGAAGTGAAAATACAGGCAGAGCTTCGTGTGTGCCCCGCCTGCATGGTTTCTTAGAAGCAACCACTGTCCTCTGTTGCCTGCTTTACTTGCTCAAACACGATCAGGCAAATGTAACTTAGAGCCGATCTTTAGGAATCTGGTTTGTGCCCAATTGCTCAGAACCTTCAACAATTGGTGTACCATCCTTCTGGATATCCAACTCTTCTCTCCGGATTGTGTCTTGAGCGCTAACAGTGTCTTGCTCTACGACCTTATTCACTCTAACTTCTTCACGCAAGACAGCTTCCTTGCGAATATCAGGAGTTTCTTCATACAGCTCTACTCGGGCAACTTCTCCTTCTCGGAAATCTACAGTTCCGGGAGTAACAGCTCGCCCCGCATCTGGTGGAGTCACTCGCTCGACCACAACTCTCTCTTTCTCAATTGGCACTGCAACTCTTGCAGTTTCTGTTTCAACATGCTTACCGATTGCAACTTCGCCTGTTTTAACACGCTTTTTGTTAGCAATCAGACGCTCTTCGTACAGCTTGAGAGTTTGATGATCTCGGTCATTTAGCCCGTACAAAGATGGTTCATGCTGATAGTTGTATGTGTCGCGGTTGTAAGTTGTGTAGTCTAGCTGGTCGGTACCGGGATGATAGCCAACTCCCTCTGGTGCTGATGTCTCGTCAGCTATGTAACCAGGTTGACCTACTGTCGGTTGTCCCAGAGAGGCTGTATAGGCAGCATCTAGTGGAGCTGATGCTTCTAAGGGAGCGCCAGTATTTACAGGCGTTGGCGTTGTTGCTGCGTCTATAGGTGTGACAGGTGGTACTGTACCTATTGCCGCGGCTGAGGCAGCCCCGCCAGTCACAGTCTGAGTAACGGGATTGCGATATACTCCTCTTACCCGCTCTTCGTAATCATAATCGAGAGCTGTATTTTCGTTAAACTCAGGTAAATCCTCAGCCTGCTCCCTGGTCATGCCAACAACATAAATGCGGTCTGCGTTCTCGTCTACACGAGAGCGACCTACAGGTAACAAAACTTTTTTCCCAAAAATCCAGAAGCCTAGGTCAACAATGAAATAACGAAAGTGACCTTCTTCATCCACAAGAACATCATGGACGCTACCAATTTTTTGGTCTGTTTCTGTGTAGACGCCACGTCCGTGAAGATCTTTTCCGTTAAAACTTTCCTTGTAATCTGGATCGAAATCTGAAAGTTTGTGAAGAACCATCTTTATCCTCCGCTTCCTTACCTCATTCCTTACAATTTTAAAATTTTGCGGATTATAATCTATCCCTCGAACGACAGAACTAATCGCTTTCTAAATATAATCGAACGGTAGATACCTCTCATTGAGAGTATCTGCGGTTTATTAGCTGCTTGACTTTACATCTGCTCATGACAATCTATCAGCTATCTGTGACTCAAAGGTCAGCCGGAGCTTTCTCCGGCTGCTGCTTTGAGCAAGCTCAATGTTCATGCTCAGCAACATTTAGCTTCCCATGACAAAGAGTCTCTTCAGCTTCAGCCCTATCCTAATTTCCTTCCTTAACGATTCTGAATTTCTTTTATACAAAGGCTCACTTATGGGATATCAGCTTTCTCCTCTTACAGTGTTATTCTTATCACTTTCCTTAAATTCTTTATAAAAGAGAGCTGTTAGCTAGATGCTAACAGCTAAGATTTATTAAGTTAAGCTATTTGGATTCGGCCGAGGAGTATCAATAACTGGGTTTCCCTCTGTGTTTATATCCAACTCTTCGTGACGAACGACTTCTTGGGCTTCAACAGTTTCTTGTTGCACCACCTTCGTGACTTTAACTTCTTCCCTCACATACGCTTCTTTATGAATATCTGGCGTTTCTTCGTACAGTTCTATTCTTGCAACTTCTCCTGCTTGAAAATCAGCTTCACCAGGATTAACAGCTCTACCTGCACCTGCTGGCGTTACTCGCTCAATCACAACCCGCTCTTTTTCAATTGGCACCGTAACATGCGCTGTTTCAGTTTCAATATGTTTACCAACCGCTACCTCCCCTGTCTTAATACGGTTCTTGTTCGCAATCAGCCGTTCTTCATACAACTTAATTGTTTGGTGATCCCGCTCATTCAAATCGTATAGAGCCGCATCTTGTTGATAGTTATAAGTATCGCGATTGTAAGTAGTGTTATTCTGAGTCGAGGTGGAAGCCAAAGGACGGTATGCTCCTCGTACCTGCTCTTCATAGTCGTAGTCAACCGTCATGTTATCCTGATATTCAGGTAAGCCTTGAACTTGCACTCTGCTCAAACCATCCACATAGACGCGACGGGCACCATAATCTATGCGAGATAAACCAATAGGTAACAATATCTTTTTGCCAACCGTTTCAAGACCCGTGTTAACAACTAAGTAACGGAAACGACCTTCTGGATCGACCAGGGCATCAGCAATTGTACCAATCTTTTCTCCCCCTTCAGTGTAGAGATCTAGTGCCTTAATATCTTCTCCACCAAATGTTTCCCGATAGTTTGGATCGAAGTCCTCAAGTTTGTAAAGAGGCATACAAATTTACCTGGTTATTTTTACCACTTGTAACTAAGTTAAAAATATATCTACTCAGTTCCCTCTTCCTGGCGACGGACTTGTACGAGTTTTGCCAGTATCATTTTGGCTAATGAAACATCAACACTTGTTCATCTCTTGTTCATCTGCGTTTGCAGTGTCAAGCTAGAAGTTGATATGTTATTGAGGTAGCTAGTGCAATGTCCAACCATTCTTGGTTAACATTGGTGCAGCAGCAACGAGCGATCGCTGTCATTCGTGCATACAGTAGAGAACAAGGTCGCCAAATGGCAAAAGCAGTGGCAGCCGGAGGCATGCGATTGATCGAGATTACCTGGAATAGTGAAGCCAGTCATCAACTGATCGGTCAATTACGCTCAGAACTACCCAATTGCACAATTGGAACTGGTACTTTATTAGACATAAACCAATTAGAACAAGTGATCACAGCTGGGGCACAATTTCTTTTCACCCCTCATGTCGATCCCGTTATGATTCGCTCAGCAGTTCGACGGGATGTATCAATCGTACCAGGGGCGCTCTCGCCTACTGAAATCGTCACTGCCTGGACTGCTGGAGCTAGCTGCGTGAAGGTGTTTCCGGTACAGGCTGTAGGAGGGGCTAACTATATTAGAAGCCTTCAAGGACCGCTGGGTCACATCCCTTTGATCCCAACAGGAGGTGTCACATTAGAGAACGCTAGAGAATTCTTGTCATCAGGAGCCATCGCCGTTGGTCTTGCGGGTCAGTTATTTCCTCCAAAATTAGTAGCAGACAAGGATTGGGAAGCGATCACAGAACGGGCTAGAAAGCTAATGCATCAGCTAGCGCCTTTCTGAGAAGCTTAGCGCACGAGAAGGCCCTGCTAGACCCGAACAGCCCCAATCATAGCCCTCTAAAACTTGAATCAGCTTAGTATTGACAGCATAGAACTGCTGTCCGTCGTAGCGAATAAAAATCCACTGACTTCCCAAAGTTTCAGCTAGTGAAGCCAGACTTTGAACTTGCTGCCCCAACGCTCTAGCATCTGATAGAGAATAACAGTCAACGATAAAAGCTGAATCACCTAACTGCATCAATCCCACAGATAATTTGCATTGATTCAACAACTGCCCTAATGGTGCTGGAGCTAGTTTGAGAAACTGCCGAGTCACTTGAGACTGAGATTGAGTCTGATAGTGATTGGTAATCATGACATACTAGGCAGTATTAATATATTAAGTTAATATTGGTAAATATTAAAATTTAAAAGTTAATAGTGTATCTAGCTAGAGACAGATTCACTAAGTTTCACTAAAAGGAAACAGTTGATACTATGCGTTAGGCTTATACTGGGGCAGTTTCCCGATCAAACCAGAGTAAGTTTTTCAGATCAGCAGTTTCCTTGTCACCCTCCAAACAAGTCTTAGTTTGCCAAAACCGCACCTGTCGCAAGCAGGGGGCAGATAAAGTGTTAGCAGCTTTTCAGGCACATCCGGTTCGAGATGTGGCAGTAACTGGCTATGGTTGCCTAGGGCAATGCGGCAATGGACCAATGGTATTGGTAATACCAGAGCAAGTTTGCTACAGTAGCGTTCAGCCAAGCGAGGTTCCTGCTGTGGTAGAACGACACCTAAAAGGCGGACAGCCAATTGCCGCAATGCTATACTCCCAGTTTCATCCCCACCCTTAGCAGTTGTAACTCCCTAATCTTGACTTTGGGCACAGTGATTTGACAGACTTCGGTCTGGACTCTTTTGACTCGGCTAATGGAGGAACAGCATGAATATTCAGCACTTGCGTCATTCTTTGAAGGTAAAGTGGCTGCTGTACTATCGGCAGAATCGCCCTTGGCTGACTCGGCTAAGAATCTGGGGTACCTTTGATGGTCAGCGTCGCCCTTCTTCCAGCTTTATTCTCGCAGCGTTGTCTACTTTAGAGCCGGAACTTACCCAAACCTTGCCTTTTATCGTTGACTTAAGCAATCATCCCGACCAGATTGTGGCAGCATTAGGTCTTAATTTTAATCCTGATACAGAGCTGAACTTGGTGACACAAGCTAAACCTGTAGTTGAGATAGAAAGCAACGGCACTGCGTCTCAGGTAGAGCTGCTCGAAACAGAAGTGAATGAAGTGAATGAAGAACGTCCCTCGCCTGCTCTACAGGCGAGTAATCTACCTTCTTGGTTAGATGAATCTTGCCATGGCGTTGTACGGCAGCGCGACAAGACAAGCCCTCAACCTGTGCAGCAGCCGCTTATTGAATGATATAGAGTGTAAATTTAACCTTCTCTCAATGGTAGTTATGAGTTAAAAAGGGTACATCAACAACTTCCCCTTCTGCGTCTCCTATCTGTACTTTCAACCCAATGCCACCCGCTTTGGTACGAATATAGCCCAATCCCAAGTGACCTTGATCAGTGTTCGTGTAGCTGGTTAATAACCCTACTTTCTCATTACCTACAGTTATTGTGCTACCAGGCTGGGCTGGGGCATCGAGACTGACGCCCCATAATTGTTGCTTCACTCCCTGATAAGTGTTGAGACGGGCAATAGTTTCCTGACCGATATAGCAGCCCTTGTCAAAAGAAATTGCCTGCCACAAACCAGCTTCGAGGGGATTATAATCTTCTGTGAGTTCCTGTCCTGGAGCTGGACGACCTTGTTGAATCCGCAGCTGTTCCCAAATGAGATTGCCTAGTGGTGCTGCCCCAGCTTGAATAATGTTGTTCCATAGCTTTATAGCATTGCTGGCTGAGACAATGAGAGTATATCCAGGTAATGCCAAACCAGAACCTACAGCAACACGCACCTCTATATCTTCTAACTGCAGCAGGTTATGGTTGCCATAAGGTTGATCAGTCATTACCCCTGCACCCAGATGTTGCAAAACAATGTCGCTTTCTGGCCCAATGAGACTAAACGCTGCATTCTCAGCACTGACATCTTTTAACTGCACCTTGTCAGCATAAAAAATGAAGCGATCTAGCCATTCCATCAGGTATTGACGGCGGTTCGGTGAGACAAGCAGCAAAACGGCGTCTTCTGTAAGATAGGCAGTCACCAAGTCAATTGTGCGAGCAGTAGAAGTCACCATGACAGTGTCACAACCTTCTCCTGGCGCTCGACGTTGGAAATCGTTTGTACTCTGGTTGTGCAAAAAACGGATGCG
>JAFASY010000177.1 GCA_019244235.1 Chroococcidiopsidaceae cyanobacterium CP_BM_ER_R8_30
CTCTTCTTAGTAAAGAGTTAATTAGAAGGATGACTACTAAAAAGACACCGACTAAAATTCCCATGACTCTAGAAAAAGCTCTCCTGGCTGCTGCAAAAACTGCCTCCGAAGGAACATAAACAACCTGAGCGGTAACAACTTCATTCAGCTTCCAGCCAAACCCATGTTCTGAACCGTATGTGGAGAGCAAACTTTTAGGAGCCGCTTTGGGAGTTGAGTGACATTGCAGACAACTTTGGTCCCTGATTACTAGGGGTTTGGCAACGTAGAAGACTTCTCCTTCGGGTAGGCTGTGAAAGCCAGAAAGTTCTTTCGTCTCTGGTTCTTTGCGAAGTTTATTTATCAAGTCAATTTCAAAACTATCTGCTCTATCTCGTAAATTAGTGGGGTTAAGAGTTGCATCCTTATAGAGAAATTTTTTATATTCTTCATCTTGACGAAGATTCTCAGATACCTCCCTAAGGGAGTAAGTTGGCATAGCTTCTGGAATAAAGGCAGATTCAGTTTCCAATCTGTGTTCTAGGAGAGGAAATACGCGATTCTGAGTATAGTTCCTTAAAGAATTCATGGTTTGTATAAGCAGCATGGCTTGAGAGGTCACCTCATCTTGCGCTCTCTGTTCAAGTGCGCTCGATAGAGCAATACCACTTAGCAAAATACTAATAATAAAAGCTAGAATTAAAAGTAAATTAAATTTAGTACTGATTTTGACATCTTTAAAGCGAGCCTTCAGCAACATTTTGTTGGCCTCCAATCAGGAGAGATAATCTTTAAATTTTGCCTATCTTAATAGTATATCGCTCCTGGTAAAAGCTCTTTGCAATCGTGGCTAAGACTTATAGTAGTAGTGGGCTAGTTTTATGCAAACTCTATGTTTGGGGTTGGAGGTTAATAAAAGTGAGTATGCAGGAGACTACTGTCTCATCCGATTACATTGCAACTCTAGCAATGGCAACAGCCAGCTTTCGAGGTCAGACACACGAACGCCGCCCCTCTGCCAAGGTAGTAGTCGCTGCACTCCTACAAGCCGAAAAAGCAGCCAAACAGCAACGGCTGACTTATCCTTTTGATTCCCTGCTGGGGAGTTGGCGGCTCTGCTTTGCCACTGGTACTCGCAAAGCCCGTCATCGTGGCGGCATTGTTCTAGGTAACGGCTTTTATGTGCCGCAGGTGGCTGCAGCTCAGATTTCCTTCTATCGCCCATCACTAACAGAGGTAGGCATGGGCAATGGTGAGATTGGCAATCAGATTCAATGCGGTCCAATATTATTTCGCTTGACTGGTCCAGCTCAGTATTTAGGGAAGAAAAACCTGCTGGCGTTCGACTTTGTCCAAATGCGACTCTGTCTACTCGGTCAGACTATTTATAATGGAGGTTTTCGAGGTGGCAAAGCCAAGGTAAAGGATTTTGCCCAACAATCAATTGCCAAACTTCCCTTTTTTGCTTTCTTTTTAGTCACTCAGGACTTTATTGCTGCTCGCGGTCGGGGTGGTGGACTAGCACTGTGGAGTCGGGAGTGACTAAGAGCGGGGTGTCGGGCTAGATAGTAAGCTCACACCCCGTTCTAGGTACTTGTCTAAAGATTGCTTTCAATCAACTCCCGATATTGGCTCTTGGGCTTGACGCCTTTGAGTTCGGTCAACAGTTCTTGGTTTTTGAAGAACTGAACAGTAGGTGTGCCAGATACATGACCTTGTTCGGCAATTTCTGGATCTTTTTGGATATCAATCTCAACAAAGTGAATTTTGCCGTCAAACTCATCCACTACCTTATCCAAAATCGGTTTGAGGGTATGACAGGGACCGCACCCTGGAGCAACATACTTGACTAAAAGGGGGCGATCGCTTTCATGGAACAGCTTCCGCAGTGCATATCCACCCATGTGGCGAGTTGCATTCAGATCAAACTCGGCTTCTGCTTGCTCTTGGGCTGGCTCCTGCTCTAGTTCGTTATTTGGAGTTTCAGCCGCTTGATGGAATTCCTGGATTAAACCCTGCACCGATAACCACCGCTCTGCCAACATCGCTGCCATACAGCCAGTACCAGCAGCAGTGATGGCTTGACGATATTCATGATCCTGTACATCCCCAGCAGCGTAAACGCCCTCAAGACTGGTTTCAACAGAGTTAGGCTTGGTGACAATGTATCCTACATCATCTAGTTCTAATTGCCCCTTAAACAGAGAGGTATTTGGCGAATGCCCAATGGCATAAAATAGACCCTTGACATGCAGCTCGCCGTCTTCACCAGTCTTGGTATTACGGATTTTCACCCCTTCCATGTGCTGATCGTTACCAAAGATATCGACAGGTTCTGTATTCCAGTGAACCTTAATCTTGGGGTTATTTAAAACGCGGTCTTGCATAGCTTTACTTGCCCGCATCTTCTCCCCTCGCACCAGCATGTTTACCTCAGAGCCGTACTTGGTGAGGTAAATCGATTCTTCCGCTGCCGAGTCACCCCCGCCAACTACGGCTAATGGTGCTCTGTGGAAGATGGGAGTAGCACCATCACAAATCGCACAGGCAGAAATACCCCGACTCCAAAACTGAGGCTCACCAGGGAGACCTAGTCGTTTTGCTGTAGCCCCAGTTGCAATGACAATGCTATTGGCTTTCACTTCCCGTTCCTCAGAACGGATAAGGAAAGGACGCTGGCTCAGATCAACCTCGATCACATCCTCGGTATATAGCTCCGCTCCCCAGCGCTCTGCCTGAGCCTTCATTTTATCCATCAACTCTGGTCCAGTGATCCCCTGCGGAAAGCCAGGAAAGTTCTCAACCTCAGTTGTGGTCATAAGTTGTCCGCCAGGTAACCCCCCAGCTTGAAAGCCTTCAAATACAACAGGTTTTAGGTTAGCCCGCGCCGCGTAGATTGCAGCCGTGTACCCGGCGGGACCAGAGCCAATAATGACTAGGTTCTCAACATTATTTTGATCTGTCATAGTATTAAACGAACTCGTAACGACTACGCTTTATATAGTATAACAGATGTAAAAGAATATTAAGGGGGAGAGCTAACTAGCTAACCATGCCTGAATTGGGAACAAACATAAATCGGACGTTGAGTCAGTTGTCCCATCCGATCTAGAGGCCAAAAACGGTAGATTGCTTTGCCAATGATGCGATCGCGAGGAATAAAACCCCAGTAGTGACCATCGTAGCTATTATTCCGATTGTCTCCCAACATTAGGTAAGAATCAATTGGTATCCTTACCGGACCATAAGCGTAATCTGGTTTAGCGGCAATGTAGCTCTCTTGTAACAGACAATCGTTGACATACACATGTCCGTTCTTGACTTCAACCTTGTCTCCAGGCAATCCGATAACTCGTTTAATAAAGGGATCGGAGTTTACTTTTTCTTCCTTGAGGACAGCATCAGGTGGGTTGAAGACTACAATGTCGCCTCGCTGTGGATTGACAAAGTCATAACTGAGCTTATTGACTATCAAGCGGTCGTCAATTTGGATTGTTGGCTTCATTGAGCCTGAGGGAATAAAATAGGCTCCTGCGGCAAAAGTGCGAATCCCCAGAGCTAGAAATAAGCTCATGCCAGCGAACTTGAGAGTATCAGACCAGACAAGTTCGTATCTTGGCGGTCGTTCATTCCGATTAGGCATTGGGGATATGAGTCATTTAATAATGGATAGCTATAACAGAATTATTGCTTTGGTGGATGGGAACACATAAAAACTGGATGTCGATTTAGCTCACCAACCCGATTCAGAGGCCAGAAACGGATGATTGCTCGACCAATGATGTCATGACGAGGGACAAAGCCCCAGTAATGGCTGTCATAACTATTGTTCCGATTATCTCCTAGAACCAGATAAGAATCAGGAGGGACAGTCACTGGACCAAAGCGGTAGTCGGGTTTTGCTGCAATGTATGGTTCTTTTAGAGGGCAACCATCAACGTACACTTGTCCACCCTTGACCTCAACTGTGTCTCCAGGCAATCCAATGATGCGCTTGATAAAGGCATCATGGAAGCCTTCATTGCGGAGGGTTGTTGTGGGGTTAAAGACGACAATGTCACCTATATGGGGGTTTTCGAAATCATAGCTGATCTTATCTATAATCAGGCGGTCATTAATCTGGAGCGTCGGCTCCATTGAGCCGGAAGGAATATAACGTGCCTCTGCAACAAAGGTACGAATGCCAAAGGCCAAAAGTAAGCTGATAACGATTGTTTTAAGACCTTCAACCCACCAGTTGTCAGTATTATGTTGGCGATTATTTTTGTCAAACATCAGAATTAACACTTCAAGCTAAGATTCTCCACCGTGATGGCAAGCAGTAGCAAGACCTCGTAGTGGAAAGATGAATCAAGGTAACTATATCCTAGCCGCAGACTCGCTGTAGAGTGGCAATAAAGTCTGGATAGGAGATGGCAGCAGCTTCGGCTCCATGGATAGTGGTAGTGCCAGTGGCGTTTAGAGCAGCGATCGCTAGACTCATTGCAATCCGATGATCTGCATGGCTATCAACATCAGTACCACAGAGGGGCATACCGCCAGTAATTTCTAGACCATCAGATAACTCTGTCACCCTAGCTCCCAAGCGATTTAACTGGGTTGCCATAACAGTGATGCGATCGCTCTCTTTCACTCGCAGCTCAGCCGCATCGCGAATCACCGTCTTGCCTTGAGCAAAAACAGCCGCTACTGCCAGAATTGGAATCTCATCGATTAATTGAGGGATCAAGTCTCCAGCAATGGTGCAACCCTTGAGCGAACCAGAACGTACGCGCAAATCAGCCACAGATTCACCAGTGACATCTCGTTGATTTTCGAGTTGGATATCTGCTCCCATCATCGATAAGGCTTGTAGAACGCCAGTGCGAGTTGGATTGATGCCCACGTTTTCAATCAGTAGCTCTGAACCTGGTACAATTGCCCCGGCGACTAACCAGAAAGCAGCTGAGCTGATATCCCCAGGTACAACCACCTTTTGCCCAGAAAGCTGAGCCGGACCAGTAATAGTAACGCTGTGCGTTTCAGGCTCTAAGCTCAGTTCTGCTCCAAATGCCTTAAGCATTCGTTCGCTATGGTCACGCGAGAGTGCAGGTTCAGTGACAGTCGTTTGTCCTTCAGCCATCAGCGCTGCTAGCAGGATACAGGACTTGACTTGAGCTGAGGCAATTGGGGAGTGATAGTGGATGGGTTTTAATATCTGTCCTTGAATCGCCAGTGGTGCTAGCGACCCGCCTTGGCGTCCCCATATCTGGGCACCCATTTGTTGTAGAGGTTTGACAACACGGGACATGGGGCGCGAGCGCAAGGAACTGTCACCTGTCATAACAAACAAGCGGTCTGGATGCGAGGCTAAAAGCCCTAGCATTAACCGCATTGTAGTGCCAGAGTTCCCAGCATTCAACATGTCAACTGGCTCTTTGAGCTTTCCCAGACCAATCCCTTGCACCCGCACCAGTTCTGTATTCAATTCTGAAATTTCTGCACCCATTGCCCGAAAACAGCTAGCAGTGCTGCGAGGATCTTCTCCTAGGAGCAGTCCTTGAATCTGGGTTTCACCTTGGGCGATCGCGCCCAGCATCAAAGCCCGATGGGAGATCGATTTATCTCCCGGAACCCGGACTCGACCTTGTAAAGATAGCCCAGATGCTGGTCGATTAATGCTTAAACTGTGCTGATACTCAGTAATTTCCACCGTGACAAGGGAGTCGGATATAGGCATAATCTGGCTTGTAGGCGTGCGTTCAATCCTACCTTTTTTTAGGCAACCATCCAAACTTTTCACCTATCTCTGACTTTTTGCGTGCCTAACTATGCCGAAAACTCAGTTCATCAGTCGAGCAATTGCTCTGGGAATTCTGTCCTTTGTCATGACCACTCTAGCCGCACAGATAGTTCAAGCGGCAAAGCGTCCCGTTCCTTTACTGCACAATACTTGTGTTACTATTCCCTCTGGAAGCTTATATCGAAGAACAGATACTATCTCCATAGGTAGGGAAATCTACAAAAGTTTATTTTATTTGTATCCTGTTAATGGCTCAGCTTCAGTCACCTGTAAAATTGTACCGGATAATTCTCTACCAATGTTTCAAACCCTACGGCTGGGATTTGGCATGAGTGACAGTGACAGCAGCAGTCCTTCAATAGCTGTTAATGTTTATTTAAATGGACAGCGGACTGTTTCTAAAATCGTTTCTCCTGGTCAGGCAACGTCTTTGTCATTGAATGTTAGTAATGTGACTGATGTTTCTATAGAATCTGTCTGTTCTAGTCAAGGGCAGCAATCTTGCGGGCAGCTTTACTTCTTCAACGCTTTGCTAGAGCCAAAGACGCCTTTAGGACAAAAAAAGTAGTCTCAGGAACTTTTAAAAAGGAAGCCCTTCAATTCCCGATAGTCAGCGCGTGTCCTGTATTTTGGCTAAACTCAAAGACTGTGAGTCAAATACGAGGTTCAAAAAAATGGCATCCATTCGCGAGTTACACCACCAACTGGTTAGCAAAGAACGCTCTGCCGTTGAAATTACTCAGGAGGCATTAGACCGTATCCAGGCACTAGAGCCAAAATTGCACAGTTTTTTGTGTGTGACAGCAGATCAGGCATTGTCACAGGCAAGGGCAGTGGATGCTCAAATCGCAGATGGTTCAGAAATTGGATTGCTAGCGGGAATTCCCATTGGCATCAAAGACAATATGTGTACTCAAGGAATTCGCACAACTTGCGCCTCCCGGATGCTAGAAGATTTTGTCCCACCCTATTCATCAACTGTGACGCAAAAACTGGCTGAAGCTGGGGCGGTGATGGTGGGTAAAACGAATCTAGATGAGTTTGCAATGGGCAGTTCTACGGAAACCTCGGCTTATCAAGCTACGGCAAATCCTTGGGATTTGTCGCGAGTGCCAGGAGGTTCTTCGGGGGGTTCGGCTGCAGCCGTGGCATCAGAGGAGTGTACAGTTGCACTTGGTTCTGATACTGGAGGCTCCATCCGTCTACCCGCATCTTTTTGTGGGGTAGTGGGGCTGAAACCAACTTACGGGCTAGTTTCTCGCTTTGGTTTGGTGGCTTTTGCTTCTTCTTTAGATCAAATTGGACCGTTTGGACGCACAGTCGAAGATGCCGCAATTTTGTTAGGTGCCATTGCTGGTTACGATCCTAAAGACTCTACCAGCCTCAACGTTAAGATTCCAGACTACACTCAAGTCTTGAAACAAGATCTTAAATCTGATGGCAAGCTACGAATTGGTGTGATTCAAGAAACCTTCGGTGAGGGCTTAGACTCAGTTGTTGAACAAGCTGTTATCAAAGCCATTGCTCAGCTCCAGAGTTTAGGAGCTGAGATTCAAGAGATTTCCTGTCCCCGCTTCCGCTACGGGTTACCTGCCTACTACATCATCGCTCCCTCAGAAGCATCGGCTAATTTAGCTCGTTATGATGGCGTTAAGTATGGCTGGCGTGCCCCAGAGGCGGAAAATTTGCTGTCCATGTACAAACATACTCGTGCGACTGGCTTCGGGGCAGAAGTCAAACGCCGAATTATGGTGGGCACTTATACTCTGTCGGCTGGATATTACGATGCCTACTATTTGAAGGCGCAAAAGGTCCGCACCTTGATCAAGCAAGACTTCGAGCGGGCATTTGAGCAGGTAGATGTCTTAGTTTGTCCCACTGCTCCTACTACGGCATTCAAGGCAGGTGAAAAAACATCTGATCCGTTGAGTATGTATTTGACTGACTTGATGACTATTCCAGTGAATTTGGCTGGTTTACCGGGCTTAAGTTTGCCCTGCGGCTTTGACGAGCAGGGGCTACCAATTGGCTTGCAATTGATTGGCAATGTGCTACGAGAAGATCGGCTGCTGCAAGTTGCTTATGCGTATGAGCAAACGACTCCCTGGCATCAGCGAGTGCCCTCTTTTTAAAGAGAGCGGGGGAGGTAGGGGAAGCTGGGGGAGCTGGGGGAGCTGGGAGAGCTGGGGGAGAAACAGGATAATATGCTGAAGATAGTATTGAGGTGGCTCATAGGTTTTGGGGTGTTTGTGGCGATCGCCTACTTGGGCGTTTGTCTGTTTCTTTTTCTCTGGCAGACTCGCTTTATCTTCTTTCCTTACCGTCGTGCGATTGCAGCTACACCAGAGTTGTTTCATCTGGACTATAAAGAGGTATGGTTGCCTATCAAGGCTTCTTCTGGCAAAGTTGAACAGATGTACTGCTGGTGGATTCCTGCCTCTGAACCGGATGCCAAAGTTTTACTGTATCTGCATGGTAATGGTAGCAATATTGGAGCTGCTGTCGCTTACGCAAATCTGTTCAACCAACTGGGCTTCTCAGTACTAGTTATCGATTATCGGGGCTACGGACGTAGCGAAGGTGGTTTTCCGACAGAAGGACGGGTTTATCAAGATGCATCGGTTGCCTGGGATTACTTAGTTAAGGAGAAATTGATTCCACCTAGCCAGATTTTTGTTTTTGGTCATTCTTTAGGAGGGGCGATCGCAATTAATTTGGCATTGCAACATCCAGACGCTGCCGGATTAATTGTGGAGAGTGCTTTTACCTCAATGCGACAGATGGTTGATTACGAGGGTAAGTACTGGATGTTTCCTGTAAATTTACTTTTGAACCAGCGCTTTGACTCTATAAATAAAATCAAATCGCTACAGGTACCAATCCTACTAATTCATGGTACCGCGGATTCTGTTGTTCCATACACTATGAGTCAGCAACTATTTGCTGCCGCACCCGAACTGAAACAACTGGTTCTTGTTCCAGGAGCAGGACATAACAACGTGGCAGAAGTTGCGGGTTCACAATATTTTCAGGAAGTAAAAAAGTTTGTCCAACAGGTGCAGGCAGGACACATGGCAAAGGGTCAAACTTAGTTGAGGAATGAAATATACAATTGTTATTCAGTTGTTATTCAGTGGTCAGATGAAGATCAATGTTTTGTTGTTTTACTGCCTGAACGAGATCGCGTCAGTCCCCATCCTCAGCGCTCTTCGGGATGGGGAAGGAAAGCGAGGGAATCGAGCGGCTCAATGCCGCGTGGATTCCCAACCAAGGACCTAATCGCCTCACGAATAGCATCATTTACCGACACTTCCCAGAAACTCGCGTAGCCAACGATTGCTTTGTGTTCCTGCTCTGATAGTCTTAAACTAAATCTCTTCATGGTGCCATATGTGATGCTATATTGTTCTCATGATAACAACACGTCGCGTCAACTACAGGTTGTATCCATCACGGCAGCAGGAAGAAACTCTTCACTACTGGCGGAAGATGCATTGTTCCTTGTACAACGCGGCTGTATACAACCGAAAAACCCAGTATCAAAAGTTTGGGCACAAAGTTAATTACCTGGAGCAACAGAATTGTCTCCCAGCATTTAAGGAGGTTTGGACAGAATATAAACAGTTGGGTTCTCATGCATTGCAAGCGACCTTAAAAAGAGTTGATCTGGCGTTTAACAAATTTCTTAATGGACTGGGAGGATACCCGAAATTCAAAGCATCACGCCGATATCGGGGATGGACTTATCCCTGTACTTCTGGTTGGAAAGCCAGAACCAATGGAGACAACAGCAGGTTGGAGATTAGCAATCTCGGCTCAATTCCTATGCGTGGGAAGGCTAGGACTTGGGGCACACCCACGACATGCACCATCGTTTTTCAGCAGGGAAAATGGTATGCATCCATAACAGTCAACTGTCAACCAGTAAGACAGGCAGGCGAGGGAGTAATCGGTATTGACCTCGGATGTAAGGATGCAATTTCTCTATCCACCAGAGAGAAGATTGCTAAGCCCGACTTCATTAGAGAGGGTCTAAAAAAGGTTAGGGTGGCATCCAAAAAGTTGCGGAGAAAACGCGCTCCTAACCGTAACAGGAGAATCAAGGCTTCTAGGCGTTGGAAACGCCAGAGGAATGCAGTATCCAAACTGCAACGCAAGGTAGCCCGTCAACGCTCAAACTGGCTACATCAGACAACCAGCAGCATAGTAAGCGCTCATAGCCTAGTTGCTGGAGAGCAGTTAAATGTCAAAGGTATGACGAGTAAAGGGAAGACCAAGAAACGACAGAAGGCAGGACTTAATCGTTCCATACTGGATGTCGGTTTTGGGATGATTGGCAGCATGTTGGCATACAAGTTAGCGGAGGCTGGTGGATTCTATGTAGAGTCTCCCACCAGGACTCTCAAACCGACTCAACGCTGTGTCAAGTGTTGGGAATTAACACCTAAGACTTTAGCTGAGAGAATGCACATTTGCTCTAATCCGGCTTGTGGTCATATCGAAGACCGAGATATCAATTCAGCTCAAGTCAATGAGACTTGGGCAAGGGGATTGGAACAATCCTCTTTAAACGCAGAGTCGGCAAGCTCTACCGCGTGCGGAAGTATGCGGCAACTTGCGGCGAAGAAGCGTGAGAAACGACTCACTGCTAGCTTGTCCGGGGAAACTCCCCGCTCAGCTTGCGGCGGGGAGTAGTTCATTTTCAGGATGTAATGCATCCTGTTACTCATGGAGATACTTATGGAGAAGCCCTCAAGAATGCTCAGGAGGTTCTAGAACTAATGATTGATACATTTCTGGAAGGGGATATGCCTCTTCTAAGTGGAAAGTCAAGTATAAACTCAGGAATTTGAGGCATCTTTATTTATTAGAACAAGGTTAATTCTTGCGGGGCGGACGTTTCATGTGTTTTAAGTGGCTTGATAAGCGTTTTAGCTGTTCTATATAGTGCGGTTTTATAATAGAGGATTGACCTCCATAAATAGGATCAAATAGTTTCGGAATTTCCAAAAAAGGATTATCAGGATCACGCCGTCTGACTGCTTTAGCTATTTCTCTGGCTCCCCCTACAGGAAAATTTAGGGTCCCAAAAGAGAAAGCTAAAATTAGACAAAATAAGATCGTGATGATTAAAAAAACAAGAACTTTTTGCTGACTTGATTTAAAATGATAATTAAGGATAAGAAAACAAAAGAAACCAGCAGATACTAACATGAAAGTAGCATAAGCATACCAAAGTTTTTCGAAGACTACACTCAGCCATGGAACTTTAACCCCAAAACGTCCATCTTCCTCTCTTAAATAGTTTATGGAAGTGCGAAGATACCTCCAAGAAAACCCAGAGCCACCGCTTCCTCGACGTAGCCAATTTAACCCATCTCTTAAATTTTTATTACACCGTATGCCTGTTTCGTTATAAAATCTTTCTTCAGCTTCTTGTTCTTCTAAAAAACTTCTAAAGTTTTCATCTTGATAAGAAAATATATCTCGATATCTATTTTTCAATTCTTCTTTTTGCTTTTTTGCTTTGGATGCTTGTATAGTTCCATAGACCTTTATGAAGGTAGGAAGAATTAACGATATCCATAATGCTATTAGGAAAATTGAACTCAGCCAGTTAGGAGTATTTGATGTCAGGTACTTTATGAGATCGAGATTCATATCTATTTTTCTCTATCTATCTTTACAAATTCAAGATTTTAGAACTACCTTGTAAATAAACTTCGTAGCCTCTGCTTCATTTTTATGATCCCCTTCTTTTTTAGCATGATTATCAACTAACTCCTTTAAGTAAAGGTTGCCAAGAATTGCTAACATCTAAAAAGGTATTTGACAAGCCACATTATGCCATTCAGGCTCTCATTGATGACAAGCGTAGTCACCCAATAACTGGCTTCTTCATACTCTGTAGAACTATCAAGCAACACATGATCTAGCAAGCTGTCATCACAAGCATTTCTCAACATGCTTAGTCTAGTTATGTTGTCAAAGGTAATAGAATCAACTTCTATAGTACAAATATATTACTGTATTCTGGTCAATCTAGTCCTTTAATTGACTATTAGAAAAACTGATATTAAAGCTCCAAGCCCTTGTTCTGTGTGATCAGCAAGACCAGGTTAGATAGAGATTGATAGGTTCAAGCTGAAAGAGGAGAAAGAAAGTGAAAACCTAATGATTTATGAGCAGGAGATATGGGTTCAAATAGAGGGAGAGAGATAGTGATAAATGTGAAACAGCAACTACTGTCGAGCAAAATCAACGCGGGAGTGCAAGAGGCGATCGCCAAAGCGCTCGAACGACACCGGAGATTAGGGGAATCGATTGCTGTCTGGCGTGATGGAAAGGTTGTAGTCCTGAGTGCAGAGCAGATTCCCCGAATGGAAAACGAGGAGGAATTGGGCAAGGTTAATATCAAACAATAGGATCTCCTGCCAGTGACTGCCTTCGGATTGAAGTTGATGGGAGCTAAAAGTGAAACCGACCTGCAACCCTTGCTCAATTTTCAGCACGATATATAAAAGACAACTTTGAGCAACTATCATGACCACTAAACAAGCCCTTCTCAACGCGATCGAGCAATTGCCGGAGCAGCAACTGATCGAGGTGCTGCAGTATGTTCAACACCTTTCTCGCGCTCAAGAATCAACTCTGCCCACCAAACCCAATCAAGTCGTCGATCCCCTATCAGAATTCATTGGTACCGTGGATCGCGGCTCACCTTGCTGCTAACTTAGACAGAGACCCCTTTTAGGAGGGGAGGAGTGGACTGCTCAAAGGCTACGAGAACTTGGAATATCTTCTAGCTGCAAGAACTTGCGCACATACTGTAGATAGGTAGTTGGATCTTCCAGCATTGGGAAATGAGCGGTGTTAGGAATGAGAGCAAACTCGATTTTGGCATTCGTTGCTGCTGCTTGGCGTCCCATGGTAGCAGGGATAATTTTGTCGTACTCTCCAGAAACTAACAGCGTCGGCACGGCAATTTTGGCAAATTCCTGCGGCATTAGCTCGGCTGCCTGCTTGCTGACTGAAGTAAAGATGGTGCCCAAGGCAGCTGCATAATCAGCAACCAAGAAATCTTCTAAGAAAGCATGGCGTTCCGCTGCTGGGATTGGGCGGCGCAAAAACCGCGCCATGAACATCTGATCAACAAAAGGCAGCTTCCCCAACCACTTGGGTCGAAACTTCACCACGTAACCACCAAATTTATGAAAGGCAGCAAAGGCTTGCTCGTCATACTCAAAAATTCCTGTACAGGTTAAAATTGCTTTCTGTACTCGTTGAGGGCACTTATTCAAAAATATGGTGGCGATAGATGCCCCCATTGAATGGGCATTGAGGTTGACCCGCTCTATAGCTAATGCATCTAGCAGTACGGCTAGGTCTTCAGCATACTCCTCTAACTCGTAAGTTAGCGCCGCCGATTTTGCTGGTGACGACAGATCCTCTCTTGCCAAGGTCGTTGGCTCTGGTAAAGGCGTCCCACCAGAGCGTCCAAACCCTCGCATATCATACAAGAGACAATCAAACTCCTGGGAGAGTGCCTCAGCTGTGCTGCGCCAGTATCGACCTGAACCAGCCCAGCCATGGATAAAAAGCATAATTGGCTTTCTCTCAGGTGGATTTGTTGGTGTTCTAATCCACTCGTAGTAATGCTCAACGCTACGAACCGGAATGTAAGGCATTAGTCATTTCAGGCAGATTCTGGTTTGGGCAGTGAGGAGGGATGAACCAGAAGTTCGGCTGTCGAGCGTTTCTCTACCATTTCCCGCGTTACTGTACAATGAACAACATCCTTGCGGGATGGTAACTCATACATAACCTCTAGCATCAGCTCTTCCACGATCCCCCGTAGAGCTCTAGCTCCTGTCTTACGTCTGTATGCCTCTTTAGCGATCGCTCGCAGCGCATCTGGCTTGAACTCTAGCTGCACATTATCCATATTCAGCAGCTTCTGATATTGCTTCACCAACGCGCTCCGCGGCTCAGTCAAAATCGCTATTAGCGCTTCCTCATCCAGTGGATCTACCACTGCCACCATCGGCACGCGACCAATGAACTCTGGGATCATGCCAAACCTAACCAGATCCTCCGGTTCCAAATGCCTCAAAATATCTGCGTTGCGTTTTTCCTTAGACTGCCCATCACCAGGTTGAATAAAGCCGATTGCCTTTTTTCCAATCCTTTGCTCAACAACCTTCTCTAGACCAACAAACGCACCACCACAAATGAATAAGATATTACTCGTATCAATCTGAATGCAGTCCTGGTATGGGTGCTTACGACCACCCTGAGGTGGTACGTTAGCTACTGTGCCTTCCAGCATTTTTAGCAGAGCTTGCTGTACACCTTCTCCAGAAACATCTCTCGTAATTGAAGGGTTTTCACTCTTGCGGGCAATCTTATCAATCTCATCTATGTAGATGATGCCCCTTTGTGCTTCCTCAACATCTAGATCTGCTACCTGTATTAAGCGCAACAATATGTTTTCAACATCTTCACCTACATATCCTGCTTCAGTAAGGGTTGTTGCATCTGCCACAGCAAACGGAACTTCTAGGATCTTTGCTAGAGTCTGTGCTAAAAGCGTCTTTCCACAACCAGTAGGACCAATGAGGAGTATGTTAGATTTTTGTAGCTCTACTGAATCATCTGAACTAGCCTTGCCACTTTTAGCTTGCACTAGACTTAGACGTTTGTAGTGGTTATAAACCGCAACTGAGAGGACCTTTTTAGCCTCATCTTGTCCAATGACGTACTCGTCCAAGTGCTTTTTAATTTCCTGCGGTTTTGGCATTTGACTCAAAGAGAGACCCCCAGAGCGGGGACGCCGCTTTGGAGTCTCTGAGCGAGGCGCTGCTTGGGGCGCTGCGGCATTCGTGTCTAATAGCTCCTCATCCAAAATTTCGTTACACAAGTCAACGCATTCGTCGCAGATATAGACTCCCGGACCGGCAATCAACTTGCGTACTTGCTCTTGGGACTTGCCGCAGAACGAACATTTTAAATGGGAGTCGTACTTAGACATGCCAACCTCTTAGTTCAGTGTGGTAACTGTTTCGCCCGCTTTAGGGAGATTCTGCCTAGAAATAACCTGATCGATCAGACCGTAGTTCTTAGCCTCGACTGCTGACATAAAAAAGTCCCGTTCGGTGTCAGCTTCAATTCTCTCAAAAGGTTGACCTGTATGATGAGCTAATAGCTCGTTCAACCTACGCTTATGATAAAGAATTTCCTTAGCTTGAATTTCGATATCAACAGCCTGTCCTTGAGCACCGCCCAGCGGTTGATGGATCATGATCCTGGCACTGGGTAGAGACATCCGCTTACCCGCAGCCCCGCCTGCTAACAAAAACGCCCCCATGCTTGCAGCTAGTCCAAAACAAATAGTAACAACATCAGGGCGAATTTGCTGCATTGTGTCATATATCGCCATACCTGCGGTTACCGATCCACCTGGAGAGTTGATGTACAGTTGGATATCCTTTTCTGGATCTTCGGCATCAAGAAACAGTAGCTGAGCAACAATCGAGTCGGCAACAGCGTCATCCACCTGAGTCCCCAAGAACACGATACGTTCTCGCAGTAAACGAGAGTAAATATCAAACGCTCGTTCCCCTACACCAGATTGTTCTACAACCATGGGAACAATATTACTAGGACCAAGAGAGTTGATCTCTAGATGACGAAAACTAAAAACTGGATGGTTCAGAGAGCGGGATACAACCATATGCGTGGTTCCTCTATCTACCACTATTATGCCCCATGAGGAGAGCTGGGGGAGCTGGGGAGGCAGGGGGAGCTGGGGGAGATTGATAAGTAAAAACTATTGGTTATTATTCACCATCCTCTTTTGCTTCCTCTACCACCTCTGCCTGTACTGCTTTTACTTCCTCTTCTGCCGGACTTAGCGCTGCTTCTGTGTCCTCCTCTGCCTCCCCTGCCTCCCCTGCTCTCTTCTCCAGTGAGCCAGCGGGAACGAGTTCAACAGTAGCGTGTTCTTCTAACCAACTCATGGTTTTTTCTGTCGTGAGTTCCTCTTCAACTATCTCCTGCAGTCGCTCTAAGTCGATATCTTTACCTGCGTATTGTGACTTCAACTCTTGAATCCGAGCCTCAACTGCTGCTGGTTCAGCCTGGAGTGATTCAAGCTTAGCGACTTCCTGGATTGCCAGTGATCGCTTGAGTTGTTCAACCGCCTCTGGGCGCGAGCGCTCTCTCAACTGCGAGATGTTCTCCTGGGTGAAGAGTTTTTTGACATCAATTCCCTGCCGACTCAACTGAATTGCTGTTTGGGTTAACAGATTGTCGACCTCTTGGGCAATCATGGTTTCTGGCAATTCGACCTCTAGGTGCTTTAGGAGTTCATCTACAAGCGCCTGCTCCACATTCGTTTTAGTTTGACGCTCTGCCTCAGCCTGAAACCGAGACTCTAGAGAGGAGCGCAACTCTGCCAGCGTTTCAAATTCGCTCACTTCTTGCGCAAAGTCGTCATCAAGCTCCGGCAGCTCTTTTTCCTTCAGCTCCTTGAGCGTCACTGTGAAACTGGCATCATGACCAGCAATATCTTTTTGGGGATAGTCTTCGGGGAACTTGACAGAGATATCTTTTGTTTCCCCAAGATTCATCCCAATAATGCCATCCACAAATCCTTCGATAAATTGCCCTTCCCGCAGCTCCACCTGAAAATCCTTCGCACTACCACCAGGAATTTCTGGTGCTTGAGCCTCTGATTCCTTATCTTCAGGGTTTACCAAAGACCCTTGGAAATCTACTACAGCAACATCGCCAAGCTTTGCTTGCCGTCCTTCCACTGGGATCAGCGTCGCCATTTCTGCCTGGTTCTCTGCCAAGACTTTCTCGACTTTGTCAGGGTCATACTTAACTTCCTCCGATTGGACGTGCAATCCACTGTACTTGGCAAGATGAACTTCTGGCTGGACATCTACAGATGCTGAAAATGTCAAGTTCCTCCCTGGCTCATACTGACTCACCAAGTCCTCGAATGAGGAAGTCAACTGGGGTTGGCCAATCGCTGCTATTGATTCTTGTTTAAGAGCTTGCTGAATACTGTCTTGAATCAGTTCTTCTAGTGCTGCTGCTTTGAGCCTTAAAGTTCCAAGTCTCTGAAGCAAAATCTGGCGAGGTACCTTGCCTTTGCGAAACCCAGGAATGTTAGTCGAGCGGGCAAAGTTTTGAATAACCTGCTCGTATGCCTGCTTGGACGTTTCGGGCGGAATCTCAATTTCCAAACCAATCTGACTGGCGGGAAGCTTCTCCTGGGTAACTTTCATGAGTACTTTGATTTGTTGCGGACAATCGACTTTTTGACCCTTAAAGGGCAACCAACCGTACGCCACCTCTGCAAGATAATGTACTGTTGGCCCTTTCTCCCAATGTTACATGCTGTACCAGCTATGTGGAGAGTGCTCCTCCCGTGATATTCTAGTTCTACGGTCAAATTCCGTTGCCAGCTTACGAACACAGAAGAAATTCTTATCTATTGTTTGTTGATCTTGGGTTTTAAGTATAGAAAAGCAATAGCGTACCATAAATCTACTCTCAATCAAGTCTTGATAAATAATTATTAACAATGATTGCGATATTGAGTCTGATTATTAAAGTTGCATTTCGTCGAATAATATTATGTACTGTTGTTAATGATTTGAATTTTGATTATAAAAAATTAATAATTTTACAAAGTTGGAGGAGGTAAATCTTGCAGAAATCTTATCGTGTCGCTATCTTGGGAGCGACAGGCGCTGTTGGTGTAGAACTCTTGGAATTGCTGCAAAATCGCAGTTTCCCTCTGAAAGATCTAAAGCTTTTGGCATCGCCCCGGAGTGCAGGACGAACGATGCCTTTTCAGGGTGAAAGATTGCCAGTAGAGCCAGTGAGTGATTGCTCGTTTACTAATGTAGACTTGGTTCTAGCTTCAGCAGGGAGTTCCACATCCAAGACTTGGGCTCCGGTTGCTGTAGAGGCTGGTGCAGTAGTCATAGATAATTCCAGTGCCTTTCGCCTTGAAGCTCAAGTCCCTTTGGTCGTGCCAGAGGTGAATCCAGAAGCGCTCAATAACCACCGAGGCATTATTGCTAATCCCAACTGCACTACAATATTGATGGCGATAGCAGTTTGGCCTCTACATCAAGTCGGAGTGGTTAAACGGATTGTCGCAGCGACCTACCAGTCAGCCAGTGGAGCAGGTGCGAGGGCAATGGAGGAAGTTAAGACCCAAGCACATGCTATTCTGCAAGGAAGACGGCCAGAAACGGAAGTTTTTCCTTACCCTTTGGCATTTAATCTGTTTCCCCACAATTCTCCATTAAACCACCTAGGGTATTGTGAGGAAGAAATGAAAATGGTTAATGAGACGCGTAAAATTTTTGGTGCAGCAGATCTGAGAATTACGGCAACTTGTGTTCGGGTTCCCGTCCTCAGAGCGCATTCAGAAGCAATTAACTTAGAGTTTGAGACACCTCTAACTGTGGAGGCAGCAAAGGAGATTCTCAAGTCTGCTCCTGGTATCAAACTAGTGGAGGACCAGATTGCAAATCACTTCCCTATGCCAATTGAGGCTACGGGTCAGGATGAAGTTTTGGTGGGCAGAATCCGTCAAGACATTTCTCATCCCTGTGGGTTGGAGATATGGCTGTGTGGAGATCAGATCCGTAAAGGAGCGGCATTGAATGCGGTACAGATCGCGGAGTTGCTAGCAGCAAAAAACCTGCTTCAGCCAGCTAATATGGCTGTTTCTAGCTAAAAACCGCTCAAAAGTTGTGCAAAGGAAGAATGAGGGTAGTGGATTTTGGACGGGTTTTAACGGCTATGGTAACGCCGTTTCAGGAAGATGGAAGTGTCAGTTTTGCACTGGCAGAGAAGTTGGCAGTTCACTTAGTAGAGCAGGGGACGGACACTCTAGTTGTATGTGGGACAACTGGTGAATCACCAACCCTAACCTGGGAAGAGCAGTATGAGTTATTCCGGGTAGTGCGCAAAGCAGTGGGATCAAAAGCTAAAGTGATTGCTGGGACAGGCTCAAATTCGACGAAGGAGGCGATCGCAGCTACCCAGAAAGCAGCTAAACTAGGACTGGACGGATCGCTGCAAGTCGTTCCTTACTATAATAAACCGCCTCAATCAGGGCTCTACGAGCACTTTAAAGCAGTGGCACATGCCTGCCCCGATTTGCCCGTTGTGTTGTATAACATTCCTGGTCGTACTGGGCTGAACCTTCTGCCAGAAACCGTTGCTCGTTTAGCTGAAATTAGTAATATTGTGGGAATTAAGGAAGGAAGTGGTAATTTAGATCAGGCAAGTGAAATACGCCGTCTAACTCCAAAGGAATTCCATATCTACTCTGGAGATGACTCTCTCACGCTGCCGCTACTGGCTGTGGGTGGTACGGGCGTAGTTAGTGTGGCAAGTCACCTGGTGGGAACAAAAATCCAACAGATGATTCAAGCATTTACAACAGGTGAAATGCATATTGCTACTCAGATTCACCTCCAGCTCTTCCCGTTGTTCAAAGCTTTGTTGTCTGCTAGTACAAATCCAATCCCAATTAAAACTGCCCTCAAACTTAAAGGCTGGGAGGTTGGCTCTACTCGTCTACCCCTTCAGGAAGCTTCAGAGTCAGTAAGTCAAACCATAAAGCTGGTGCTGGCAGAGCTGGCTATAATTTAGGACAAATAAAAATTTTGGTTTTAGCTGGATTAAAGCATCTATAAAGGAAGCCCCATTATCTGTTCAACCCTTTAGATTTACAGGTGTGGTTAATTTAATACCGACAATCCAAAATTGCGCGATAAATCTCTTGTAAAGGCAATCTTTAAATAAACATCTGATTGAGATTCAGCGTTAAGCCTGAACCATTGTCAATTTGACTTTTTTTTAGAACGTTTGTTGTAGTAGAAACTATTCAAGGAGACAAATGAGTAAAAAAGAATCCTTACCTACTCTCAAAATTATTCCTCTAGGTGGACTTCATGAGATTGGCAAAAACACCTGTGTTTTCGAGTATGAAGATGAAATAGTCCTCTTAGATGCAGGTCTAGCTTTTCCTACTGACGGGATGCACGGAGTCAATATTGTTCTGCCTGACATGACTTACCTGCGAGAGAATCGCCATAAGATCAAGGGTATGATTGTTACCCACGGGCATGAAGACCATATCGGTGGCATCCCGTTTCACCTAAAGCAGTTTGAGATTCCAGTCATCTACGGTCCTAGGCTGGCAATGGCGATGTTAGAAGGCAAATTGGAAGAGGCGGGAGTGCGCGATCGCACGGAACTGAGAACCGTTCGTCCTCGTGACCTGGTGCGGATTGGCAAGGCATTTCTTGTAGAATATATCCGCAACACTCACTCAATTGCTGACAGCTTCACCGTGGCACTACATACCCCAGCTGGGGTGGTTATCCATACAGGTGATTTTAAGTTTGATTTTACGCCAGTGGATGGCGAATTCTTCGATGTGCAAAGGCTGGCGGAACACGGCGAAAAGGGTGTACTTTGCCTGATTAGCGATTCGACTAACTCAGAAGCGCCAGGACATACGCCTTCTGAACGTTCGGTTTATCCTAATCTTGATAGGGTATTCAGTCAAGCTCAAGGACGGCTGTTTGTCACGACCTTTGCTTCTTCAGTGCATCGGATTAACATGATTCTGGAGCTGGCAAAGAAGCACAAGCGTGTCGTCTCAGTGGTAGGGCGCTCGATGCTCAACGTAATTGCTCACGCCCGCAATCTTGGCTATATCAAGTGTGAAGATGATCTCCTACAGCCTTTGCAGGCGATTCGCAACTTACCAGATGAGAATGTCTTGATTCTCACAACTGGTTCTCAAGGAGAACCGATGTCAGCAATGACGCGAATTTCTAGGGGTGAACATCCTCATCTCAAGATCCGTCAGGGAGATACAGTTGTATTCTCAGCTAACCCGATTCCAGGCAATACAATTGCTGTAGTCAACACTATCGATCGGTTGATGATGCAGGGGGCTAAGGTCGTCTATGGTCGGGAGCAGGGAATCCATGTATCTGGTCATGGTTGCCAGGAAGATCAGAAGCTGATGATTGCCCTCACTCGTCCCAAGTTCTTCCTGCCAGTGCATGGAGAGCATCGAATGCTGATCAAACATGCCCAGACAGCCCAGAGTATGGGTATCCCAGCAGAAAATATGGTCATTATTCAGAATGGTGATGTGGTTGAGGTGTCAGACGCAGCTATCAGTGTTGCTGGTAAAGTTCCCTCTGGCATTGAACTGGTGGACGGTTCTGGTTCTGGCATGGTGAGCGGTCAGGTTCTTAAAGAGCGGCAGCACCTAGCAGAAGAAGGTATTGTGATAGTAGCAGCAGCAGTAGACTGGCAGGGTAAGCTGCTGGCTAAGCCGGAAATTCACTTGCAGGGCGTAGTCACAACAATAGAGCATTCGCTGCTGCAAAAGTGGGTTCAAGAGCGAATTGAAGTTGTTTTAGGTGAGCGCTTTAGCAATTTTGCCCAAGCTTTTAATGGCGAAAGCGTGGAAGTAGATTGGGCTGGACTCAGAGTTCAGCTAGAGCGAGAACTACAGCGATCGCTACGGCGTGAACTACAGCGTCAGCCATCAGTCACCCTGTTGTTGCAAACGCCAGACGAACCAATTAAAACTATGGATGGCAGAAGGCGACGTCGTACTGCCTCTCAGGTTGCCTCTTAAGGGAGTTATTCCCTTTACAGATATCCTTGAGATTTGCCAAACTCTCGTAAACGAGGAAGGCACTGTCGCTGATAAAAACTGCTCAAAGTTGGTACTGCTAAACCAAACTCAGTAGATAATTTCTCCCACTGGATTTCTGGAGGCAATCGTCGCAAGATCAAGACTTGACAAGTTACGTCGGGTCGTTCTTGGATATGGATGCGACGTAACTCACCATCAGGATCTGCCCAAGCCCAGCGCCTTGTCGTTTCCAGAATTGGGGGAATATCTGGAGGTGCTTCCAGCGTCTCCATTAAAT
>JAFASY010000258.1 GCA_019244235.1 Chroococcidiopsidaceae cyanobacterium CP_BM_ER_R8_30
GGCGCGTTCTGCGAACCACCTTCTCCCAGGCCCAAAGACATGGGCACCATACCAATAATCATGGCTAGGGCTGTCATTAAAACTGGGCGCAGCCTGGTGTAGCCCGCGGCAAGAGCAGCACTATATGCATTTTCCCCTTCCAGACGCTGTTCGTTAGCAAAGGTAATCAGCAGAATACTATTTGATGTTGCCACCCCAATACAGATAATTGAACCTGTTAACGACGGGACGCTAAAGGTAGTTTGGGAGATAAACAGCATCCAGACAATTCCCGCCAAAGCGCTAGGTAGAGCCATCATGATAATCAGGGGGTCCAACCAGCTTTGGAAGTTGACCACCATCAGGCAGTAAACTAGCACAATGGCAAAGACCAACCCAAAGCCCAGACCTACGAACGAGGAGTTCATGGTTTGCACTTGACCGCGCACAGTGATTTTACTGCCACGGGGCAACTGGCGCTTATATTCCGCCACAATCCGATTGATATCACGTGAGACCCCTCCCAGGTCGCGGTCTTGGGTATTAGCGTAGATATCGTAGACGGGTTGAATATTATAGTGATTGACCACTTCGGGCATGGTGCTCTGGCTCACTGTTCCCAGGTTGCTCAACAGTTGCGGTGGATTCTGACTGGTGTTAGTTGTTGTCTGACTACTAGCAGTCGATGTCTGGCTATTCGATGACGATGAACTCTGGCTTGTGGTAATTGGTAGGTTACCGATGGCATCAATTGAATCCAGCTTGTACTGAGGAACTTGCACGGCAATGAGGTAGGAGACTCCATTTGTCGGGTCGAGCCAGTAGTTCAACGTGCCCTGGCCGCTGGAACTTAAGGAAGTCAGGACACTGTTTGCCACATTGCTTTGGGTGAGGCCCACTTCATTCGCCTTGGTGCGGTCCACATCGATTTGCAACGCCGGAGCATCAGTGACTTGATGCACGTGGACATCCACAGCACCGGGTACGCGAGCCACACGACCAGCAATTGCCAGAGCAATTTTGTTGTTGGCGGCAGCATTCTTGAGTGGACCTGAGACTTGAATGTCAACCGCAGCTGGTAGACCAAAGTTGAGGATTTGAGTGACGATATCCGCCGGAGCAAAATAGAATATGTAGTCGGGAAATAGAGCCTTCAATTTCTGGCGCAGCAGCTTCACGTAGGAAAAAGTCTTACCAGATTCTTTCAGGGAGACGAGAATATCACCATCGGCAGGACCAATCGTGGACGTGTTGCCGTAAGCCAGATTAATGCCGCTGCTGGGTAAGCCAATGTTATCGAGAATCTGGGTAATCTCTTCTGCCGGAATAGAGGCGCGAATGACATTTTCCACCTGGGCAAAGACCCTTTCTGTCTCTTCAATGCGAGTCCCAGGCAAAGCTCTGACATGCAGGACAAACTGACCCCCATCAATCTGGGGGAAAAAGTCTTGACCGACGAATGGTAGCATGACTAGTGCACTCACCCAAAACGCCCCAAATAGCACAAAGACTATCCGGCGGTGATGTAAGGCTGATGCAAGGATATTGCGATACCAAGAGCGAAATCTTTCAAACTGTCTATTGAACTTTTCGTGCTGCCGCCAGATCCAGTCTTTCTTAACAGGTTGGGTTGACCGAGTGTGGCTCTGGTGGTCATTCGCACTACCATTGCCGTGACTATCACCACTGTGATCGCGAAGACTCTCTTCATGATGCGCTGCAACATACAAGTCCACCTCATGCCGCAGGAGATAGTGTGCCATCGTCGGCACCACGGTGCGTGAGAGCAAATATGAGGCGAATACCGCAAACACCACTGCCAGTGCCAGGGGTGTGAACAGGTACTTGGCAACCCCACTCAAAAACACAACTGACGTGAATACAATACAGATAGCCGATGTTGCCACAAATGCGGGAGTGGCAATTTGCTGTGCCCCATCCAGGATTGCCCGCTTAATCGGCTTGCCTTGTCCCAGATTGCGATGGATATTCTCAATTTCAACCGTGGCATCATCTACTAAAATCCCGACAGCGAGGGAGAGACCACCCAAAGTCATAATGTTGAGCGTCTGATTCATGAAACTCAACAAGATGATTGACACCAGGATCGAAAGGGGAATTGAGACTGCCACAATCAACGTGCTGCGCCAACTCCCTAAGAAGACTAAAATCATCAGTGCCGTCAGACAGGCAGCAATCAGTCCTTCTCTCAGTACGCCGTTGATCGAAGCCTTAACAAAAATTGACTGGTCGAAGAGAAACCCTAAATTCAACTCTGGAGGTAAAGTGGCTTTGATTTGCGGCAGTATGTCTTTGACGCGCTGCACAACAGCAAGTGTGGAAGCGCTGCCACTTTTGAGGATTGTCAGTAAGCTAGAGCGACGCCCGTTTTCACGCACAATATTGCTTTGCACCGCAAAGCCATTGCGCACCTGCGCTACGTCACGGATGTAGACTGTGGCACCATTGACTTGCTTAATGGGCAAGTCGTTGAGTGCTGATATGACCTCCGGGCTGTTGTTACTCCGCACAAAGTAATCGCGAGCACCAATCTTAGCATCGCCTGCGGGTAGGAGCACGTTCTGTGCTGTGACAGCATTCACGACGTCTGTGGCGGAAAGACCTTTAGCATAAAGTGCCTGAGAGTCGATATCGACCATAATCTGCCGCACTTTGCCACCATATGGCAAAGGTACCTGTGCCCCCTGCACATTGGCTAACTGAATGCGGACAAAGTTGAGAGCAAAGTCATTGAGTGATTGTTCAGGCAGGGTTTGACTGCTCACACTCATTTGGATCACTGGCACATTGGAAGCGCTGTACTGAATGATAAATGGTGGTGTAATCCCCGGCGGTAGGACGCGCAGGATCGTCTGCATAACCGACGTGACTTGCGCTACAGCCGAAGCAATGTTGGCATTAGGTTGGAAGAAAATCTTGACCACACTCACCCCATTCATTGATTGGGATTCCGTATGCTCCAAGTCATTCACTGTTGTCGTGACGGCGCGTTCGCTGTAGGTGACAATACGCTCAGCCATTTCCTCTGGCGTCTCGCCAGTGTAGGTCCAAATCACGCTGACCACCGGGATATCAATGCTGGGAAAAATATCAACCGGCGTGCGGAAAATCGTCAACACCCCCAACAGCACAATCATGACCGCCAAAATGGCGAACGTATAGGGCAGACGTAACGCGACTCGAACAATCCACATCATAATTGTTTTGACCTGGGGCTAGAAAAGGACGCCTGAGAGGGCAATATTAGTCAAGTTGTTACGGTTATGAAATACTGTAGCTCTAAATATATCTGTCGCAAGGCTCACATCTCGAGCATTTGAGAGAAGACTTTGTTACAGGTGATGTCTAAGGTCGACAATCTCCTCTGTTTCTTCAAAGTATGCACTAAAATTATGATTAATGTCAAATGGTTAAATAACTGTTTAATCTAACGCTGCCCGCAATTCTTCTGAAATCTTAACAATGTTTTGATATTTATCCAACCAACCTGTACTGTATGACTTATGGCAGAAAAAATTGATAGCGAATGGCGGGCAAGAGTTTTTGCAGCACTCTCAGACCCAACAAGGCTGCGGATAGTCGAGTTACTGGCAGAGCAGAATGAGATGAGTGGCTCAGAGATAGCAGACAAGCTAGGCATTAGCCTAGCGCTCTACTGCCATCACTCGAAGCTGTTGAATGAGGTAGGATTGGTTAAAAAACGTAAAGAGGGACAGACGAAATATAGCTCCCTCGATCGTGAAGTCCTAAGCAGTTGCTTTAACAGCTTAATGACTAAAGAAGGGGTTAGGAGCTAGGGATGGAAAATGCTTTAAGCACTTTAGTCGAGAGTCTCAAGCCCACTAATCAAAAGACAATTAAATCGAGAGCAAGGGCGTAAGATTTAATTATTCGATATCCCATGTCTTAAGACATGGGTAACCCTAGCTCCTAGCCCCTCAGAAACGACTACTTCACACTCACCTTAGCGCCAGCCTCTTCTAGCTGCTTCTTAGCATCCTCAGCCGCATCTTTGGGAACCGATTCCTTGACTGGCTTGGGCGCAGCTTCCACTAAGTCCTTCGCTTCTTTCAAACCTAGTCCTGTCAGAGTTCGCACAACTTTAAGAATCGCAATCTTCTTATCAGCTGGGACTTCTTCCAGAATCACGTTAAATTCAGTTTGCTCTTCGACTTCCTCAGCTGGAGCCGCAGCAGGTGCAGCAGCTCCTGGTGCTGCACCTGCTATCATCATGCCACCACCTACAGGAGCGGCAGCGCTGACTCCGAAAGCTTCTTCGATTTGCTTAACCAATTCAGAAGCTTCTAGCAAGGACAGGGATTTTAGCTGTTCTAGAATTTCGTCAGTTTTAGCAGACATGGATAAACTCCTTTTGAATGATTGATGAACAATGAATTAACCGTTGACTTATGCGGCTTGAGATTCTTCTGTTTGAGATGCGTCCTTTTCGGACATAGCGTGAAGTGCCCGTACCAAAGAGGAGGGAACTTCTTTGATTCCAACAGCAACTTGTGTTGGCACAGCATTGAGCCCCACTGCCAGCTTGGTAGGAATCGCATTGATTCCTCCTGCCAAGCGAGCCATGAGTTCTTCTTTTGAGGGCAGCTCTGTTAGAGCTTTGACATCGTCTTCGGTTAAGGCTCGCCCCTCCATCACGCCGCCACGAAGTTCTGTCTTCCTGGTAGCTCTTTGGAAATCCTGGTAAGCCTTAACTGCTGCCTTCAAGTCATCTTGAACAAGCAGAAAGACAGAAGAACCTTTGAGAAATTCCGTCATCGGCTGCCAAGTGTAGTTGCCGTCAACGGCAATCCGCATTAGTGTGTTCTTCGTCATTTTGCAAATGGTGCCAGTCGGACGCATCCGGCGTCGCAAATCTGTGATTTCAGCCACAGATAGCCCCTGATAATCAATCACCATTGCAAGTTGAGAGCGGCTTAAAAGTTCTTTAACTTCAGCCACTAGGGTTTGTTTATTTTCTAGCGTTCTGCTCATTTTTTCTCACCTCCTTATCCTTAACGAAATGCCCTTGCGCTCTCAGAAGAAAAACCCCAGCGTCTTAGCCGGGGTTTTAAATTCATCCGCTAGTTCCCCTAGAAGTGACATTCTAGGGACAATGCGGGCGCAAACCTCGGCAGGTTATTAAGCCAGTGGCTCCTGCTGTCTTAGGGCGATCACTTTATTTAGTTAAGCCCAGGTTTAAACTCTAAATCCTTATCCTCCCTTAGACCATTCTTGTGCAATTCCAAAACTTTTACGCTGCTTCAGTGAGCTTCAAATCCCTTAGGGCACTGACATCAACTTGGATTGATGGTCCCATTGTGGCAGAAACATAGATAGAGCGCCAGTAACGACCTTTAGCGCCAGAAGGACGATTGCGATCGATTGTTTCTTGCAATGCCTTCAGATTAACCAACAGATCTTCTGTCGGAAATGACACCTTACCAAACATAACATGGACAATCCCCGTGCGGTCTGCCCGGAATTCCAGTTTCCCAGCTTTAAATTCCGCGATCGCCTGCGCCAAGTCAAAGGTTACTGTGCCGCCTTTGGGGGATGGCATCAAACCGCGAGGTCCCAACAAACGCCCTAGCTTCGCCACTTGGGTCATCATATCAGGTGTTGCGATCAGCCGATCAAAATCCATCCGCCCTTTTTGAATCTCTTCAATCAGCTCTTCTGAACCGACAACATCTGCTCCAGAATTTGTGGCTTCTGTGACTTTTTCTCCTCTGGCAATCACTGCCACCCGGACCGTTTGCCCAGTTCCTTTAGGCAAAGCCACTGTTGTTCGTAGCTGTTGATCTGTATATTTGGGATCGATTCCCAATCGAATATGAGCTTCAGCTGTTTCAGGAAACTTGGCTGTTGCTGTTTCTTTTAAGAGGCTCAAAGCCTCCATTGGCTGGTAGGCTCTATCTTCAACTTTCTTTTGCAGTTCTTGCAATCGGCGGGATAATTCTTTCGCCATCTTTAATCTCCTGATGGGGTCAATTGCGAAGCCATGCTTCTCCCCCGATAGTGTTAGTTCAGTCTTTAATTGTAACGCCCATATTCCGGGCTGTTCCTTCCACAATTCTCATTGCTGCCTCAATATCATTGGCATTGAGGTCTGGTAGCTTTGTTTGAGCAATCTCTTGCAATTGTGCCCGCGTGATCGAGCCAACTTGCTTTTTGTTCGGTTCATTAGAACCTCTTTCCTTTCCAGCTGCCTTAAGAATTAGTTTTGAGGCAGGTGGAGTCTTCAGGACGAACGTAAAGCTGCGGTCCTCGAAAACCGAAATTTCAACCGGAATCACTGTCCCTGTTTGCTCTTGTGTTCTGGCATTGTATTCTTTGCAGAACATCATAATATTAACGCCATGCTGACCCAGGGCTGGTCCCACTGGTGGAGCTGGGTTTGCTTTCCCAGCATTTAGGGCCAGTTTAATGACCGCAACGACTTTCTTTGGCATTTCTTTTAACTCTGTTTCTGAACCTGATTAAACTCCAACTCTACTGGCGTATCCCGACCAAAGATTGAGAGTAAGGCTTTAAGTTTACTCCGCTCGGGACTAACTTCAACAACCTCACCTTCAAAATCTTTAAAAGGACCTGAAAGTACCATAATCTTGTCTCCAGCAGCCATATCGATCTTTACAACTGGCTCTTGTTCGCTGGTCTGTTTAAAGATCCGCTCGACTTCTTCATTATTTAGCGGCAATGGTTTAACATGTCCGCGACCCCAGCCGCTACCACGCCTTTGTTCAGCTCCAACGAAGTTGATGACGTGGGAAGTGTTTTTAACAACCTGCCAGGTATCATCATCCATCACCATCTGGACTAGCACATAGCCAGGAAAAACCTTTTCTTCTGTATGTTGCCTGCTGCCATCTTTGCGGATTTTGACTGCTGGTGTTTGAGGAATTTGCACCTGAAGAATTCGGTCAGCTACATCAAATGTTTGGATGCGCTGCTCCATAGTTGCCTTCACGCGCTTTTCGCAGCCAGAGGCAACTTGCACAGCATACCAAGCAGCTTTCTTGGAAGCTGCATCTGCTGCTGCCCCAGCTACTTCCTCCGGCTGCGAAGCTGGATTACGTGGTTCGTCTGTCGCAAAAGTCATCAGAAAAATACCTGCTTTGCTACCCAAGAAAAGAAGCCATCAACGATATAGATTAAGGCTGCGGATGCAGTCACCATTAACAGAACGGCAGCAGATTCACTAACGACTTGCTGCCGATTAGGCCACACAACTTTATCAAGCTCTTCTTTAGTGCCCTGAAAAAACTTGGTGATGCTAGATCCGTCGGCTGATTGTTTGATTTCGGCTTCGTTTTTCTTATCCATATTCGCTCATCTTCCCGTTTGACCTTGCAGCCATCGCAGTTGGTTCCCACCCATCAGACTCTTGCTGTCTGCTGCATAGACTGCCTCACTCAGGACAGCTCTATGTACGATTCTACCCAAAACTCAGCAGACCTTGATGCCAGCTTGCCAGCGCTCTGGACTTGTTTTCAGAGCCAGGATTTGCATTGACAAGCGCGCCCTGGAGGACTTGAACCCCCGACATCAGGTTTTGGAGACCTGCGTTCTACCAACTGAACTAAGAGCGCATTGCACTTTTATTGCCAAATTTAATTCTAATGCAATTATAAAGCACGGTCAAACCGTTGCTTGAGACGAGTGGCCTTACCAGAGCGAGTCCGTAAATAGTAAAGCTTGGCACGGCGCACCTTACCGCGTCGCAAGATTTTGATGCTTTCAATTCGAGGGGAATGCAGGAGGAATACCCTCTCTACACCGACCCCTTGAAAAATTCTCCTAACTGTAATGGTTTCATTAATGCCACCATTACGCATCGCAATGACTACACCCTCATAAGGTTGAGTTCTCTCTTTACCGCCTTCCTGGATGATTACCCCGACTCGAACGGTATCCCCCACATAAATTTCTGGCAGCTTCGGCTTCAGTTGCTCCGCCTCAATTGAGCGGATAATTTCTTGAGCATTCATAATCTTCGAAAAACTCACAAGACTCACCATTATAGCTTAGTAATTGTTTCTAAGTCTAGTCACTGCTTGCAGCTACAGTTCTTCACTGGTTAAAGGAATCTTCCACTATATCTTCACTCTTACCTACAGATTCTTCAGGCTTACGTCTACGGAACAGATGGGCTAGACCAATGGTTAAACCCACCAGAGCAAACATGCCTAGTATGCTCCAAATTGATTGATTGTGGTCTTCTGTCGTTGTTTTTCTTGGATAAGGCGTAGCAACAGATGTTGAGTTACTGCTAGCAGTGCCAGTGTTCAAAGTGGGACTTCCACTACCTGCTGCGCCTCCTGTCCCAGTCGAGTCGTATGGTATTCGGCCAGTTCTGCCTACCCCAGTTGAATCATTTATATCTGCGCTCGTACCGAGAGTTGGTCTACTAATCATTCCAGTACCTGGGATTGTATTTGTTCCTCCAGCTGAACTATCAGTGGCACTGCTAGAGGTTCCGATTCCATAGGGTGAGTTGCTAGTACTGGAACTGGAAGTAGTACCCGTTCCATTGGTCGAGGTATCAGTGTTAGTGCTACTGCCAGAGGTGCCTGTTCTGTACGGTGAGGTATCGGTGTTGGGATTAGTACCTGTTCCGTAGGCTGAGCTATTAGTACTAGAAGTCATGCCTGTTCCATAGGCTGAGCCGTTAGTACTAGAAGCTGTACCCGTTCCATACGCTGAGGTATCAGTGCTGGGATTGCTGCCTGTTCCATAGGCTGAGCTGCTAGTGCTAGGAGTGCTTACTCCTGTCGCCGAGCTATCATTGTTAGGGGTAGTGCTTGTCCCAGAAGATGGGCTACCAAATCCTGTGCCTGAATTAGAAGTTGACCCCCCCGTATCTACATCAGGTGTGCTGCCAAAGCTGGAAGTTGAGCTACCAAATCCTCTACCTGTAGAAATTGGGCTACCAAACCCTGTACTATTACTAGAATTCGAGCCTCCCATGATTCCCGTGTTGGTGCCAGAGGTTGAGCTGCTAGACCCTCCTCCTGTGCTTGTACCAGAGATTGAACCTTCTGATGTTCCAATACCAGCACTATTTTGGGCAGAAACAGGTAGAGCTAGAGATAGTACTGCCAAACTCAGCATTCCGCCAGAGATAACTCCTAAGCTAACGTTGAGCAAATTCAAGGTGACAGTGCCAACCCTGACTACTTTAGCTGAATCAAAGTTCATGATTAAAACTTTCCTTTCTTGCTGATTTCTCGTTAAGTCCTTCCGAACAGCCAAACGTCATAGGAATCTACCAGGTGCTTAAGATAAATGCTTCTCCCTAGGAAAAATGTTAGCTTCCTCCAAAGCCAGTATAATCTGAGGCCAGAAAACCAGCCTTTCATAGATATCTGAAGATTAGGAATAATGTGGAAATTGATGTTATTTTGAAACCTTTTCAACGTTTTGGTGTCCATCTGGGTCTAAAGCGAATCCAACGGTTGTTGGCGCGACTAGACAACCCTCACCTTTGTGTACCTGTCATTCATGTAGCTGGGACGAACGGTAAGGGTTCCGTTTGTGCTTATCTATCTTCCGTATTAACTCAGGCAGGTTATCGTGTAGGACGATATACTTCTCCTCATTTAGTGGATTGGACTGAACGTATCTGCCTTAATGAACAGCTAATCTCGGCCCAGCAACTGGAACAAGTGCTGCTGCAAGTAAAGGACAGGATCGACCCTGCATCCGAACTGCCTACTCAGTTTGAAGTCATTACAGCAGCGGCTTGGCTGTATTTCGCTCAGAATCAGGTGGATGTGGCGGTGGTAGAAGTGGGATTAGGAGGTCGTTTGGATGCAACTAATGTTTGCGATCGCCCTCTAGTGAGTATCATTACATCCATCAGTCGAGACCATTGGCAGAATTTAGGTCCCACCTTAGCAGATATCGCAAAAGAGAAAGCTGGTATCCTTAAGCCGGGGTGTCTAGCTGTGGTAGGACCATTACCACCAGTAGCTGAAGTTGTGGTGCGAAAACAGATCGAGTTACTAGGATGTCCTGCTGTTTGGCCTCAACCAGCACTGCCGCTAGCACAAGGCTGGGCGGAATATTATACCGAGCTGCTTAGCCCAATCCAGTACCCATTACCATTGCCAGGTGAGTTTCAGCTGACAAATTCGGCGCTCTCTGTCGCTGCTTTACAGAGTTTACAGCAGCGGGGTTGGGAGATTTCAAGAGAGGCAATTGTGACTGGAATGGCAAAAACTCGTTGGCCTGGGCGGCTTGAGTGGACGACCTGGCGAAACCACCAGTTGTTGATTGACGGGGCACATAATTCTGGTGCAGCGATCTCTCTGCGTCAGTATGTTGATACTCTAGATGTTGAATCTGTTACTTGGGTTGTGGGGATTCTCTCTAGTAAAGATTATGCGGAGATTCTAAGTGCCATACTCCGCTCAGGTGATCGACTATATGCTGTGCCTGTACCCGATCATGCGGCAGTTGATCCAACTGATTTGGTAGACCTGGCTTACAGTGTGTGTTCCGATTTAAGTGATCGCCGTGCTTATCCGGATTTAGTTACGGCTCTAGATGCTGCTATTACCTTTGCTGAAGATAATCTTGTTGTTCTGTGTGGTTCGCTGTATTTGATAGGGCATTTTTTACGAACCGCAGAGGAGCCAGCGCGGTCTTGGGGGTTTCCCCCATGAGCGACTGGCGTGCGCTGAGGACACAGAGAGAAGAGGCTTGAGAGGTATCTTACTCTCCCCCACTCCTCCACTCCTCCACTCCCCCCTCCTCTTATCACCCCCTTTGGTTCCACTCTTGGGCTGCGTCGGCAATTGCTTGATCTACTGTTTTTTCTCCTAGCATGGCTGCTTGGAGGTTCTCATAGATGGCTTTTTGTAGCAAGTTGAGGTCTTTTATTGTGGGGATTAGTACTTCTGCCTGTTTCATCTGACTAGCACTGATGATTCGAGCTTTGTCTGCTAATGTATCTTGGGTCGGGGATGGCTGGAAGTAGCTGTTGTTGAGTGCTTGAATGGTGGATGGTAGCACGTTGGCAGCTTTGGCGAAGGTTAGCTGATTTTGATTATTCGTCACGAATAGGGCAAATTGAACTGCTGCGTTTGCGCGATCGCTGTTGTGGGGAATGACTAAGTCCATTACAGCAACACTTTTCTTGCCAGTTTCACCAGTTAACTGGGGGGCAATGGCAGAGACTTTGGCAATCGCTGGGGCATTTTTGGCGATCGTGTTGATAGATTCTGAACCTGTAGATAGCAGTACTGTCTCTCCTGCTTGGTAGAGTTCAATTCCGTGGCGATGTCCTTGTGTCAAGACTTCTTGTGGCAAAAGTCCTTTTTTGTACAGGTCTACCCAGTACTGAAATGCAGCTTTTCCTTGTGGAGTGTTGAATGCTGCTGACCCACGCTCATCAACCAAATTTACCCCCATTTGCACAAAAGACTCTAGCACTTCTGCTGAATCCTCTGGTACTAATGTGATAAAGAAGACATACTTGCCTGTTTTCTGCTTAATTTGCTGGGCGACAGTGGCTAGTTCGGCATAGGTGACGGGAGGATGACTGATCCCTGCTTGATGTAACAACTCTGTGTTGTAGACTGTTAATTGCGTAGTGAGATACCAAGGAATGCCAAAACTCTTGCCGTTGAGTGTGCTTGCCTTCCAGATATTGGGTAAGTACGTCGAACGCACACTTTTCTGTACCTTATCATCCAGGTTGAGCCAGACATGACGCCCTGCTAACTGAGAGGCAAAATCAGGATTGAGATTGACTACGTCTGGTGCTGTCTTGGCTGAAATAGATGTTAAGATTTTGCTCTGCATTGCTGTCCAGGGTACGTCTACCCATCTCACCTTAACCCCAGGATTCTCAGTCTCAAAAGTTGCAATTAAATGCTGGAAGTAGTCTGTAAATTGAGGTTGGAGTTGCATCGTCCAGAATTCTACCTCTGTGCTACCTGCTCCAGACTGTTGTACTCCTGACCCAATATTGGCACTGCTGCAACTTATCAGCCAGCTTAGGAACAATCCTAACAGAGTAAAAACGCTTAATTGTTTCCAGATCCTAATATTCATTACGTAATTCCACTATTGGTATTCCTTAAGAAAGATGTGCAAAATCATAAGGCATGATGGATAGCAGCTAAATTCAGCATTATAGACTCAGATCGATTTTCAGCAAAGGTAAACTGGCATACTGTGGTTAACCGCTTTAAGAGTTTATTGACAAAACGTACATCTGGAGTTGGGATTGAACTGACTCCAGAGCGGATTAATGTGGCTCAGCTACGCAAGCAGAGTCAAGGACTTAAACTGGCAGCATTCTCTTCGCTGCCAGTACCAGCAGGGGTGTTTGAGGACGGTCAGATTGCTGACACCTCAGCCTTGGCAGATATTATCCAGTCAGCACTTAAGGAGAGTAATATTAAAGCGCAGCGTGTCGCCACAGCAGTGCCAGGGCGAGAGTCACTCATTCGGATAATTCCTGTACCAGCTGAGCTAGATGACCAAGAGCTATCAGAATTAGTGCTGAACCATGAAGCTGGTTTGTACTTGCCCTATCCCCGAGAAGAGGCTGATGTAGACTTTCAGAAGCTGGGATACTTTGTCGATGACGATGGGATTGAGAAGGTCCAGGTATTACTAGTTGCTACTCCTAAGGAAGTCACCAATACATACATAGGTACGTTTAAACAAGCGGGATTACAGATAGATGTTTTAGAAATTAACAGTTTTGCTCTAATTCGAACAATTCGCGAACAACTACGGCAGTTCACCTCACAAGAAGCAGCAGTGCTAGTCGATATCGAATTTGAGAGTACGGAAATTGCCATCATAATAGACGGGGTGCCACAATTTTCTCGCACAGTTCCCATTGGCACATATCAATTACAAAGTGCTGTATCGCGAGCAATGAACTTGCCTACATCTAGAGATACACAGATGCTTCAGGGAATGATCATTCCTATCAGCATGAATGATGCGGGAGGAATGAGTAGTTCGATAGGTCATAATCCTGGTCTGATTGCCATATTAAGAATTCTGGGAGAGCTAATTGAAGAACTTCGGCGTTCAATCGATTTCTACCTGAGTCAAAACGAAAATGTTGAGGTAGCGCAAGTGCTGTTGGCAGGACCAGGGGGTGGGCTAGAACAACTAGATGAATTTTTTACTGAAAGGCTAGGTTTGCTAACAACGAAAGTCGATCCAGTGGCGGCTTTATCTCTGGAGGTTAACGAGGAGAAAATTAATCGCGTTCAACGTCCAGGACTGGGGATTGTTATCGGTTTGGGACTGCGGGAGGCTTGAGGTTATGTATAGTCTAGATGTGAATTTGCTTAAGGATCGATCTGAGTTTAAGAAAGGTACAGTTACTGATGTTATAAGATCGCGTTGGTCTGCTGGGAATTGGAGCAGAGTCTATTTTGCAATAGGATTAGCTTTGGTTTTACCAGGTCTGGCAGGATGTGTGCTGTTATTTCTGCAATCCCAAAATTCTCAGTTAGAAACTAAGATTGCCGGGTTGGATTCGCAATTGAGTAGTTTAGGTATCGAAGAGCAACAATTGCAAAAACTTCAGGAACAGGCAAACGCAATCAAGAGCCAAAACCAAGCCCTAGCTAGCGTCTTTAATCAGATTCGCCCTTGGTCAGCTATGTTGCAAGATTTGCGTGATCGCATCCCGGCAGAAGTGCAAATTCAAAGCCTGAAGCAGACAACTCCACCCGCCCCTGCTCCCCCAGCTTCTACAACCCAGAACTCTGCTGCCCAAAAAAGCCAGACTCCACCCCCGCCAACCTCAGGGGTTGAAATTTCTGGCATGGCGAACTCCTTTAGCGGTGTGAACGATTTCCTATTGACTCTGCAACAGTCTCCTTTCTTCAAGCCTCAAGAAACCAAAATTGTCAAAGCTGAATTGGTTGACGGTCCGACACCAGTCTCGCAGCCTGGTAAACCAGTCCAAAAACCATCTCAATTTGTCAAATACACAATGCAAACCAGTCTCAGCAATATCCCAGCGTCTGAGCTAATTGGAGAGTTGGAGCAGAAGGGAACCTCCGGGCTAGTGACTCGGATTCGCACACTGCAAGAAAGAGGAATTATTCAACGATGACGAGCAAGAGAAATCCTTCAACAATGACGGTTTCTGAAGATTTTGTACCTTTTAAGGAAGGCACAACGTTTGGAGCAGAACCTAAATATCCGACTGTATTTGGTGTAACACTGACACCAAATGTTATTAGCCTTTTAGTGATAATTTTAGGAACAGCAGGGTTCCTTTACCTAGTCGCTAATCAGATCATGCCAGCGTGGCAGAAGCGTCAGGAACTAGAAGCAAGTCAAGTGCAGAAACAGGCACAAATTCAGCAGGCAAAAACCAAACTAGCCCAAGCTAAGCAGGTGAGAGCTGAACTAGCACAAGCACAACAGAAACAATTAGAAGTCTTATCCTTATTTTCTAATGAAAATACTTTAGATACATTAGCTTTAGATCTTAATCGCATAGCTGAGGCAGACAATGCTAAGGCAAGCGCAGGTGGCGTTAAGGCAAAACTGACGAAATATGAGCCAGTGGCAGACCCATCTAACGGCGCGCTCGCGGATAACTCGCTAGGACCAGAGGTTAATGGTAAGTTAAAAAGCCGAGCGGTCAATGTCGCATTTGAAGGAACGTTTGAGCA
>JAFASY010000297.1 GCA_019244235.1 Chroococcidiopsidaceae cyanobacterium CP_BM_ER_R8_30
AATTTCCCCGCAGCTGAAACGGGCAGTACTGGCAAGCGAAGATAGTGATTTTTATCAGCATCATGGAATTAATCTTACCAGCGTGGGTCGCGCCTTTTTAGCCAACGTGAAGCGTGACACAGTTGTAGAAGGTGGCTCGACCATCACCATGCAGCTTGTAAAAAATGTTTTTCTCTCCCCCAAGCGCCAGTTTAGCCGCAAGATTGCCGAGGCTGTACTGGCAATCCGGCTGGAGCAAATCCTGACCAAGAACCAAATCCTAGAAATGTACCTCAATCAAGTCTATTGGGGTCATAACAATTATGGGGCTGAAACAGCAGCAGAAACCTACTTCGACAAGCCAGCATCTAAGCTAGATCTAGCTGAGTCAGCTATGATGGCAGGGCTCATTAAAGCACCAGAAGACTACAGTCCGTTTGTGAATAAGAAGCTGGCAAAACAGCAGCAGGAGATTGTTTTGAACCGAATGCTGAGCTTAGGATGGATCACTCCAGCCCAGGCAACCGCAGCCAGTGCCGAAAAACTCAAATTTGGCAAGGTTAAATCTTTCCAACCTAGCGAAATGCCCTATGTCACGGATGCTGTCTATGAAGAACTTGTGCAGCGATTCGGTCGTGATGCTGTGCTTAAAGGTGGGATGCGCGTTCAGACAACTGTTGACTCTAATTTGGAAGCCATAGCGCGAGATACCGTAGCTAAATGGCATAAGTTATTGATTGAGGAAGGACTCTATGCCGATCAGATGGCTCTAGTTGCTGTCGATCCTCGTACCCATTTTGTCAAAGCTCTAGTTGGCGGCGTCAATTATCAAAAGAGTAAGTTTGACCGAGCAACTCAAGCTCACCGTCAGCCTGGCTCTTCCTTCAAGCCATTCGTCTATTACACTGCTTTCGCTTCAGGTAAGTACACACCCGACTCAACCATAGATGACAGCCCAGTCAACTATGCCGATGGTAGCGGTAAAACCTATACTCCCAAAAATTACGATAATACGTTTGAAGGCAAGATCTCGTTTAGACAGGCCCTAGAGCAGTCTCGTAATGTCCCAGCAGTCAAAATCGGGCAGGCGGTTGGGCTGAATAAGGTCATTCAAAACGTCCGCACTCTTGGAATCAAAAGTCCAATTGAACCAGTGGTATCCTTACCGCTAGGTGCGATTGGTGTGACACCATTGGAAATGGCTGGTGCCTATGCCACTTTTGCTAGCAATGGCTGGCAGTCTCCTACTACGATGATTGTCCGCGTCACCGATAGTAGTGGCAATGTGCTGCTTGACAACACGCCAAAACCTCAGCTGGTACTTGACCCTTGGGCAGTGGCAACCCTCACAAGTGTCTTGCAAGGGGTAATTCAGGAAGGCACTGGTGAAGGAGCACAAATGGATCGCCCAGCAGCAGGAAAGACGGGAACAACTAACTCAGAACGAGATATTTGGTTTGTGGGTTATGTGCCGCAGCTAGCCACAGCTGTCTGGGTAGGCAATGACGACTACAGAACTTTGGGTCATGGTGCTACAGGTGGTGGCTTTGTCGCACCTATCTGGAAGGACTTCATGATGAGAGCATTACAGCACACACCCGTGCAGCAGTTTAAGTCTCCTGCCGAGTTTGAACGCCCCTAGGGTTGTTTTTCCAGCTCGGATTTCATCCGCTCTAGAGTGTTGTTCATTTGATCGAACATCTGTTGTGGTGTGATGCCAAATTGACCCAACTGGGTCTTGAGTTGCTCTACTGTCATTTGAGCCATAAAGTCTTCTGACAGCTCGAAGCGCTTCATAAAAATGCGATAGCGTTCCATCAGAGCTTCCATCTGATCGATAAACAGCTTTTTACCCTCGCGGTCAAATTTGCCGTAGTTGTTACCTAACACAATTAAGGCTTGATAATCTTCAAACAGTTGTTTGGCCTCTTGCTGAACTATTTCAGAGTCAAAAAATCCCATAACGCTTCCATCAACTAAGTGGGAACACTCAGTAGCTCATACCGTTGTATCTAATATCATTCTAATCTAGACCCAAGGTCTTCCATTGCTTGCTAAAACTATGAGTGTGGCAAATACGGAGCTTCCTAAAATATGTTAAGCAGACCCAAAAGTCGAAATGTAGCGGCGATTCTAGCTTTGGTTGGGATACTTATACCGATTTCAGGATTACATAAGTTTTATTTAGGACAGCCACTGTGGGGAGTCCTATACATACTACTGTCTTTGACAACACCAATTCCCCGGGTGGCTAGCGCAATTGAGGCAGTCTGGTACTTAGCTCAAGATCAGGATGAATTTGACCAAAACTTTAATCTCAATTTGGAATTGCCTAAAAAATCAAGTGCTGTACCAGTGCAGGTCAATGCAATCGCTGAAGCTATGCGTCAGCTTGACACTCTCCGCCAGGATGGGTTGATCTCGGAATATGAGTTTGAGCAAAAACGTCGGCAGATGCTAGACCGGATGGTTTGACATGACACAGCAGAATTGGCTGCCATCATTGACTCAACTACGTCAAAAGCTGAACCCTAGTTTTGTGGCACTACGAACACGCCTGCTAAACGACCCCTATTACCGGATGCAATCAACTACAGAAATTGCCATAGCAGCTGGGCTCGGCATCCAGATAGATGTGAATCAAGCTAGTGTCGATGATTGGCTAAGGCTACCAGGGTTATCAATTCACCAAGCGCGATCGCTAGTTGAACTTTGTCAAGCTGGGGTTAGGTTTTACTGTCTAGAGGACATTGCAGCGGCTTTAAATATGCCACTACAGCGATTAAAGCCCTTAGAGCCAGTTCTCAAGTTTTGTTACTATGAGGAAATTTGTCACCCGGCTCAAGTTAACCCCAATACCGCAACAGTCGACCTGCTCCTACAGATTCCAACTATGGAGCTATCCTTAGCCAAAGCCATAGTGCAAAATCGACTGTCATCAGGGCCATACAGGAACTTAGCTGATCTCCAGCAGCGTTTATCGCTCAAGAGCGAACTCACAGCTCAACTGATGCACTATCTACGCTTTTAACTATCTCTCCATCACCCCATTACCCCATCTTACCCTGGCTAACAACTGAAACAAACCCGATCCTATTCAGAGGCCAAAAGCGAAACCAGGCGCGACCAACAATGTTCTTTCTTGGCAAGAAGCCCCAAACATGGGAATCATTGCTGTCGTTGCGATTGTCCCCCATGACAAAAAATTCTGCCTCAGGCACCACCTGTGGTCCCCACTGGTAGTTTGGTGGTGCGGCAATATAGTCTTCTTGCAAGGGTTGACGGTTGAGGTAAACTTTGCCACGGGTAATGCTCAGCGTTTGACCGGGCTCGCCAATAACACGTTTGATGAAAGCTTGATCCTTGGCGTATCCCAAGATTTGTAGTTGCTGAGGCGGCTCAAAGACCACGATATCTCCGATTGCAGGTGATCGCCAACGATAAGAAATTTTTTCCACCACCAGGCGATCGCCCATCCGCAAGGTCGGTAGCATTGAGTCAGAGGGAATGTAGCGCGGTTCGGCAATAAAGACCCGGATCAGAAGTGCCAAACACAAGGCGATGATAACGAGCTGAAAATTTTCTTGTTGGCCGCGCCATAGCCGCAACCATAGAGGAGCTTCTGTCGAATCTTTTTCCTTAGAAGTCATAGAATTTGTCGGACTAGCAAGAACTCTCAACAATACTCGATATATTTTGGCTCTAAAGCTAGCGTTTTTGTGCAAAACTCCTCCAAATTAGTGTCTCACCTACCGTTGCTAACTTGCCTTGAAACGCTTCTCCAACTGGAAGAGCAGTGGAATATAAACTGAAAACATGAGCAATTCCGCGAGCCGAAAGCTTCGATAATGTAGGAGAAGAGCCGATGACGACCGCTCTACCCAACTCAATTTAGGAGGGGCGGCAGTCTTGCCTGAGCTACAGAGTAGGCACTCTGGTTGCCTCTAACGGCTTTGAGCTGAACAAATACAATATTTATTGAGGCACCTGGTAAGCAAAGTGAAGAGTAAGGGAAGAAAGATTCGGACGCTGAAGACTGTGTTGGTACTAACAATTGACATCATTCTTAAGTCTCTAGGTGATGTCAATCTCAGTCATGGCATGAAACACGTTGGCAAAGTAGATTTTTTCAACCCTGGAACTTTTCTTGCAGATGGGTTTCAAGTATTCACCAATGTTTGGATTTTACTTGGGATTACACTTTTGATTGGGTATTCGCTGCTGGAACTGGCAGGGCTTTCCTGGCTCGACCTGAGTTACATGCTCCCTATGACTGCATTTACTTACGTATTGACCGCCTTCTTGGCACAGTGGCTCCTGCACGAACATATCTCTCTCACGAGGTGGGCAGGTATATCTGTGATCTCACTCGGCGTCATTATTGTTGGCTTAGGCGAACGTAAACAACAAAAAATTCCGAAGGCAGAAAGCTCCCGATTGACGTACCGTGCTCCAAGATGAGTGGCAGTAAACAATTTTAACTCTCACCAAAATCTCTCAACCGCTAGCTTCACTGCCGTGTTCTGCCGCTGACATCCCAATTAGTTCCAATACATCTCCTTCCGCAAAGAACGCCTCATTGGGCTGCTGGTGGATCTATGGGAACAGCCTCAAACGAATCCAGAGTTGTCGTGCAGCTACTTGAGAAAAGCTGTTCATCTCCAGACACTTGACAGTAACTCTTCCAATTGAAGTGATGCCTACAACCATACCAGACTCCACGTCGACCTGAAAATGCTCGTTCCATCGGTCTTGTCTTGGGTGGAAAAAACGAATTTTAGTGTTGGAGTTGGAATTTATGCCACTGATACGAGTTCCTTTACGGAGATTACAAGAGCGACAAGCGAGGGCTAAATTAGATTCGTCATCTGCACCTTGTCTATAGAGTGGAATAATATGCTCCACTTCAAACGGGAAATTGAATACAAATTCAGGCGCATGACAATACTCGCAGCGATGCGTGGCGCGGTCTGCAACCACTGTGTAGTAAGGATTCATTAGCTTGATTGCTGCATCAATGCCGATGTTCGGGCTGTGGCAGCTCTCAATTCAGCATCAACAAGACTATCCAACTCTGCTTGTTGTTCTAGAGAAAATTCTTGACCGTGGTCGCGCGCTGTTCGCCATAAACTCATTAATTCAGATAACCGTTTCTGCTGTTCAGCACCGAAGAACGAATCGGGACGAAAATTTTGGATAATCAACAGCGCACTGAACTCGGTTTCCCCCAACTGAGTTGTCAATGCATCCAGAGCTTGTCCTGCCGTTTTGCCAATCGATTGCTTGTCGCCTGCGATGGCACAATATGATTTTTCACCATTTGCATCGGAGATTGGCAGGATAGCTACAGTGGTCATTTTCTCATCTTGAGGTCATTTGCCTCAAATTATAGCTCCAGTGAAGTATCAGTTAGTACGCTGAGGCTGCTAACAACCTTTACACTCCACCAGCAGCTTCTTCAGTCCGCTGTCCCAGGATTATTAACTTGCTCTCACTAATAACTTGGCACAAGGCGAATCCAAAACACTATCTGTGCCAAGAGACTGAGGGATAAGGGCAAAGATGAGCGGTGGTAAACAATAGCAACTCTCACCAAAATCTCTCAACCGCTAGCTCCACCTCCGTGTTCTGCCGCTGACATCCCGATTAGTTCCAATACCTCTCCTCGTGGCTCTTTCCACTGAATATCTTGTAACCAGTCGTCTGAGTTAGTGTACAGCCAATCTAAATTAGCCGCGATTTTAGATTCTTCCCAATCCCACCAGCATAGTTTGAGTAGACGTTCTATCGTCTCAGGCTTGAATCGATAACGAATTACCTCGGCTGGATTACCAACCACAATTGCATAATCGGGAACATCTTTAGCAACAACAGCCTGTGCGCCTACCACTGCACCATTGCCAATTTTGACCCCCGACAAAACTGTAGCTCCATGACCTATCCAAACATCATGACCTATGACTGTTGCCCCCTTATTTGCAGCGTCAGTGTAACGTTCTTCAGGTTCTGCTCTTGTGGACAACCACTTGAAAGGAAATGTCGTTGCTCGCGTCATCATATGATTTCCTCCAGCCAAAATGACAACATCCTTGGCTAGAGAACAAAACTTCCCAATCTCAATTCGGTCGTCGGGTGTAAATATTGCTAAGCTGATGTGCCGATCGAAGTAGGTGTAGCCTCCAACTACGATTCGCGAATCTTGAACGTGAGCTTTCAGCCAAATAGGAGGAGAAGAATATTCGAGCATAGTCATAATTCAAGCTGGTTATGACTCCAAGCGGAGTAGGTTGATCGAGCTACTTGCCAGTTTTAGGCTGAGTCTGGGATCTCAGTTATCCTAAAGATGACGACATCCTCGTTCAAAAAACACCTTAATGGCAAGTAACACATCTACCAGCGCATCAGGTGCTATCTTCCCTGGAGAAGTTTTTGCTCAAACTGCGGATTTTGACGCTGGAATTCGGGCGCTCATACCTCGCTATGACGAAATGTTGGAAGCAATCGCTCATTGCTTACCCTCAACCGCTACACGCATTCTGGAGTTAGGTTGCGGCACAGGTGAACTCAGTCTCAAAGTCCTTGAGATTTGCCCAGAAGCAGATCTAGTTGCTATAGACTACTCTCCCCGGATGCTGAGTTACGCGCAAGCGAAAATTAAGCAGGTAGGCAAAGCATCACGGGTTACTTGGATTGAAGCGGATTTTGGTGACTGGGCAAGCGGTAATGTCGGACTACAGACACAAAAATTTGATGTCTGTGTCTCGTCACTGGCAATTCACCACCTCGAAGACGCCATAAAGCTGAAGCTGTTCCAGCGCATTTGCACTAGTCTTAACCCTGGTGGTAGCTTTTGGAACGCCGATCCAGTCCTGTCTGAATCACCTGCTATGTCAGAGATCTACGATGCAGCGCGAGAAGAATGGGCAGCACAGCAGGGGACAACACTCACAGAAGTGCGAGCCAAAAGAGGAACTAGCAACCCTCAAGGTTATTCTAACCACGATCGCCTAGCAACCGTAACAGCCCATCTAGAGATGTTAACTCAGGCCGGATTTCAAACAGTCGCAGTACCTTGGAAGTACTATGGTTTGGCCGTATTTGGTGGATTTGTTGGCAAATAGCCTGAGAATACTAAGTTCTCCAAAAGAGTTTCATTCTAGTAAAAAAACTCACTACTAACGCTACGATTACAGTATAAACCAGCCCTTTCAGAAATCCAAATATTGGGGTTCGAGTATGCTCTACAATTATTGGTTCAAGCTGGGTCAAGGATAGAATAGGCCATAGCAAGTTAGCGAATCCAACATAGGCAATCATAGGATTTTGTCCATTATCTATTAAGAGTTGTACCCAGTTTCGCTGGTTTAGAATATCTATTAAAACGGTAAAAACAATTAACATAAATATTGCCATTCCAGCAGTTACAAAAAAATAACTTATGGTTGGCGGATCTTTTTTGATACCGCCTTGATAAGGCTCAAAAAGTAAGCCAATGCTTAACCAATAAACTCCCCATAGATAAAGATTGTTAAGTAGTTTTTCTATTGAAGTTATCGGTTTTGTAAACAGAAAATAACCAGCCGTACAAATTACTGCACTTGCTAAAGTCGTTTGCCACACCCACCGGGCTTGTAAGCCGATCAATAATGTTATACAAAGCGCAAATACAAAAGTAATAATGCTATAAGAACGAGATTTTGACCAATACGATTGGCTGCTATCATCATATGTACTTGAAGCTTGCATCCAAGAAAGGATAAGATCGCCAGCAATTGTTCCAGGAATAACTAAAAATAAATACGGCAAATACTCAAAATGAAAAATCCATGATATGGGAGAAATTGGTTTTCCGCTTGCCACCCAAAGCCAAGCAATCCAACCATGAGTCGTAGCAGATAGCCGCAGGGCTAGCAATATTCCGAGACTTCCTAAACGTAATAGTAAGTTCGAGCAAGTAAATAACCAGATAATTGAGCCAAAAACAGCGGTATTTGTTAGAACAATCAAAATAATATCGCTGCGATAAATAGAAAATCCGCTTCCGTCTGGGTAGCGGAGGAAAGCTAAAAGTATAATCGTGCTACACCAAGCACCAAAGGTAATTACTCTACACAAACCAATCCATCGTGATTCTGACCAACGGACAAACATCAAAAATAGCAGCAAAAATCCGAACAAGGCAATCCACCATGTATGCTGAGTTGTATCTGGCTCGATGACCTGTGGTCGAAGATGCTGTAAAACTATAGCGAATGACCCTAAGAGAAACCCTCTTTTGAAAATTGATAAAATAATTCTGCCTTTAGTCAATCCTCTCGCTAGGCGACGAGAGAGTGCTAACGGAATAGCTGCTCCCATAGAAAATAGGAAGAGAGGAAATACAAGATCAACCCAGGTTAACCCAGCTAGACTAGGATTGAAGGTATGAGTTGGCGGGGGCTCTTGGGCGTGATACATCCATGCTGGCAACACTTTGTACGCTATAGTCCCAGACAGGACCATAGCTAAGATAGCGAACCCCCGCAGCGCATCTAGTGCGTAAGCCCGTTTCTGGGAAATTACAGGTACAGGAGTAGAAATGGCGTTTTGGATGTTGATGTCAGTCAAGTTTTGTCTCCCCTGCTATGTCTGACTAGACTATGCCTGAAGTCTCTTAATTTACCTTATTCTTTCAACTCATTTTTATGAAGCGCCTCTCTAATTTCCTTATCCCTCTGTTCTTCATCGGCGGCGTTGGATGGATGCTTCCCCATCCTATTGCTTATGCGTTCAAAAGAGCTGATGGTACCACTACCTTTACTCAACCGCCGTTCCTAGTTGCGGCTAGCACGCCTTACCCTGAAGCAGAAGCCTGGAACACAACATACTTCTTCACCCTTGATATACCAGTTAATGCTGGCGAACCTCTTCAAAGAGTCACTTTCACCCAAACGGAGGGGAGCGAACCGATTCGCTTCGATCTAAAAGCCTTTCATGCCTTTGAGGGCACACGAAAACACCAGGGACCAAAGCTGACACTTCAACCCCCTACTAAGGGCGATCGCTCCTCACAGCAGATCTCTGTAACCTTTGACCCACCCGTGCCACCAGGTAAGACGGTGACAATTGCTTTGCAGACTATCCGTAATCCCCTATTTGATGGTATCTATCTATTTGGCGTCACAGCCTTTCCACCTGGAGAGCAAGCTGTTGGTCAATTTATTGGTTATGGGAGGCTGCAATTCTATAGGGATGTGAACGACTAATTAGGGTTCGTTTGTGTTGTTGAAATACTTAAGGAAAAATGACTACTTACTTAAGTGCCATCGTCAATCAAGTTGTTAGTTGTTCAGTAGAAATCCGCTAGGAATGCCAGCAAGAGTAGCGTTAATTTGATTATAGAGTTTGATTATGACGTAAAAAGTTTATTATGAAAACCTTAAAAGTTATTTCTTATATTTTTGTGGCTTCTTTGCTGTTAAGCGGTATTTTTAGTATTTGTCAAGAAAAGACATCTTCTGCATCAAATGTTTCTCAATCAACACAATCAACTAGAACAGGACAAAGATAAATCATCTAGAGTGGCTACAGACAATTGCCAAGTCAATGAGCTGCCCGCAGGCGGCAGCAACCCAACATCTTTTGACTGGCAAGAGGCGTGGTACCCTGTCCATTATGTCGAAGACCTTGACAAGTCGAAGCCAACCCCCTTTACTCTGCTTGGCAGAAATCTCGTGATCTGGTGGGAGCAGCCGACCGAGTCTTGGAGGGTATTCGAGGATAAATGCCCTCACCGCCTAGCACCACTGTCGGAAGGCAGGATCGCGGAAGATGGTCTGTTAGAGTGCCCTTATCATGGCTGGGCTTTTTCTGGGACTGGTAACTGCGATCACATTCCGCAACAGGTAGAGGGCGGAATGGCACAGGTATCCTCAAGAGCCTGCGTGGCGTCGCTACCGACAACTGAGCGCCAGGGACTCTTATTTGTCTACCCTGGTCAGGTAGAGAATGCCACAAGAACTGCTGTACCTATTATTGAGCTGCTAGAAGAAGCAACTGATGAATGGGTTTGCCTCAACACCTTTAGGGACCTACCTTACGATGCGCTAACGCTTTTGGAGAACGTACTAGATGCCAGCCATGTTCCCTACACACATCATCCTTCAGTTGGCAACCGAGCCAATGGGGGTCCAGTTGAGCTTGAGACAATCGAGTCTGGCAGACAAGGGTTTAAAGGGATGTGGCAGGAAGGACCGCGACGCGGGACACTGGGACGGCAAGATACGACATTCATTGCGCCAGGGTTGATGTGGCACGACTTGACTTCTAAACAGTTTGGCAGAACCTTGACTGTCGTTTACGCTACGCCAATTCGCAAAGGCGAGTGTCGGCTTTTTGCCCGCTTTCCCTTCAAGTTTGCTTCCAAGCTACCTAGCATATTCATCAAGCTGACACCGCGCTGGTATTCCCACATTCGGCAAAACGCCATCCTAGAAGACGATCAAATCTTCTTGCACTATCAAGAGCGTTATCTAGAGGCAGCTGGAGGTAGCGCTAACTTTGCTAAAGCATTCTACCTACCGACCAAAGCCGATAACTTTGTAGCGCAGTTGCGTCAGTGGGTAAACCGTTACAACGCTCTTCCGTTTCCTGAAGCAACTTTACCGCTAACTCAGTCACGGGATAAATTGCTAGATCGATATGACTCACACACCCTAAAGTGTGCTAGCTGTAGGACAGCACTAGCCAACATTAAACGGCTCAGAAGAGGGTTAGCAGTGACTACAGTGATCGCCTGGGCAACCGTGCCACTGCTGGCGCTTTTCCTTGATGAAACAATCGCCCTGGCAACGCTCTCAACCGTAGTCACTCTAGTCTTTGCTGCGGCGTGGTTGGGACTGGGAAAACTAGAGCAGCAATTTTATCAGGGTCGAGATGTGCCCTCACGGAACCTGCCTGAGAAAAAGCGCTCTTCTTAATCTTGTCGGGCTAGCTCTTTACCAAGAAGTTCACGACCATGAGGTTCAAGTAGGCTAGTCATAGCTGGACCAGAGGGAATGATGCCACCTGGATTGAGCGGGAACAGATTGCCGTAGTAATCTCGCTTTACGGCCTCTAAGTCGCAGGTGCTAGCGACGCCAGGTAACTGATATAGGTCACGCAAATATGGTCCTAAATTCTTATAGTCCTGAATTCTCCTGCGATTGCACTTAAATAGCCCATAATAGACAACATCAAAGCGAAACAGCGTGGTGAACAGGCGAACATCTGCAAGCGTGACTTGTTGTCCACAGAGATACCGACTTGTGGCAAGCGCTGCGTCAATCTCATCTAAAGCAGCGAATAGCTCGGCACAGGCTTGGTCGTATGCAGCCTGAGTCTGCGCAAAGCCACAGCGGTACACACCGTTATTGACTGCTTGGTAGATCTTCTCATTCCATTGGTCAATTGTTTCCCTTAGCTCCTCTAGGTAGAGATCTAGTGCAGGATGCTTAGCGAATCGATTAAACGCTGAGTTAAGCATCACTATAATCTCAGCACTCTCGTTGTTGACAATTGCTCTTGTCTCTTTGTCCCATAACACTGGCACCGTACTACGACCGCTATAGCCTGGTACTGCAAGTTGATAAAGTTCTGGTAGTGAGCAGCACCCCTCCTGCTCTTGGTCAAATACCCAGATACCCTCATTTGCTGAAGGCGACACAATAGCCACTGAGATGGCGTCTTCGAGTCCCTTAAGTGCCCGAACAACAAGAGTCCGGTGCGCCCAAGGACATCCCAGCCCAACATAGAGACAATAACGCCCTGCTGCTGGTTGATACGGGTTTTCTGCCTCTGTCCCAATGAAATGCCTAAACTGGCTGACAGGGCGAATGTACTCTCCCGACTGATTGCGTGGAGCCAGTTTTGACATCATCAGTTGCCAGAGAGTTGTCCACACAAACTTTCCGAGTCTGACAATTAGCCCTGGAGGAAGTGACTTACTTTTCTTCGTTTTAATAGTATGTGACATGGCCGATTTGATTGTACTAGGGTTCAAACTTGAACCCCAAAGTTATTACTTGGATGACGGAGATGCAAACTTTGCGAATAACTCTGCCCCTGTCGTGTTTTTAGTTTCAACTGCCACACTCAACTGCTAACAAAGCTCCTCCACCCCATTTACGACACGTACTACAATGACACGCTGCTACTTCATGAATCAGGCTGGTTGTGGAAAGGCTTACCGCTCCGCATAAACAGCTACCTTTGACCACATTTAAATTAGACATATTCTCTCTCCTTTAACTTTACATAACTATTACCACCAATGCTTGCACCAGTATCTTTCGGATTTTCGCTAGACTCAAAGGGATAGCAAAAGGTTTCTAATATTTAAGATTTACATGGATTTAGACCAACAGATTCAAGAGCTAATCGACAATGCTCCCCAAGATGGCGTGACTCCGCGACTATTGACAGCGATCACTCCCGGACTCAAGCTACTGGCAGGGAAGTTACGCCATTCCCAGTACTACATTCTCCAAAACCTTGACCATGACTGGGTGGCAACAACATTAAGCCATCGTACACAGCCAGGTGTAGAAAAGCGCGTTATCTACGCTTTCCCCAGCTTACAAGCTGTTCCAGTGAGTATGAATCAGGGGCTTGACTCTCAAGTCACTGCCATACCTATTGCGGTGACTCACATTTTATTTCAAATGGTTGCGTTGGAAACAGTTGATAGTACTGTTTTCTTTGAAACTCCAGGTGATTTAACCAATGGAATCGAAATTCGACGTGAAGACATCCAAAATTTAATTCAACTTCAGATGAAACAAAATACATCCACCAGCTACTTGCCACCGGATATTGCTTAAGAGGTTGGGTCCACGTAGTTTTTTTACAAGGCACTCGGCTGGGGCGCTCGCAACTTTTGCCGACGCCGATCGGTGATTACCATGCGCACACCACCAGTTGGTCCTAAGGTAAAGCCGCGTCGCGTCGGTTGTACTGGATGACTATCGACCAACGCTAATTGCCAGTCTGATAGTACCTTAGCTAGCACTAGTTTCATTTCAAACGGCGCTAATGCTATGCCAAGACAGCGACGATTACCACCTCCAAAAGGCAAATACTCATAAGGTGAAAACTGTCGTTCTAGAAATCTCTCTGGTTTAAACTTCTCTGGTTCTGGATACAGATCCTTACGTCGGTGAGTCAAATAAATACAAGGAGCTAAAATCGCACCAGATTCAAATGGGAAGCCCATAATCTCTATAGGTGATTTGACAATCCGTCCAAAGGCGATGAAGAGAATGGGGTACATTCTCAGAGTTTCCTGGCAGACTGCTGAGAGATAGGGCAGTTTAGCAATGCTGCTAGGATCTGGATTGTCGCCGATGGTGTCCAATTCTTGCAGCAGCTTGTCAAGTATTTCAGGTTGATGGTGGATTGAGTACATTGCCCAAGCCAAGGAGGTTGCTGTAGTCTCGTGCCCAGCTACTAAGAGTGTCAGCAACTCATCGTGCAACTCAACGTCGGTCATTGGCTGACCGTTTTGATCGCGAGTAGACATTAGCAAAGTCAGGACATCTGTGCCAGAGTGGTCTAGATTCTCTCGGCGTTCCCGGATCTCTGCATAGAGGAGTTCGCTAATTCGCTGCTGACGGTGCAGAAAACCTCCCCACGGACTCGACGAGCCTAAATCCTGTTGCAGGGTTTTAAAGAAAAACTGACTAGCCCTCCAGATGGAACTTGTTGCCTCCAGCATAGAACACAAGAGGGGAATCAGTTGTTGATAACGTTCACCTTCATGTAGACCAAATATTGCTTGCACAATTACCCGCAGGGAAATCTCCTGCATCAACCCTCGAACCGAGAATGATTTACCGAGCGGCATCTGATTTGTGACTTGCTCGGTAACATTGCAAATTAATTGCCCGTAGGTCCGCACCCGTTCTCCATGAAATGGGGGTGTTAACAGTTGGCGCTCTCGTCGGTGGCGATCGCCATCCATCAATAGAAGAGAATGTTCTCCTACTAAAGGCTTCACAATCTGGTTCGCTGCACCACTATCAAACTGATTGAGATCGGCAGCAAAGACTTGCTTAATTGCCTGAGGGTGGGAGAGAAACACGTAGGGGGTAAAATTCTCGCCCACGTAAACAGTGAACATATCGCCATAGCGTTGAGCGCAGGTATCCATAAAACCCAAGGGATTAACGACCCATTGTAGGGTCTGCCAAATGGCTGGTGTTTTTGGACCATCAGGTAACTTCATCATGATTTGCCTACTCAAATCACTACCTTCCACGCTGACAACTGGCATATTTGAAGCTTATTTTTCCAACAAGCTTCTCAACATCCAAGCAGTTTTCTCATGGAACTGCATACGCTGAGTTAACAAGTCGGCTGTTGGCTCATCATGTGCCTCATCGACAGTAGGAAAGAGAGAGCGAGCGACTCGAACCACAGCTTCTTGACCTTCTACCAATAAGCGGATCATATCTTCAGCCGCAGGCACGCCCGGAGTTTCCTCAATTGAACTGAGTCGAGCAAATTCTGAGTAGGTTGCAGGAGCAGGAAAACCTAAAGCGCGGATACGTTCAGCAATTTCATCGACTGCCAATGCCAAGTCATTGTACTGTTGTTCAAACATTAGATGTAAAGTTTGAAACATTGGACCTGTAACGTTCCAGTGGAAATTGTGAGTTTTCAAGTAGAGTGTATAAGTATCAGCCAGGAGGCGAGAAAGCCCCTCAGCAATTTCCCCTCTGGTCTTTTCATCAATTCCAATATCAATGGGCTTTGACTGAACTTGAGCTTGCATAACTTCCTCTCACTCTTAGCGCGTATTGCCTACTCACTATTCTACAATCCTGCAAACCACTCGTAGCCCTGATCCTCCCAGTAACCTGTTTTAGCAGGAAGCAGATGCTCAACTAAGGTAATCTTGGTAATCCACTTGCTTTGCTTGTAACCCAGCTTGATGGGAGAGGCTAATCGGAGAGGAGCCCCGTTATCAATCGAGAGGGGATGTCCATTTTTCTGATAAGCCAACAATGTTTGTGGGTGTAAGGCTGAAGCAATATCCCAACTCTCATAGTAGCCATCAGCAGACTGGAAGTAAACGTAGCGAACATTCGCCTTTGGTTGAGCAGAGGCAATGATATCTCGCAATCTCACTCCGCCCCATTGCACAATCGCTGCCCATCCTTCAACACAGACATGGCGAATCGTCATTGAAGTTAAGGAAGATTTTTGGATATCCGCCATGCTCAGGCTAAGAGGACGGTTAACCGCACCGTTGACGCTGAGACGAAACGTTGAGTGGTCGATTTTGGGCGTAAAGTTAAATGTATTGATCAGTAAGGCATCTGGCTCAATTGCACTAGCTGGAAATTCGGGTATCAACTTCTGAGGATTCAACAGCAAAGCTTCAACACTCTGGTTGAGAGGTTGAGAGGCTTTATAGACCAAATCTTCAAATAGAGGGGAGCCACACCCATCTAGGAGGAAACCAATGCTGGCAAGCCCCGATAATTGGAGAAAGCGACGGCGTAGCAGTAGGTGGCGATGATCTTGAATCGGACGCATAAAGTACCTTTACCAAAACATTGACTCTATAAGGCACGAACCACCAACTTTGAGGCTTAGTAAGGAATGAATCACCGCAAAGATAATGACTGTCGGTACAGTGATGAAGTGAACAATTCTGAGCGCTTGCCAGCTACCAAATATATCGACAATCCAATGAAATTGTGCTGGTTTATACATTCCTAAACCAGTAAAAATGGCAAGCAGCAAGATGGGAATGATAGCAGTGTAGACGAATCGGTGCCAAGCATAATTTCGCCGCTTTGGATTCTGGCTCACCTGCAGAGCCTTAATGTCGTTGGCACCCAAAAACCGCCGTTGCCAGCGTCTGGTGATGAAAATGTAGACACCATACCAAAGCAGGTTGAGTGCAAAAAACCACATAGCAGCGAAGTGCCAGTGTCTACCGCCAGCTAGCCAACCCCCCAATAGAAAGAAGGGGGGAAAGTGCCAGCCTCCACGTCCACCAAAGACTGGATTAGCATTGTAGATTTGCAGCCCACTACCGATCATCAAAAGCAGGCTAGTAATATTGACCCAGTGGAAGATCTTAGCTGGGAGGGCTTGAGTCGGTTGACTACGAGATTTTCTAGCGGCAGACGAATCCATAGCTCTCGATAAGTGAAAACACAATTATTTTAGACAAGACTATATCAGTAGAAACACGATGGACTTGAATTAGGGTCAGAGTCCTTTTTTGATAGTACGTTTCAAACCCCGTTTTGGATGAAGGAATTCCTAACAAACGCTTCTTTTGCAACATCCAATAGATTGAGCTGACCGTAAATGGATTAGATATTTACACCAATCCACGTTATGAACAGGCATTTGCTACAGCGACGCCAGTTACTTTGGTACCTTAGTCTAGCAACAGGCACGGCTGCACTCAGTCTTGGCTTTAAGAAAGTGACTACTCTCTCTTCTACTATCGCTCGTTATCACCCTAACTCTAACAACGCTGCTGCCAAGAGTGGTTTTCCTATCGATTTTTCTGTTACTGCCGCAACAGCTCCATCTCTACCAGAGTTTCAGGGCATTAGCCAGTGGCTCAATTCTGCCCCTCTTAGCGTTGAGCAGCTTAAAGGTAAGGTTGTTCTAGTACAATTCTGGACATTTGCTTGCATCAATTGTCAGCGTACCCTACCTTATGTTACTCGTTGGCATCGCCAGTATGCAGAGCAAGGACTGATGGTCATTGGGGTACACACTCCAGAACTTCCCTTTGAGCGAGATGTGAGCAACGTCAAAAGAGCTTTACAGGAACGTCAGATTACTTATCCAGTTCCTATAGATAATGAGTACAAAACTTGGAACGCTTATCACAATGATTACTGGCCTCATCTATTTCTAGCAGATCGCCAAAGCTTGATCCGCTATGACCACATTGGAGAGGGAGCCTACGACGAAACCGAACAGTTTATAAGAAAGCTATTAGGCTAAAACTATGGCTAGCTCTCATTTATCAGCTGGTCTAGCTGTATTGGCAGGATTGGTTACTGTTCTCTCACCCTGTGTTCTACCTATCCTGCCAGTTTTAGTAGGGCGATCGCTACAATCCCATCGCTATGGTCCCTTAGCTTTGGTAATCGGACTGATTGCAGGTTTTGCCACGATAGGTAGCTTGCTGGGAGTAACCGTTAGCTGGTTTGCTGGATTGGCTAGTGTTCTGCGGTATGTTGCGCTGGCGCTACTGTTACTGGTAGGCATAAACGCTATTTTCCCAAATAGTCGCTACCGATTGTTCAGCTTGCTCAAGGAAGTCGAGGCGGTTGGGACGAGGCTCCCTCGTCCCTTTATCCGCCGTGCCGGAGGCAGCTCCGGCAAAGCCTTAAGTCGTTTGCAGTTCGGATGGCTTAAAGAGCCAGCACGAGTTGGACTTATGGGGGAATACTGGCTAGGAACTCAACTTGGTTTACTTTGGACTCCCTGTGCAGGACCAGTTCTAGCCAGTATTCTGCTCCTGGCTGCTGTCAAGCATAATCCTGCAACAGCTTTTGGGCTTCTAATTTTCTATGGTTTGGGGGCAGCTTTTCCACTGCTTTTGATTGCCTATGGTGGTCGTTATCTGAGCCAAAGTCTTTTAAAGTTGCGCTTCTACACGACTACAATTCAGAGAGTGGGTGGCGCAATCATTGTTATCACAGCAATTGCTATTCTTCTGGGTTGGGACGTACAGATACAGCTTTGGCTAGCTTTGCATGGTTCGTCCCTATTTGATAGCCTTGAGCAATACAAATAAAGGTTAACAGCCCTGAAGACTTTATCAAGTCTTGTCAGCTAAATGGGAAGTACAATGTGCAGCAAAAGGCGTATGAACCATGCCTAGTCTATATGACAGCGATTTTGTGCTATGGAGCGAGAAGACAGCTAAAGCTTTGCGCGATCGCTCCTTTAACGATCTTGACTGGGACAATTTGATTGACGAGATAGAGCAATTGGGCAGGAACAATAAACATGCTCTATCAAGCCAACTCAGGAGATTATTACACCATCTTTTGCAATGGGAATATCAACCCGATAAAACGAGAAGAATTCGCCCGCCCAGCAGCTCAAGCTCTTGGTCTCAACCAGGAGGATAAACCCATCTAGTAGTTGAATCCTCATGGCGGACTCTATTGAAATACGAATTTGCTACTATTTCGGATAGAGAATATATTGAAGATTAAGAGTTTAGTTTGAGTCTTGCCTGGACCAGGACAACATTTCCAATTCAAAATCCAATTGACTTAGTTATTCGTATATATATAAGACTCAGTTATTCTAAAGACGCTAATAAAGCTATAACTGGAATTAATTTGAGCGAATTTGCTCAAGCTAATCCTGAAAAACTTATGGTTGATTCTGCCGATTCTAGCTCAAATGATCTGCGATCACTAACTGATGCAGAACTGTATCGCGCTTTAAAAGCCAATCAACCTTCTGCTTTAGGTATTCTCTACGATCGCTATGCCAGTCTGGTTTATAGACTGGCTCTCAGAATCTTAGCTAATCCCCAAGAAGCCGAAGACTTGACCCAAGAAATTTTTTTCGCTCTCTGGCGAAGTGGCACCTATAACCCGGATCGTGGTTCTTTAGGCAGCTTTTTAACCACCCTGACTCGTTCGCGAGCTATTGATAAATTACGTTCTCGTGGCACAAATCTCAAATTTCTCCAGCGGTGGAATCAAATGACGACTACTGAAACTCCCCTGACACCTTTCGACATAGCTTCTCTAAATCAGCGTTCTCAGTATGTTCGTGATGCTTTGGCAACATTGCCGGAAAAGCAGCGACAGGTGCTAGAAATGGCATACTACGATGGACTTAGCCAATCAGAAATTGCAAAGCAGTTAGATACACCACTTGGGACAGTTAAGACTTGGGCTCGCCAAGGGTTATTGAGTTTGAGAAAAAATTTACAAGACTTTTTGTATTAATTCATCTCGCCATGACTGAATCTCTATTTTCAGAAAGATTAGAAGAATTGATGGCCGGTTATGTTCTTGGTAACTTAAGCCCTGAAGAGGCTGAGGAATTACGGCAACTCCTGACAGCACATCCTGAACTCAATACAGAGGTTTATCGTTTACAGGAAGTGCTAGAACTTATGCCTTACGCTCTACCAGAAGTAGAACTGCCATCACATCTACGTTCAGCTATTCTTGAAGTGGTCCATGGTCCAATACCACAGGCAATACCGAAGCGTTTTGCTTTGCCCTGGAGTAAGATAGCGGTCAGTTTTGCTACATTACTAGTTTTAATTCTAGGTTTAGATAACTATCGCCTGCGTCAACAGATGAGCTTTATCCAGGCTCAGGCAGCGAAGCAGAAAGATGTGATTGCGATGCTCGAAAATCCCACAACTCATTTAGTCTCTCTCAAAGGCATGGATAGTGCAGCTGCTGCCTCTGGAAGTGTGGTGATGACTCCAGGTGAACCCAAAGCTATTCTAATTCTACAGAATCTGCCTGTTCTACCTAAAGGTCAGTTTTATCAACTTTGGTCAGTTGTTGATGGAAAAAAGCTCCCTTCCGGACAATTTAATGCTAGCGCTCGAAACACAGTTTTAGTTAAACTTTCTATTCCTGATAGCTCTAAGTTAAAGGCATTAGTTGTTACTGTAGAAGAGTCTCCTGAGCCTAAAAGTCCATCTGGACCAATGGTAATGACAAGTACACTCTAGGTAAGGCGACTGAGATCAATCTATGGCTTATAGTGACTTTACTTTGGCTAAGGTACGAGAGGTGTTTGGATTAAGTACCAAAGAAAATCGCAGTTTGTTTGCAGATGTTGCTGGTATTCAGCCTTCGGATCTCTTAAGGCAGACTCTTGAAGAAAATCTGCCTTTGGCGATCGCTATCAATAGTGAGAAAGCTCGCTCTGAGTTTATCATTGCGCCTATTTTGTCTGAAGTGAGACGGCAATTATGTTATGAAGTGAGTCTGTTTTCAGGCACGGAGTTTAATGTTGATGCCAACCAAGGACTGACGGGATTCTGTGATTTTATTCTCAGCCGCAGTCCAGAGCAGTATTTCATCAGTGTTCCAGTTGTAACTATAATTGAAGCAAAGAACGAAAACATCATTGCCGGATTGGGGCAGTGTGTTGCTGCAATGGTTGCGGCTCAGCTATTTAATCAGAAGGCAGGAAATTATATTGAAAGCATCTACGGTTGTGTAACAACTGGAACAGCTTGGAAGTTTCTAATTTTGCAGGAGAAAATTGTTTCAATTGATTCAATTGAGTATTATGTTAAAGAGGTGGATAAAATTTTAGGAATTCTCCTCCAACCGTTTCAACTCTCTGCGTTAAGAGTAATATAGCACTCCCAAATGAGCCGTAAAAATCTCTTCTTTCCTTGGCTCAGGAGCGTCTCTGCGGTTCGTAAAAAAAGATAGTTTTCACAACCCATAAAGGACTACTATGGATGAATTCAACTAATTTCGTAGTTCCTACAGGAAAATTTTAATACCAATAATGACTGCTGAAACTAACATTCCCTCTCTGTCTAGCCTAGAATATATCTCCTACATTGATGCTAATGGTCAACTACCTGAGCAGTTTCAGGCGAAAGTTGGAGTTTACGCAATTTTCGATCGACAACAAGTATTGCAATACGTAGGTTATTCCCGTGATGTCGATCTCAGTCTCAAACAGCATCTCGTGCGTCAGCCCCAACTCTGCTATTGGTTGAAAGTCCAAACCATCGATCGTCCCAGCCGCACCATCTTAGAAAACATTCAGCAAGCTTGGATCGCAGAGAATGGGGCGCTACCAGCAGGTAATGGAATTGAGGAAGCAAAATGGACTCAGCCGATTGATGCCAAAGTCGCGATGACTGTTGATGAGCAAACCCACTTGACAGCGAGTGATGAGCTGACACAAGCAAAACTGTTAAAGGATGTAGCTCGACGAGTTGAGGGACAAATCTCATCCCAGTTAGAATCTCGTGGGGTAAAAATGCAACTCCGCTTCAATCCCAAGCTCAAAGAAAAAGGCTTACTGGACTTAAAGTAAGCTAGCTCGACCCAAAGGTAGCGGTGCGATGTAGCAAGCTAGCTGTGTTGACGTTTGTATTTACATTTGTCATACTTAATTTATGCGGGTCACTGGCTTCGTATGGGACAAAGGGAATCAAACGAAGTGCGAAAAGCATGGGGTGACCAGAGAAGAGATCGAAGCTCTTTTCCAACGTCCCGTCTGGGTAGCACCCGATGTGAAGCACTCTTCGACTGAGGAGCGGTTTCTTGCTGTAGGTCGAGGGGCGAACCGAAGACCGATGTTCGTTGTCTTCACGCTCCGGCAAGAGGGGGAAGAGCTTTTGCTACGTCCTATCAGCGCCCGTTACATGCACGAAAAGGAGGTAAAGCGGTATGCCGAAGCGTTTACCGAGGATGAATAACGACGAGGAGGCAGAGGCACTCCTTAAAAATGATCTCTCTGACTATCTTGACCCTACGAACTTCTCTCTCGTCTCGTTCGAGTTCGAGCCGAAGGATACAAGTATCAGTATTCGAATGTCCAGTACCCTCTTACACACCGTCAAAGAGGCGGCAAAGCGGCGTGGTATGAGTTATCAACGGTACATCCGAGAAGCAGTCGAGCGATCACTCCATGAGCGGCAATGATAGGTCTACCCCAGCTACCAAGCCAGTGCTAACCCATCAGCACGAGGCTCTGAAGCTGCTACCAAAACACCCTCTTGACGGCGGATTACTTGACCTTTGCCAAATTGTCCTCCCTCTGGACTTATCTGAACATTGTGACCCAGCTCGGTGAGTGCTAACGCAACTGATTGTGGTACCGTTTGCTCTAGTAGTACAGTGTTACCAGCGATACACTGCCATCGGGGTGCATCAAGAGCAGCCTGGGGATTCATCCCATAATCAGTTTGATTCACAACTACTTGAAGATGTCCTTGAGGCTGCATTGGTCCCCCCATAACGCCAAACGGGCCTATGGGTTGACCACCCTGAGTCAGAAAACCAGGGATAATTGTGTGGAAAGGACGCTTCCCTGGTCCCATCTGGTTAGGGTGTCCCTCTTCCAATGTGAAACCATAACCGCGATTGTGCAGTGCAATACCTGTACCTGGTACCAGAAGCCCGCTGCCAAAGCCCATGTAGTTAGATTGAATAAAGGAAACCATCAGTTCTTGATCAGCTGCTGCTAAGTAGACAGTTCCCCCCTTTGGTAAACCAGGCTGAGCTAGAGGCATAGCAGTTTCACCAATCAACTGCCGTCGCACAGCGGCATAGGCTTTGTCTAAAAATAACGCATCAGGCATCTCTGAAAAACGGGAATCGCAGATGTACCTGCGAGCGTCTGCAAAGGCAAGCTTCATTGCCTCAATCTGGAGGTGATAACTCTCGGCTGATTCCCGTGGATACTTAGCCAGATCGAAGCCTTCGAGGATATTCAACGCAATCAGAGCTGCAATACCTTGAGTATTGGGAGGCAGTTCCCAAACCGTAGTCTGACGATAGTTTGTCGCAATCGGCTCCACACAGTCTGCCTCATGTGACGCCAAATCAGCTACAGTTAACATGCCACCAGTTGCCGCAGCAAAGTTAGCTAATTGTTCAGCTAGCTGACCTCGGTAAAAACTCTCAACCCCTTCTTGAGCGATTGCTCGTAGAGTTTTAGCATGACCCTCACTTCGCCAGACTTCTCCAGCTACTGGTGCCCGCTCGTATGGAAAAAAAACCTCCTTAAAAGGCTGAAACTCCGAACCTGCAAGGGGGAGATACACTGACTCAGCTCGCTTCCAAGCTTGAGCCGTTACTGGTGACACCGGGAAACCATCAGCAGCGTACCGAATTGCTGGTTCAAACAATTGCTCAAACGGCAACTGTCCCCATCGTTCCCACAAACGGTGCCAAGCAGAAACAGCTCCTGGCACAGTCACCGTCAGCCAGCCAGTCAACGGCAATTGCTCATACCCTGCCAACTGCTCCGACGTCAAACCCTGGGCACTTCTACCAGAGCCATTCAGCCCGTGCAACTTCCCATCCCATATCAAAGCAAAAGCATCTGAGCCAATGCCATTCATAGTAGGTTCCACTACCGTCAGAGCAATCGCCATAGCCAGGGCAGCATCCACAGCATTTCCCCCAGCCCACAACATCTCCATCCCCGCCAAAGTCGCCAAAGGTTGGCTCGTCGCCACCGCCCCGCGCTGCCCCATCACCACTCGTCGGGCACTAGAGTAGGGATAACTCGTCAAAAAATCCTCACGCAGCATCAACCCTTCAAAACTAAATTACTGCCCAGTCTACTAGATCTAAAATGATTAGCAACAGAAAATAGCTCTCCTCTTGGCGCTCTTGGCGTCTAACGCCTGCGGCTAACGGCTTCGCCTTCGCTGCGCTGGCGCTGCGCTAAGGCGGTTCAAACCTCCCTCAACACCATGCCCCCCATCCCAGAAACAACAATAGGCGTAGCAGTAGCAGGAACCGGATTTGGTCAGAAAGTCCACATCCCCGGCATCCTCGCCCATCCCCGCACCCAACTCGTCGCCGTTTACCACCGAGACATAGAACAAGCCAGCGTGATCGCCTCAACTCACAACATTCCCTACGCCTGTGACACCATTGCCGATCTCGTAGCCCTACCCGAAGTACAAGCAGTCAGCATCTCAACCCCACCATTTCTACACTACGAAATGGCAAAGACAGTCCTGCAAGCCCAAAAGCACCTATTACTAGAAAAACCCACAACCCTCTGCGCTACTGAGGCAAGAGAACTTTACCAGCTAGCATTAGCAAATGGAGTCATCGCCACACTAGACTTCGAGTTTCGCTTCATCCCCGCATGGCAGCATTTAGCAGAACTTCTCTGTGAGGGGTATGTTGGGCAGAAGCGCCTCATTAGAGTTGATTGGTTAGTCTCAAGCCGCGCCGATGCCTCACGTCCTTGGAACTGGTATTCCAGAAAAGATCGAGGTGGGGGCGCACTAGGAGCCCTAGGTTCCCATGCCTTCGACTATATCAATTGGCTATTTGGACCAGTGCGGCGTTTATGCGCTCGTTTAAGCACTGCCATTCCCACACGCCCCGATCCAGCCACAGGCGAAATGAAACCTGTAGATGCAGATGACACCTGTCTGCTGATGTTAGAGCTAGCAGATGGAACACCCTGCCAGGTTAGCATCAGTGCTGCCGTCCATGCCCCTCGTCCACATTGGCTAGAAGTTTATGGCGATCGCGGCACATTAGTTTTAGGCAGTCATAATCAGAAAGATTACGTACATGGCTTTCACCTATGGGCAGCACCATCTGGTCAACCCTTGACTGAGGTAGAGATTCCTATACATCTAGCATTTCCTCAAACTTACACGGATGGTCGGGTTGCCCCATTTATTAGAGTTGTAGATCAATGGGTGCGAGGCATTGACCGAGGAGAAGCACTGACTCCCTCTCTGAAGGAGGGGGTTTATTCTCAATTATTAATGGATCTTGCCCAAGCCTCCCACGAACAGGGTAACTGGATTGATGTCCCAGAATTAGATATGTTTCTCACCGAAAATTCATGAATCCTAGTGGTACATTCATCCTTCGCTTAAACACGCAATTGCCATAATTGAATAAAGCCCTCTCATTTCTCCTGTAGGGAGTCCAAATTAGTGTTATGTACCTACTAACTGGCTTCCATTTGGCTCAAAATGTAAAACGATGAGTTGTTGCATCTTGAGGGGCAACATTGCATAGGTCCGCCCCTGCTCATCGCTAAATTCAATCAGAAAAGCATCTAGAGCCAGTTGTTCAACAACAGTACCAACCTGACCCCGAACCAAGCCTTGTTCGGGAAGGTCTTCAGTCAATGCCACGATATCTAGTAGGTGAATCGTGTTATTCATATGAACTCCTCCCTTTACAGAACATAGCAACTTGTCAATCGCGGAAAATCTTCTCCTATGCGGACGATCCAACTACTACGGACTATCGCCTGTCCCGCTGGTCCACTCATGGGAAAGTCTAACACGTACAACTGACCAAACTCGGTTAACTCAGTAGGTGTTGCTTCATAGCGAGAAGCAGCAATCAGTAAGGCATCTCGGAGAGTCTCTGCATCAGAAGCTGTTAACCCAAGGGCAGCAGCAAAGACACGAGCCTTATTCTGACCACGTTTATGAGTCGTGTTCAGACAGTAATCCCGTAATTTAGCCAGATTAACGAAGGCGCGATCAGAATTTGGTAGCCTCATTACGTCCTTGGAACTGGTATTCCAGAAAAGATCGAGGAGGGGGTGCACTAGGAGCCCTAGGTTCTCATGCCTTCGACTATATCAATTGGCTATTTGGACCAGTGCGGCGTTTGTGTGCTCGTTTAAGCACTGCCATCCCCACACGTCCCGATCCAGCCACAGGCGAAATGAAACCTGTAGATGCAGATGACACCTGTCTGCTGATGTTGGAGCTAGCAGATGGAACACCCTGCCAGGTTAGCATCAGTGCTGCCGTCCATGCCCCTCGTCCACATTGGCTAGAAGTTTATGGCGATCGCGGCACATTAGTTTTAGGCAGTCACAATCAGAAAGATTACGTACATGGCTTTCACCTGTGGGCAGCACCATCTGGTCAACCCTTAACTGAGGTAGAGATTCCTACGCATCTAGCATTTCCTCAAACTTACACGGATGGTCGAATTGCCCCATTTATTAGAGTTGTAGAGCAATGGGTGCGAGGCATTGACCGAGGAGAAGCACTAACCCCCTCACTGCGGGAAGGGGTTTATTCTCAATTATTAATGGATCTTGCCCAAGCCTCTCACGAACAGAGTAACTGGATTGATGTCCCAGAATTAGACATGTTTCTCACCAAAAATTCATAAATCGCAGGTAGAAGAGTGGAAGGAGACTTATACCCTGCCTGTCGGAAAATTTCGCGCTTATTGGCGTCGTTGTGTTTTCGTTGATATCTCTTTGGTATTTCGTTGGATTTCCTCTACAATTTAGATGGAGGTAAAATGCTATGCCACTTGTAACACAGGACTCAACTTATCTACAGAACGGTCCTAGCTGGTCATCATTTGAGAAATTCCGCACGGAAGGAGCGAAAGCGCTCAATTCTCTTAAAGATGGTAAGGTTGCCACTCTACAGACGAAAACTGGTCAGTACCGCATACTTGAGGAACACGACTTTCAGAAGCTGCTGGGCTATTCTCGTGATGTGGAGCGCCTGCGTGGAGGATTACGCATCCTGATGCAGACCGTTCGCGTTGTGCAGAAACACCCAGACGTTGAAAGTCTCAACCTGCTGGCGGAGACAGTCACGATGTTAGGTAGTCTGCCGGAGCTTCCTACCCGTGACAGCTTTGACCCTTTGCTTCCTGAAGGCATCGAGGTAGACTCAGACGATGAAGTGGAGCTCGACCCCACCCAGATTGAGCGCCCGCTCGATGCCTCCCATGTTGCTCTAGAAAACAATGTCTGTTGACACAGCATCAGCCAACACCACCCCTGGGGATTTGGCTGCACTGGAGGCGCAGCTACAGGCTCTCTCTCACAGCGACCAGGCCCTCAAGCTCATTCAACTCTTTGCCACAAACCTCGGCAAGACAAAGCAGCGTCAGCGCGTGTTCAATGCCAAAGGTGCTCTTGTGCGTGAGCCGATCATTTACCAAGACGTACTCGCTCAGGGGCTGATTGAGGCCGATGAGGACCCCTTCCTTCTCCTACAGGGTGACATTGTCGCCACAGACGCTGCCTACTTTATGGGAGAGCGTTTGACCGGGACGAAGTTTGCAGTAGTTACCTCGACCTGTGACCTCGTCCCCAAACGCCGCCAGTATGCGACATTATTGAGCGTGCAAACAATCAACAGCAATGACCCCCGTACTCCCCAGTTGCTTGGGGAACTGCTGAAGTTTAGCTCTACTCAACGGATGTATCTGCCACCCCTACCAGACGACCCATCTGAAGTCATTGGCAACGCTTTGGTGTTTGATGGGATTGTGCAAGTGCGGATTGAAGACTTGCTCATAGCCACACGGCATGCCAGCCTCAGCTTAGTGGGGTGGCGCATTTTTGGTTCGTTAGTCCGCACGCTCATGGTCCGGGCTGGAGCAAGTGAGGTAAAGATGCGCTCAAGTGCTTGAACAGCATTGAGCAGCTAAGATATACAGAATAAGCGGTATCCAGCGATGCAGCAGTAATTATGGCGACGCGGCGAGTGACAATCGAACTTCCAGAACCTGTTTTTCGGCAATTGGTGCGGATTGCGGAGGCAACTCATCAGCCAGTCGAAGTCCTCGTAGCGCAAAGCGTCATCAGCAACTTACCGCCGTCTGTGGATAATGCCTCACCAGAATTGCAACTGGAAGTACTAAGGATGCAAAGCCTTGGTACTGAGGAGCTAGTAAAGATCACTCAGGCTCTAGTTGAACCTGAGCAACACGAACGTCAAACTGAACTACTGGCAAAAAATGAAGAGGGCTTGTTGACTAAGGAAGAGCAGCAAGAGTTATTCGCTTTGAGGCAGGCAGCCGATCAACTCATGCTCCGTAAAGCCTATGCCTGGTCACTTCTCCGTTGGCGTGGACAACGAATTCCAGCTTTAAAGGAATTGCCTATTCCACCGTGACGATTCCAGAAAATGTGCGACGGCAAGTTAGCGAGGAGGCAAACCATTACTGCGAGTACTGCAAGACATCCTCTCGGTTGACGGGGACACCCTTGGTCATAGAGCACATCCTGCCAAGATCATTAGGAGGAAGTGACGATCGCAGCAATTTAGCTGCCTCCTGCTACCGCTGTAACGAGTTCAAAGGTGCAAAAAACCATGCAGCTGATCCCGAAAGTGAGCAACTTGTACCGCTTTTCAATCCTCGAAATCAGCTCTGGGCTGACGAATTCATCTGGGGCAATGATGGGACTCATATCATTGGGGTAACACCCATAGGAAGGGCAACGGTAATTGCATTACGGCTTAACAATGAAAATATAGTTGAGGCACGAGCAATCTGGATTGAATTCAGATGGCATCCTCCATTAGCCATTGAGTAGGGAGGGAAATCGTGAGATTCATAACAACAGTAATTTCACTGGGGAATTTACAACTCCACTAAATTCCCTATATCATTTCAGTAGATTTGCGGAAGTACATTTAGGAGACTTTCGTTAGAAATTTTTTGTCCTTTTAATTCTCGAACCATTCTAGGTTTAATCCTAATTACAACAGTAATTTCACTGAAAAGTTTACTGACTCTAATATTCCTTCTGAATTATTCTAGTGTTTTTACAGAGGTCTTTTTAAAGAGTTCATGCTATTGATTTTTCCTTATTTTACCATTAATAAACAATTTTTAAAGATTGTTTAAAGCAGGCGATTCTCAAAAAGAATATAAAGTAAAGTTTCAGTGAATAAAAGGACAAAAACTTGATGATTTAAAATCTGCATGCTGTAATTATTGGTATCCCCATGGAGTACACAATCGTCATGAATATTGCCAAGAAACTTTCTCTTGCTGCCGCAGGAACAGCATTGTTTGTAGTAGGAGTCGCAAGAACAGCTCCAGCTCATGCCTTCACAATTACAGGACCAGGTACCACCGTGACTGGTAGTGATGGTTCTTTAAAGCAATCAACCGGACCAAGCGGGCAAACGAACTACGTTACCGATCCTGCACCTGGCACTTTGACTGCAGCGGGAACAACTCTTAATGGTTCACAATTCACCACCTTTACCCCTAACGCTCCAGCAAGTGTTCCTGAGCCTTCTCCTGTATGGGGCACTCTAGCATTTAGTGTTTTTGGTGCAGGTTGGGTGCTCAAGCAACAAAAGCGTCAAATCAAGCAAGGTTAATCTAGACGTAACCTTCATACTGCTTTTTAGCAAATGTTAGAAATAAGAGACGAGGCAGACAGAGCAAATTATTGTTCTTCTTTTGTCTCGTCTTTTCTTAACCAGGCAATACATTGCCAAACTGAAGGGAACTCATCTTAACTTTGTCCTTCAAGAGATTTTTTACAGAGAGCGGCTATCCAAAGTTCTATAAATTGGGTAGCAGAGTGGGAGTATTGAGTGTCTGGAGTAAAAGTTCAATGATAGATAAATGTGGCGTAAGCCAAACTAAGGGCAATCCTGCGCCAATAGTCTTTTCAAAGCTAGTTAAGTTAGCAGCAATTAGTATGACTGCTGCATTCGGTAGTGCTGTTGCAAGCGCACAAGCGGCTGATTTCTCTCTTCCGATTCAGCAAGCAGCAAACGCGACAGGAGTTACTAGTGTTCGGAATAGTGGTCTAGACGGCAGTGGTATCACGATTGGCATAATATCGAACAGCTTCAATACCACACCGACTATGAATAGTATGGGTACTCCGGATACCTTGAACTATGACATAAAAAACGGATATCTACCATCACAAATCCAAATAGTTAAAGACTTTAACGGTTCTCTGACTGATGAGGGTCGTGCTATAGGGCAAGTTATTCACGCTGTAGCCCCTGGAGCCAAGTTGGCGTTTTACACAGGCTCTGAAAGTCAAAGCGACTTTGCCAACGGTATTCAAGCTCTAGAATCAGCTGGAGCTAACATCATCGTGGATGATATTCAGTATGTATCAGAACCAAATCCCCCAGCTGGTGCTATTAACCAAGCGATTAATACAGTTGTGAATCAGGGTGTTAACTACCTCACCAGTGCTGGTAACAATGCTGGTAGTTTTCAATTGACTCCACTGACAATCTACGGTCATGCCAGTAATCCCAATGCAGTTACTGTAGGAGCTGTATATGAGGGCAACCCAACAACTTCAAACTATAATTACGCAGGTTTTTCACCTACACCAACTGTCCAAAAAGGACAACTAGAGCCATTCTCAAAGCCTGGAGCTAATAGCCCCTCTTGCTCAACGAGCCCTGATATAACCTGCAAGCCTGATGTTGTAGGACCAGATGGACTCCCTATCTCCTTCAATTTAAATAATGCTTCTCCATCTGAAGTGACTAGTCAAGGCACATTTTATGATTTCTTTGGTACATCGGCTGCTGCTCCTTATACTGCTGCTGTAGCTGCCCTCCTGCTTCAAGCAGATCCCCAGGCTACCAACTCTCAAATTTATGCAGCTCTGACACAGACTGCTACACCACTAAATTCCTCAGGCTTTAGCAACAGCAGTGGCTATGGTTTAATCCAAGCTGATAAAGCCTTGGCATATCTGCAAGCAACAAGCGTACCTGAACCCTCTTCATTTGCAGGCTTAATTGCCTTTGGCTTTTGTTACGCAGGTTTTCTGTTCCTAAAACGTCCCATTTCGGTTGGCTTACAGGCAAAGCAATTCGCTGTCAAGCCAGTCTCATATAAAGATTGAGCAGATTTCTTCCCATTTCGATGCAGGCTTCAAGGTCGTCAAAGCTACGCAACTTGGTTAACCTTGAAGTATACCTTCAAAAAATTAGTACATGCCTACGCTAGAACAGAGTGGAATGGGGCTGTCTTCAAGCGATTGCCAGTTGGTTGAAGACTTGTTAGCTGCTCCCTCTGCGTTGCGTCAGGAAATTACTGACCTATTAAGTGAAGCTCGGTAAAGCCTTGCTCAGTAAAACCTCTCTAGAAGTCCTGCAAGCCGGACAGGTAGATGCTGTGGTTCAGGCTGCTGCTTATGGACATCAGGGAGCAGCTTGAGCCACACCCACTGCCCTCGGCAGACTTCTTCACGCGATCACTGCCAACCGTAGAATGCTTGTGCGACGTTTGTTTCCCAACCGACATCCGAAGGCAGTTCAAGACTTCTTGGGACGTCCTCCTTTCGCTCCATTTTTACGAGCGGCGTCTGCTTTGGCAGGCGTTATCTTGAGACCTCCTTGTCTGCCTAATTCAGCCATCCATTCTTTAGTACCAAAAATGTTAGCTACCAGCCCAGGGATACTAAAGTCAATATCTAGACTCTCCCATCGAACGCTTCGACCACCACTATCGAGCGAAAAATCAGCAATCTCATCTGGAGTCGCATCTGCAAGTCCCTGCACAAGGGTTGGAGGAAAGCTTGAAATTGCACCATTTTTCAACCGAATGGTGATTAGATTATCAAGCTTGCTATAGCTTACTGACTCAGCGCGGGCAAGGGTAGCATCAGCCCTTTTCCCTGCTTCTCTTGCTTTTTCTATCTGCTCCTTCAAGTTCTCTTCTGTTAGTTGATCGAGGTTCCACTTTTTAGCCACCGTGTATCTCCTTCCATTTCTCCAAAAGCGTCTCTTGGTTCTCCGCAACTAAGCGCAGCGCCTGGGTTGCGACTTTGTTCTTCATGTTGTAGACGTATATAAACGAGGGAGGACTTTCGAGGGACTACACCCTTCTGCCACCTAGCGAAAGAGGATGCAGCTTATGAGACGGAGATGTCGCTTGACCTCTTTCCTTCTAACTGCCTGTTTTCAGTAGAACAGGTATTAGATTTGGATTTTTTGCCTTGACTACAGCTCTTGTGAGACTCGCTCCGTATACTCTAAGCTACGGAGCGGAGACTGTAACCAAAGTCAGCTATCCGATGCCCTAGTCTGCTCAAGTAATGACAGTTGGTGCCTCCCGCTCAGTGAACTTCCGAATCTGGGCTACCTCTTCTGCAATGACAATGAGTGTGGAGAGTGCCTGTTGCGTATCTAAATTGTGCTTAGTAGGATCAGGCTCATAGCTTTCCAAATAGACTCTGAGTGTTGCTCCCTGTGTTCCTGTACCAGAGAGACGGAAAACAATGCGGGAGCCATCGGTGAAGCCAATACGGATGCCTTGATGTTGACTCGTGCTATGGTCAACCGGATCGGTATAACTAAAGTCGTCACAGTACTTGACCTGGTAATGCCTTAATTGCTGGCCTTTCAGCTCTGGAGCGTTTGCGCGCAGATGCTCCATAAGTTCCTTGGCTCGATCGGCATCTACCCCTTCATAGTCGTGGCGTGAATAGAAATTGCGTCCATATTTCTGCCAGTGACTATGGACTATCTGCTCAACTGATTCCTGCCGCACTGCTAGAATATTAAGCCAGAACAGCACAGCCCATAGCCCGTCTTTCTCGCGGACGTGGTTGGAGCCAGTGCCGAAACTCTCTTCACCACATAAAGTCACTTTACCTGCATCTAGCAAGTTGCCAAAAAACTTCCAACCTGTCGGAGTTTCATAACATTCGATCCCAGCTTGGGCAGCAACACGATCGGCAGCAGAGCTTGTAGGCATTGATCTTGCTACCCCTGCCAAACCCTGACGATACCCTGGGACTAAATGGGCATTAGCAGTCAATACTGCTAGGCTGTCACTGGGGGTGACAAAAAATTTGCGCCCCAGAATCATGTTGCGATCTCCATCTCCATCCGAAGCTGCACCAAAATCTGGGGCGGAGGTGCCGTAGAGTCTCTCTACTAGATCGTGGGCATAGACTAGATTCGGATCGGGATGACCACCGCCGAAATCTTCCAACGGTTTACCGTTGATAACAGTGCCAGATGGTGCTCCCAAGCGTTGCTCAAGGATTGCATGTGCATAAGGACCAGTCACAGCATGCATGGAATCAAAACACATACGGAATTGTCCAGAAGTCAGTAGCTGGTGAATGCGCTCGAAATCGAACAAGGACTCCATTAACTTGGCATAAGACTCTACTGGGTCAATCACCTCAACTGTCAAATTGCCAATTTCCAATTTACCTAGCCTTTCTAGATCCACATTAGGTGCTTCTAAGATGTGGTACGCATCGATGACTTTACTACGAGCATAGATTGCCTCTGTCACCTTTTCTGGTGCTGGTCCCCCATTGCTAGTGTTGTACTTAATGCCAAAGTCACCCTCTCTTCCACCCGGATTATGGCTCGCAGAGAGGATGATGCCGCCAAATGCCCGATAGTGGCGAATTATACAAGAAGCAGCAGGGGTGGACAAGATCCCACTACGACCTACTAGAACCCGTCCAAACCCATTTGCTGCTGCCATTTTCAAGATTGTCTGAATTGCTTCACGGTTGTAGTAGCGACCATCACCCCCAAGGACTAGTGTCTGTCCCTCACGACCGTCAAGGGTGTCAAAGATAGACTGCACAAAGTTTTCTAGATATCGGGGTTGCTGGAAAACTTTAACCGACTTGCGTAAACCTGAAGTACCGGGCTTTTGATCAAGGAAGGGTGTGGTAGCAAGAGTGCGTATATTCATGAGAATGCTTATCCTACAACAACTTAGTTATATCTATCCCGCTATAATGGGGACAGACGTAAAGAAATGTAAAGAGAGCTGTAACACAAAGTGGGAGTTAACATCTAGCTATAAAGCCACCTATTTTTCTAAATTGGTAGGATTATTGCTAGAAAAAGCAGGATTTTACAAAAATACTAGCTTAAGAGCCAGATTCTAATTGGTTATGAACATCGATCACGTTCACTTCTATGTAGAAGATGCCAAGGCGTCGTGCAACTGGTTTATTAAACATCTAGGTTTTCAAGCTGTAGCTAGTGGCATTAGCAGTGAATATACATACACTGAAGTCATCAGAAACGGTTCCGTGTACTTTGTTTTATCTTCACCATTATCAGAAAGCAGTCCAGTTGCACAGTTTCTGCGGCAGCACCCGTCGGGGATCGCGGATATAGCGTTTCGGGTTGCAGATGTGGCAGCAGTCATGAATCGGGTGATCGCGCAAGGAGCCACAGTCTTAGAACCACTCCAGCAACACCAACAAGGTCAAGAATATCGGCTATGGGGTAAAATTGCAGCTTGGGGTTCTCTTAGTCATACATTAGTGCAGCAGTCAACCTCTACCCAACCCACAATACCTAGGATGGAAGCACCGCTCCTAGCCCTCGATCAGGCCCAACCAATTCTCGATACATTCACAGGTATAGATCATGTGGTGTTGAACGTAGCAACTGGTGACATGGAGCGTGCCGTTGCCTGGTACAGAAACACATTAGACTTTCAGTACCAGCAGACGTTTAAAATTCAAACCGACCACTCTGCCCTACATAGTCAAGTTCTAGTCTCGAAGCAAGGCAACATACAATTTCCAATTAATGAACCAGCATCACCCAACTCTCAAATTCAAGAGTTCCTTGATGCGAATCGGGGACCAGGAATTCAACATATTGCCCTACAGACACCTGACATAGTACAGGTAATTGCACAATTGCGTCAAAGAGGGCTACCGTTACTCCCAGTCTCTCCCAACTACTACACCCAGCTACAGCAACGCCAAGGATTATCATTATCAGCGACTCAATTACAAGAAATTGCACAAGCGCAAATCTTGGTCGATTGGGAGGAAGCCACTCCCCAAGCCTTGCTCTTACAAATCTTCTCTCAACCCATCTTCAAACAGCCAACCTTCTTCTTTGAATTCATTGAACGGCGATTTCAAGCACAAGGTTTTGGAGAAGGCAACTTTCGGGCTCTATTTGAAGCAATTGAACGCGAACAGCAAAAACGAGGCAGTTTAGGGGAAATGGGGAGGTAGGGACTAATGCTCAGACTGATTACCGACTTCGATGGACCCATTATTGATGTTTCCGAACGGTACTACCGTGTTTACCAATTTTGTTTAGAAAAGATTCAACGCCCAGGCCAAACAGTGCGATCACTCCCCAAAGCAGAGTTCTGGGATCTCAAGCGATCGCGTGTCCCCGAACCGCGAATTGCGATGATTTCTGGTCTTGACGAAACGCAAAGCAAACAGTTTGCTCAGTTGCGGCGTCAAACTGTCCACTCCCAACCCTACTTCAGCTATGACGAGCTTGCTCCTGGCGCAGTTGACGCATTAGAAAAAGTCCAACAAGCTGGGGTTGATTTAGCCGTCATGACCATGCGTCGGGTACGAGAACTCAACTACGCCTTCGAACGCCATAATTTAGGCAGATTTTTTCCCAAAAATCGGTGCTATTGCCTGAGCAACGACTACGTGAAAACTCGTGATGTTGATGATAAACCCTTGCTCATGGAACGTGCTCTAGCCGAACTTCCCCCGGCTCAAAACACCTGGATGGTTGGGGACACAGAAGCGGATATTATCACCGCGAAAAATCATGGCGTCGAGGTTATAGCGGTACTATGCGGTATCCGAAACCGCACTCAACTGGAACTTTATAAGCCTGACCTCATTGTTGAGGATCTGAGTGCAGCTGTAGATTTAGTTCTCCAGCACTCCTCTTTCCCACCCGCTCGCTAGAGGACGAGATCAACGACTCAACGCAGGAAGCTGCTAATTAACCAGAGCAAGAAAAACGTCAGTATTGTGGAAAACTGCTCTGTAGTCAGCTGTATGACTCCTATTTGTGGTAAGAGCCAACTACCAAGCAACCCGCCAGCTATCAAGCCAGTTATCAAGCCAGAACCAGTTAGTAGTAGTGCTCGACCAAACTTTCTTTCTTTACGATTGAGAAAGTAAACGCTTAGTGCAACCCCTAACACCAGGGCTAGCTGCAGAACTTCACGGTCTGCGGCGTCTCTATAAAATCCGAGCAGCCCACTCAATCCGAAAAAGAAAATACCAGGCAGTAGAACATCAGATAGACTTGGCCTGTCGAGTAGCCTTTGCAGCCAGACAGGCGTCTTTTTAACCGGAGCAGAGCTTTCTTTCGCTGGTGCTTTAGAGAGTCGTTCAGCAAACCGAATCCCTTCTGGCACCTTAATTTTACCCTCTTGACGCATACGCAAGCGCTCCATCAGGATTGCATCGTATGCTGCTTCGATCGCCTCTTTCCGCTTGGCATCTTCACCGTACTCTGACAGCAGGCGAGTGCGAGCCTGCTGAATCTCATCAAACGTAGCGTCCTCTGCTACCCCAAGTTTTTCGTAAGGAGTTTGATCGATCATGACAACCGCCTGCCTTCAGCCACAATCACTCTAACATATGCCAGGGACGCAGTGTATGCAGCAATGGACAAGTGACCTGCAAGAAAGCTGAGGAAACTTGAGCATGAGAATTCAAGGGGACAGTGTAAAGAGCTATTGGCAATCCCTAAATCTCGAACGATAATTGTTTAGAACGCTGACAAATGTACGAGTTGGATAATTGGTAAGCTCATCTCCTGACTTTAGTCTCTATTATCAATGTGTTCACTTTACTGCCCATTTTCTCATTTGCCCACCCGTAAACTTTCCTTATTATGAAAAGTGATGGCCATGGCTTTAGCCAAGATTCTTGTTGTTGATGACGATCCTTCTATCAGAAATTTAATCCAACGATTTTTGAGCAAGCAGAACTATCAGTTGGAGGCTGCCGAAGACGGCAGAACCGCCCTTGCGGTGTTTGAGCGATTTAACCCAGACCTGGTAATTCTAGATGTCAATTTACCAGATGCAACTGGATATAATCTCTGTCAAGATATGCAGAGCCGTACTGGTGTCTTTGTTCTTATGCTCACTAGCCGTGCTGATGAGGCAGACAAGATACAGGGCTTTTCTAAGGGCGCTGATGACTATCTCACTAAGCCGTTTAGTTTAGGGGAGTTGGAAGTACGAGTAGGAGCTATTTTGAAGCGCCAACGGGTTATCAATACGGTAGAAAAGCAACGTCTAACTTTTGAAAAGCTGGTGATTGATCCAGAGCGACGAGAGGTAACGCTTAACAACCAACTAATTCCCTTAACTGCCCTTGAATTCGACCTCTTACGTTTTTTAGCAACCCATCCTGGTCGAGTTTGGCGACGTTCGGAACTCATCCAAGAGGTTTGGGACTATGAATATGTGGGAGACCAGAGGGTTGTAGATGTTCATATCGGTCAAATTCGTAAGAAGATTGAAATAGATGTAACTCAACCAGTATTGATTCAGACTGTACGTGGCGTTGGTTACAAGTTTGAAGCTCCTGTTCGTTCCCAAAACCCTGGAAGTATCCAGCTGTAAAGCTAGTGGGGTGGAAAGTATTTTCCACCACTCACCGCCATTCACCGCTCCTAGTTTCTAGTTCCTTCTTGGTGATATGTATTGCTGTTTAACAACGGTGGAACAAGGCTTCTAGATAGACTCGGGCTGCACGGCGATCGCCATTGCCGTTTTGCAGTAAAAACAGTGATAGGGCAGCCGTGAACACGCGGTCTTGATCCCAGTCAGGATGAGTTTCTAAGTAGCTTTTGAGCGATTCGTGCAGTTCTTCTGGAATTTCAGTCAGGATACTAACGCTGGCATGCATACAAAAACTCCTCTTGTAGGTCGCATCATTGTCCGACAAGAGGGGGTAGGGTTGTCAATGCTACGAAATGTTGCAACTACCTTTATGAAGAAAACAGATTTACGAAATAATCAGCCTTTTAGCATAATTTTCTTTACATATCTTTACGAAATCAAACTAATTTAGCCGCTTTCAGTTTACAGATTAACAATCCACAGCTCTACTAGAAAACCACTACTTGCCGTCAGTATCTGTGGAAAACTTGGATAACTCTGTGGAAAAAGTTGAATTGTCTTGTGGAAACAATGGGGAATCTGTGGGGAAAAGTTAGGAGAAAAATAAGAATTGCAAAGTGACAAGGAATTTTGATTTTTTATGACGCTTTCAGCTAACTCGCCCCAATCGGGATATACGTTACCAGTGTTTGCCTGTGCCGCGGCAATCGCGGCACTGCAATGGTTGCGTCATCGTCTGGTTCAATTTTATTTGACCGCAACCGTTCCATTATTGTCAGAAGCAAAGCAGCAGCTACGTTACTGGCGCAATTATGTTAAGTTTGTCAAAATAGCAGTACATTCCATAAGAGATCAGAAATCCTTATGTCGACGGTACACCGGCTTTTTCTCCGGGGAACCGTTCTCAAGGAACGGTTCCCTTTGGAAGCTGCTAAATGATGCGCTTTTGTTGCAGCGGTTCTGCCGTCTCTATACTTAGTTCGTGTTTACTTTAATACACTATACTTAGGGTCTTTAATATTTTCACTGTATACACTACACTCTCTCCACTAGGAAAAGCCGGTGACTACACAAACAGAAGCACCGCTCCAAATAGAAACTTTGGGGCTTTTGAACCGCCAAATGATTGTAATTCTCGACTTCGGCTCTCAGTACTCTGAGCTAATTGCTCGGCGGATTCGTGAGACGCAGGTTTATTCTGAAGTCCTATCCTATCGAACGACGCCTACTCAGTTGCAACAGTTAAACCCTAAGGGAATCATCCTCTCTGGTGGTCCCAATTCTGTCTACGATCTGGGAGCCCCTCACTGTGACCCTGGAATTTGGCAGTTGGGCATCCCAGTCCTAGGCGTCTGCTATGGGATGCAGTTAATGGTGACTCAACTAGGCGGGGAAGTGATTAAAGCCGAGCGGGGAGAGTACGGCAAGGCGTCTTTATTAATTGACGATCCTACAGACTTACTAACCAACGTCGAGCAAGGAACAACGATGTGGATGAGCCATGCCGACGCATGTACCAAGTTACCAGATGGGTTTGAGGTATTAGCACATACAGAAAATACTCCTTGTGCTGCCATTGCCCACCATGAAAAGAAACTCTATGGTGTGCAGTTTCATCCAGAGGTTGTACATTCTGTTGGTGGTCTGGCTCTGATTCGTAATTTCGTTTACCATATCTGCGACTGCGAACCCACCTGGACAACTGCTGCCTTTGTTGAGGAATCCCTACGGGAAATTAGAGCTAAATTGGGCGATAAGCGGGTACTATTGGCTCTTTCAGGAGGTGTGGATTCTTCCACCCTTGCCTTCTTGCTACACAAGGCAATTGGTGACCAGCTTACCTGTGTATTTATCGATCAGGGCTTCATGCGGAAATTAGAGCCAGAAAGATTACTGAAACTTTTTTCTGAGCAGTTTCACATCCCGGTGGAGTATGTTGATGCCCGCGATCGCTTCCTTGCTGCCATTAGTGGTGTCACCGATCCAGAAGAAAAGCGTCGCCGGATCGGACATGAATTTATCCTCGTCTTTGAAGAAGCATCTAAACGTCTTGGTCCCTTCGATTACCTGGCTCAAGGTACCCTTTATCCAGACGTCATTGAATCAGCTGATACCAATGTTGATCCTGTTACTGGCGAACGAGTGGCAGTGAAAATTAAAAGCCATCATAACGTGGGTGGCTTACCAAAAGATCTTAGATTTAAGCTAGTCGAACCTCTACGTAAACTCTTCAAAGATGAAGTCCGTAAAGTTGGTAGATCGATTGGTTTACCAGAAGAAATTGTACAGCGCCAGCCTTTCCCTGGACCTGGACTAGCGATTCGCATTATTGGAGAGGTCACGCTAGAGCGGTTAGAGATTTTGCGAGAGGCTGATTTCATTGTGCGTCAAGAGATCAACCGTCGCGGGATTTACCAAGATTTCTGGCAAGCCTTTGCCGTCTTACTACCCATCCGGAGCGTAGGTGTTATGGGTGACCAACGCACTTATGCTTACCCAATCGTCTTGCGGTTAGTTTCCAGCGAAGATGGTATGACTGCTGATTGGTCTCGCGTCCCCTATGATGTTTTAGAAGGGATTTCCAATCGGATTGTTAACGAAGTTCAGGGCGTCAATCGGGTGGTTTATGACATTACCTCAAAGCCACCTGGAACGATTGAGTGGGAATAAGAATGGATTTAAGGGAAATTTACGTTAATCTAGCCAACTATAACCAATGGGCGAACGAGCGAATATATAACGCCTGTGAACAACTAGAATCGGTCAGCTATCATCAAAACCGCCAAGCATTTTTTGATTCTATTCATGGCACGCTGAATCATCTTTTGCTAACTGACCGGATTTGGATGGGCCGTATAACGGGGATCGCTTACCAATTCAACTCACTAAAAGATGAACTCTATCCCACTTTCTCCCTACTAAAGTCAGCTCGTCAAACTGAAGATGAGCGAATTATTGCTTACATCAAAGATTTACCACTGGAGGCGATCCTTTCAGATTTGTCTTACTCCAACTCAACAGGTCAGCAGTACTGTCAACCCCTATGGCAATGTCTCACTCATCTATTTAATCATCAGACACATCATCGTGGCCAGATTCATCAAATGTTAGGAGAAGCAAACATATCCACACCAGTCCTTGATATGGTAGTGATGTTACGCGATCGTCATTGACCAAGCTGATATCATCAGACTAGTCAACTAGTACGGTTGTTGCAATGGTGGAATCAACACTAGAATCATCCCAAGCAGTTGAACAGGAGATCGAGTCAGCAATTCAGCAGCTCCAAGAGCTTGAACAGCTTGAGAAGAAGCTGAAGGATATCTATCTTATCAGTGGGTTAGGTGCAGATGAGCGAGTATTCCAACTGCTGAAATTTAAAGGATATCAGCCAGTTCATATCCGTTGGCTAGAGCCAGAGCGAGGCGAGCCAATTGAACAATATGCTAAACGATTAACAGCTCAAATTAGCTCCAGTCGTCCAATTATTGTTGGACTATCGTTTGGCGGCATCATTGCCGTTGAGATCGCTAAGCAACTTGAAGTCGAAAAGGTCATTGTAATCTCTAGCGCCAAAAATCGGGGTGAAATTCCCCCCTACTTTAAGATGCTGCGGTGGTTCCCTATCCAGCGGGTGTTCCCCTTCAAAAGTTTACTCTGGATGAGCTATTGGCTTGCCTACTGGTTCTTCAGTCTAGAGACTATTGCCGAACGTCAGTTACTAAAAGCAATTCTGCTGGATACCAACGCTCGCTTCATTAAATGGGCAACTCACAAAGTTGTCACCTGGAAAAATGAGACTATCCCTGAAAATCTCCATCATATTCATGGTCTGAGTGATCGCATCTTCTCAATTCGCTTTGTTAAACCCCACTTCACAGTTGAGAAGGGGGGGCATTTCATGATTATGAATCGAGCCGAGCAAATTTCGACACTTTTAGAACAGATTATTGGTTAGAGGCTGATGGAGTTATTTGTGGAGACTTCACACCTCAACTGTGACGAAACTGTGTTTTAGCAAGTTAGCAGGATGGCGCCATAATGAAGGAGCCGGGTAGGAGCGATTGCCATGACCCAAATCAAGCCACGATTCAGATCGCTTGAAGAATACCTCGACTATGACGACGGAACTGATACCCGTTACGAGTTGGTGAATGGGGAGTTAGTTGAATTGCCGCCAGAAAGCAGACTGAATCACAAAATCGCTTCATTTCTGTTCGAGGTATTTATTCGATTGGGCATTTCATCGACGCTTTTGACCATTGGGGTACAAATTGCTGTCAGTAGTCAAGAAGTCACGGCGCGACAGCCGGATTTCGTCGTGCTGTCTCCTGAGTGCGCGGACGCATTAGAAGGGTTGAAAAGTGATTTGATTACCGCAGAGATGCCCGTCCCAGATTTAGTCGTCGAGGTCGTTTCACCAGGGAATCCGGGCAGCGAGAATTACGATCGCGATTATGTGGAGAAGCCGCGCGAGTATGCTGTGCGAGGTATTCCTGAGTTTTGGCGAGTTGACCCGGAGCGAACGCTGGTGACGGTCCTGAAGCTAGAAGGTGGCGCTTATCAAGCAAGAGATTTTCGGGGAAGTGATGCGGTTGTTTCTCGCGCCTTCCCCGATTTGCAATTGACCGCCGAGCAAATTCTGAGGGCTGGACGATGATCAGCTGTCGCTAAATTCTCTGACTAATGACTATTAATGACTAGGACAAAATACCAAGTAAGACCATTCCAGCGATGACAACTATTAGCATAATCAGAGCCAGAGGTTTTTCCTCCTTTTGCTTCTTATCTGTTTGCCTTGAATGAAGTCCAGCCGATTTCAGTGGAGGATAGATGAATTCTCGATCTACAAGGCTCGATAAACCTCGCCAGACATTTGCTGACTCTAAAGCGGATTTTGCCTTAATTCCTGTTACAACTACCAACGGACAATTATTCCATGATGGCAAGCGGTACTGCTCAATTTCTATAGCAAGTTTTCTGACTTGCTCTAAAGAGTTAGGTGCTAAGATTCGCCTTTCATCAGGTGTGTGATTCTCAGCTTTGCTATTCAATGCTAATTGAGTGATCGCGCTCCATCGAACTTTAAACCCATCTTCGCCGCCAAATTCTATGGCTTGGTCAATTTCTTTTCTTAGACAACCGCGCAAGGCACTGGCAGCTAGCGATCGTAAAACTGGTTCATTCGAGTTTTCCCCTACCCACATTACAGAGTTACGGATTTTGCGATCACGGAAATCTGTTCTACTTGACTCTAGCCCGGTAACAAGTAAAAGCAATCTACTATCATACCGTGCCAAAACTACCGTTGGGACTTCACTCTGAATCAGATCTTTAACTCGATACTTTCTGAGGAGCGATGGTTCTTCAGGTAGCCAGGAAACTCCTTGCTCCTGAGAAAAACCGCGGCTCTGAACGTAGATTTCCATAGCAAACTCAAGCTCCGATATCTAGCCATTTTTCACCCTGCAACACAGCAAAACCACCACTCGTTTTGCAACCCTTGGCAAATTCGGTGATGGCATTTTTGAGGTGAGAATCAAGACCTAACCAGGAGCGGATAAAATTGAAAAATCCCCAATTTTGCCGTTCGAGATGGAGTCTCAATAAGAACCGTAACAGGTAGCGGAGTGGCTGTTCGCTATCTTTGGGACTGTATTGGGCATCATGACGAGTTTTCCTAAAAATGAACAGTGGTTTCCCATCATGAATCTCAATTCGAGAGAAAACCATACAGCCTACTGTCTGAACAGGGGTGACGACTACAGCCACTTGAGGTAACAACTCATCTGAACTTAAGAGGTTGAATAGACTAGTGTAACCATCCTGAACTCGTCGTAACAGTTCAAATACAGATTCTTCGCTTTGCAAGTACTTTTCACACCTAACAGGCGCAAAGATGACAAGTCGTGGTGAATCCAGCTCTCGATAAACTCTTTGAAACAAATTAGTTATCTGCTGCGGTTTGTTAGTTTCATCATGCCACTGACCATTTTTTTCCATCAGCGCAGGTGTATCAATGGCAATAATAACGGCGACTGATTCTTTAATAAAACTTTCAATCCTCTCTTTTTCTTCACGAGACTTTTCTCTCTTAGATTCGTGCCATTCTCCCGGATAGTCTTTAAAGTGGATTAAAAGAGAGGGTGTAGCAGCTTTCTTGCCTAATTCAAATAAGAAAGATCTTTCTTCCTGAGTATAAGCAATCCACCCCTTCGTCTCTAAACTATCAGGCAGGCTTTTCAGTTCTGCTAGACGCTCTTGCAGCAGGGCTGAGCTTTCTAAGTCAGGTGTAAGTTGCAGATTAGTGCGACCAATATTGCTCTCGAACTGCTCGTACACAGCGGTCAATAGACTGGTTTTGCCTACGCCACTGGGTCCAAGCATCGTTATCTTAAGTTCATGCATCCAGGTACCGTTCTCTAATTTCAGTTTTGCCACCAGGCTCATCATGACTGCATAGCAGCAATCTCATCCTCTTTTGCCTGCTCCAGAAATCTGTACGGCTGCTCTTTTGGCACTTGGGGAAATGTGAGGCTAACTTCGACTTCCACATAAACCCCTTCCTGAAGCTGATAAATCCGCCATACCTTGCCGTTGAACCGCCAAAACTCTGGTACTCCTAGGCTAGCGTAGAATTCCAGCATTCTGGTATGACGCCTTTTAAGCATGAGTCTGCTCAAGTATCCACATTTAAAGAAACACGCACCTGTTCTATTGAAGTTTCCCATAAAGTATTCCAATTAATTCCAAATAATGGTTTAGCTTTTTTCCCCATCAGCCATCCTTTCGTAAGTGATTCCATGTACTGAGTTGAAACTTCGATATCATATACAACAGACTTCAGTAAATTTTTAGCAAGTAATGCTAACCAGAAGCGTGATATCTCCAATTGCGCCACATAGAATGCTTCTAGCTGAATTTCTCCTAAAATGTCTGTCTTGCTTCCTGTGACAACATGCCAAATGTCGTGAGTTTCTGTGATATGGGTTGCTACAAAATGATGATCGCTCTCGGCAGGTGATGCTTGCAGAGGTTTTAGCTGATTTTGAATCATATGCTCTGCATAAACATGACCCAACGTATTATCTGATAATTCTCTCAGTTGTTCTAAATTAATATTACCCAAGCTAAAACGCTCTTCAAAGGCTTTCTTTCCTTGAGGATGTTGAGAGAGCCGTTTAACCATTAATTGGAAACTTTCACTATCATTGCTCGCTTTTGCAAGCCGTTCAAGTACTGTAAAATCACCATCACGAGCTTGCACCATGTCTAAAAAACTAGACAGTAGCGATTGCTCCCACTCTTGTTTTGCATAGATAGAATCTGACATAATCTAAAACCATGATTGTTTTGTACTTGTCATTGTAGATTCATCTAATGTTAATAAAACCAAATATCAACCTTAGAGAGGCAAATTTACATGAAGATTCCCTGATTGCCACACATTTTTACCAGATGTGGCGAGATAACGATGTTCCAGCTCACTTTATTCAGTCTGACTGGCTTGAGATTACTCTTCAGTTCATCGAACATGCCCGTCAGTAAGAAATCGCATTAAGTCTGGCTGATTTGCTGCTGCTACCTGTTCCACAGAATTTAGCCATTCCTGCCGGATTCGCGTCCGTTCGCCTAGTTGCTCAAATTCTTTTGGCCAAACTTCTGCTCTTACTTCCTCTAAGAAAATACGCCACTCTGTTTCTACACCTTCTGCCCGAAGGACGCGGTCAACAAACTCCTCTACAATTGCAAACGCAGCTTGGCTGGGTTCAGACAGCAAATCTTCTAATGCAGTTTCACAGCCATAAACAGCTTCGGCATAAAGTGTCTTGAGATTATCTAAAATCTCTTGAGCTGAAGGAGATTTAGAGAGTTGCAGGGTGGTTTCATCTGGTGTAAGTCCATCCAGATGCTTACGTATCCGGTGCTGGATCAGTCCGCGATATGATAGGTCGAAGCTAGATAGAATTTGAAACCCCAGATGCAGTTTGTGTAGTTGTGTCGGTAGTTGTGATGCGATCACTTCAAGGAATTGGGCACCACTAGCCTCTGTCAGTCCCCCCAGACGTCCGCATGTTACCAAAATTTCTGCCACCTGAGATTTCACCCGCTCGATTGCTTGCTTTAGTCCGTCGTCTAAGGAGAGAAAATGCTGTGACAGGTGGGCGCGAATCTCGTTCAGGTACTCGTAATATGCGTTAGGGTAGCCACCGCAGCGATCACGCCGACTTTCGATTTGGCTAATCGACGGAATCCCAGGATCTCTACGACAAGCTTGGATAGCGGCATGAACTTGTGCTTTGAAGTCAAGATCTTGAGCATTCCGTTCCTCTTTGAGTTCCCTGAGCAATCCCTCCAGCCCACTTGTGAGATCGTTCCACAGTTGACCAAATAGCTGCAAGAAGAGTGGAAATGTGCGCTCGCGCTGCGTTGCATGACCTAAGGCATGCCGTGCTTTTTCTAACTCAGCATCAACCTGGCTCTGTATCCGCAGCAAGCGATCCTGACAGGTAGAGGCGTATTGCTGATCGAGAGTCGTAATGTTGGTCGCTAGATAGTCCAGGACTCGATCGAGAATTTTGGTGTTGGCTGTCTCTACATCAGCACAATTCGCGATCGCATACCCAAAAACCTGCAAGTGTTTTTCGGCAATAGTGTCTGCCAAGTCTTGGCAATTGTGCAAGTTGTCCCCATTTTTGGAGTTGGCATCGGTGCGGTTGAGCACTATAAAAGACCACAAATTCAGGGGGAGTTCAACCAGGGCTGAGCGAGCAGTGTCATACAATCTCACGTCCACATCAGCCCAGTAGTCACCCGACGACTTGGGCATCCGCACGAACAGCACAGCATCAACCTCCTGCCCCAAGGTTTTCACGAGTCGTTCTGCGTCGCCTACCCCTGTATCTCCTAAACCAGGCATATCCACTAGAGCAATTTGTCCAACATCAGTGTTGGGAAAATTGCAGAAAATCTTGACTTCTCGCACTGCCAGGTAATTGAAGAAGACTCGTTGACCATCGGCAGTATCCTGAGCCACATATTCGCGAATTTGATTCTTAGTAATTCGGTAGGGTGAGGTTACTGTAAGCAAATGGCGATACTTTGCTACAAATTTGTGATATCTACCCAGATGTTCGTACATCGCCCCAGGCTCGGCAGCCCCAGGTAAGTCTTGAGGTAAAGGAGGCGGTGGCTTGTGAGCAAACTCTTCCAGCGTGATTGGCTTGACTCCCAAACGGAGCTTTTCGTAATACGGTCCTAGCACTTCCTCTAAAAATGAGTTTTCTGAGTGAAACCAGACTTCGGCATAAGTTTCTCCAGTTGCATGATGATGAATAGTACTACGAACACCTGTGCAATGTTGCCGATCCCCATCAGGGATCTCTGCCGCAGTCAGTCCCGTTAAGCTTTGCAATAGGCGACTTTTGCCTTGCCGTGCCCGTCCGACCACTCCAATATTGAGGGTATTGCGCGAGTAACGAACCTTGAGCTTGGCTAACGTTTCCAACCCAGTCAAAATATCTATATAGTTTGTATCAAAATTAATTTCTTTTAGCTGAGTAGTGATATTTGATTCATCAACCAGAGTTAGTAGGCGATCGCGGTGTTTTTCTAAATTGTGTAGAGCTAAGTTGAGCGACATCAAGTTTGCCTCTACGTTGCCAATTTTTTGACCGAGAGGGTGGCGCTTCTCTATAATTTGGGTAATCTGGGCTGTCCGATTTGCGTTCATGTAGGGCTTTAAGCAGTTGGGTTGAGCAGCAGATCTAGCTTTTTGGTCTAGCACTGATTCTTACCAAATTGCTCTAGCGCACTGCTGCTCAGTGATACAACCGATTAATTATTTTGTGGCATTTTTAATCAGTTTTTGCGCTCCTTCTGTTGCTTCCTCAACTAAGTTCTCACCTGGATGAGAATCTTTATAAGCTTTGACATTCTTTTCGTAAACCTTATCGGGATCTTTAGCTGCTTCTAACTGCTCTTCATAGGAGTATGAGCGGTCTTCAGCAGCCTTTTGACTGTTTCTATCCAGCTTTTCCTGCTGAATCAGCTTCTGACCCTCAGTTGACACTGGTGCTGCCAAGCTTGGCGTGGCGAAGAATATCAATAGACTTGACACAATGCTGAAACTGAGTATACCCAGAATTAACAAGCTATTGCCAAGAGCTTGCTTCATGGTTGCAAAAATTCGCTGCATCTAAAAATCCTCCTGCATGGGCATAGTAATTCAAAGTGACTTCACTCCTTGAACCTAAGCGATAAATACAATACATATTTATCCAGGCTCAAGGGCATCCTACGTGTCTAGCTATAGCAATGACTTCTATCCTCAGACACATTGCAACGACCAGCGATCAACCGCTTTGTATCTACTAAGCGTATAGCAGAGATCGATTGGTCAAGAGTCTGTTATTGGCGCATCGTAGCAGCTAGCTGAGTCATCTACAATGCGTGAGCATGGGCTTCCTTACAAGCAGTATCATGAATAATGGTTTTGATTTATACCAGAAATTTTCTGACTAATGCTATAGAGTATCCATATTAGATTTAGCTTACGCCACTGTTCAGCCTCCTAGTTTGATTTAGAAGTAGGACTATGGACCAGCTCACTACCAACGCACCAGAACTTGATGCTCAAACTATGAGCTTTCTCCTTGCTTTAGAGTGTATGACAGATGAACACCCAGAAGCAGGTGCTATCTACGCTGACCTCACAAATCGAGTTCACACTGGTTATGGGTTGTCATTGCGGTTCAAAGCAGAGGAAGAGAAGCATCCAATTGAAGTTCAGGAAATGATAGCTAAATGCAATTTCTCAAGCCAACGAGTGCTTGTGATTCAATATGGTAAGAAATTTCGAGCGCTGCTTGTGAGTCTCATGGCGTTGAAAAGAGTAGTTGTAGCCAAGGAGACAGTAGAGCTAGAGCAAGCGTTGGCGACACTAGGTTTCTGGTCAAGGTGAAATGTGATGTGTTGTCAGCATTTCACGTTGCCTGCCAAAGGTAGAGAAGTGAAAATACGAAAATCCAGATTGCGTCAACGAAGTGCCAGAACAAGGAGACTGCACTCACACCATAACGTCCGTGATTGTAGTTACCTGGAATGAAGGAGCGAGCAAGCATGATCATCTGTAGGATAATCCCAGCGGTGACGTGCAAACCGTGAAAGCCTGTCAGCAAGTAGAACGTTGCGCCGACCAGTCCTGTACTCACTCCAAAATTAAGACCAAGCCACTCTTTAATCTCACCAACTAGGAAGTAGGCTCCCATCGCTGACGTGGTTAGCCACAGCAGGCGAAATTTGCCGAGATGGTTGCGCTCTAAGGCACGTTCTGCGAAATAGATCACGATGCTACTCGAAAGCAGTACCACCGTATTGATAATAACAGGTGTAGTTATTTCTGGTCCCGAAACACCAGGGGGAAGCCACTGGTGAGCTGTTAATTTTAGAGCGATGAGGGTGACGAAAAAACTGACGAAGATTATACTCTCCGAAAGCAGGAATATGGTGAAGCCGAACATCACCTTACTCCGCTCATCCTCAATATGTGCGCTACCATCCGGTTGAGGTAGGGGTTGCTGTAAGTGATTTGGATGAATAGGACTTTCCATAGCTAACTTCACTCCCGATCAGTAGCTCCCGGACTAGGAGCTTTTGACTTACCATAACCGTAAGGGGCTGAGGTAACGACTGGAATTTCCTCAAAATTCTCTACAGGGGGAGGCGAGGAGGTTGTCCACTCCAGTCCGGTTGCGTGCCAGGGATTGTCTGAAACCTTCCTGCCCTGAAGAGTGGAGCCTACCATATTAATGATGAAGGGCAATGTCGCCATTCCCAGCAAGAATGACCCAATACTGGCGACGATGTTCCATGACTGGTACTGCGGGTCATAGGAGGAGATACGGCGTACCATACCCTGTAAGCCCAACGGGTGCATGGGGAAAAAGGTGAGGTTGGCACCAATAAAGGTTAGCCAGAAGTGGAGTTTACCCCAGCCCTCAGCATACATCCGCCCAGTGATTTTGGGGAACCAGTAATAAATTGCGGCGAAGATCGCCATTGTGATGGTGTTGTAAACAACGTAGTGGAAGTGCCCGACTACAAAGTAGGTGTTGTTAACATGCAGATCAAATGCTGTCGAGCCAAGCATGACGCCAGTAATACCAGCAAAGACAAACATTACAACACCAGCTAAGGCAAACAGCATCGGTGTCTGTAGGTGCAGCTTGCCGTTCCAGATGGTGGCAGCCCAGGCAAACACCTTCACGCCAGTAGGCACGGCAACCAGCATTGTAGTGAGCATGAAAAGCATCCGCATCCAACCGGGTGTACCACTGGCAAACATGTGGTGTACCCAGACAAGGGTACTGACTATCGCAATACCGAATGAGGCAAGCGCCACCGAACGATAGCCAAACAAAGGTTTGCGGGAAAAGGCGGGGATGACCTCAGAAAAGACGCCGAAGGCAGGTAGTACCATGACGTAAACCGCCGGATGGGAGTAGAACCAGAACAGATGCTGGTAAAGGATTGGGCTGCCTTCCTTAAAGGGATTGAATAGGGGTGCCCCCAAAGTCAGTTCTAAAAACAGCAGGATCGCCGCGCCAGTAAGAGCAGGCAAACAAAATAGTTGCAGCAACTGGGCACTTAGAACCGTCCACACGAAGATGGGCATGCGGAAATATGTCATCCCAGGTGCCCGCATCTTGACAATAGTCGTGACGAAGTTGACTCCTCCCATGATTGATGAAATACCTAAGAGGGCTATACCAAGAATCCAGAAGAGTTCCCCGTTAAAGACATGACCAGACGGATTCTGGAGGCTGACTGGCGGGTAGGACCACCATCCAGCCTGTGCAGTGCCAGAAGGCAGTAAGAAACTTGATAACAGCAAAAGACCTGCAAAGGGAATTATCCAGTAGGCAATTTCGTTAAGCAGTGGAAAAGCCATGTCTCGTGCTCCAATCATCAGCGGCACTAGGTAGTTAGCTAAACCTACCTGGGTTGGGATAATCCACAGGAAGATCATCATCGTGCCGTGCATGGTGAATAAACCATTGTAAAGGGGGCGATCGACAATATCCGATTCTGGAGTCACCAGTTCACCACGCATGACCATAGAGAACAAGCCAGCGATCAGGAAGAAAATGAAAGTGGTGACCAGGTATTGGATACCAATGACCTTATGGTCAGTACTAAAGAAGTAGCGCTGCCAACCTGTCTCTTGCTCAATGTGTTCGGACTCGTGAGCGCTAGCAATACCTTCAATCGGGTTATTGGTCATTAATTTTCTGCCTCAGCTGGAATAATTCACAATGGGAGGTTTGGCAGGCGCAACACTAGGCCAATTGCTTTTAAAACCATACTCTTGCCGCCGAGCGTATTCAGCAACCGCCTGATTCTTGGCTGGAGCTGGCTTACGGGCGGCAGCTTGGGCAAGCCATTGGGTATAAGCTTCGGGAGACTCAATGTACACATCTGCTGTCATGGTGGCGAAGTAGGTACCACTGAAGTGGGAATCATGTAACCGATACTTGCCTTCGCGCAGTGGCGTGACTGTAAAGGTAATGATGCGGTTGGGAATGATATCTTGCTTGAGGCGAAACTCAGGCACATAGAATCCGTGGATGACATCCTCTGAACGCATTGCTAGACTAGCGCTTTGATTGACTGGCAGGTGTAATTCAGTACTAGTGACATTCCTGGCAGGATAGCGGAAAGTCCAAGACCACTGCTTCGCCACAACTTCAATCTGTTCAGATACAGGTTTGGCATTGTTGTTAACAATCGTTGCGGCATCAGCAGGTTCGGTTGCAGAAGGTATGTGCAAATGCACGATTGGTGTCAGACCTTGGATATCAATTTGCTGATAAATGCTGAAGTTTTGAGCCGCAATCCACAACACCAACAGAATTGGAATCCCTGTCCATAAAGCTTCCAACTTCGGATTGCCTCGATCGGGACGAGCATCGCTGAAGTCTCCCTCACTTGCTCGACAAGTGAGAATCGAATACATTATGAGACCAACGATCCCCAAAAAAATAAATGTTCCTAACGTCACTAGAAAGCTAAATAAGCCATCAACCCGTTTTGCTTCAGCTGTTCCTTGAGCGGGCATCCAGGAGTATGCCTGCTGTCCCAGCCAATAGCTGACGAGGATACTTACAATCACGAACACAGCGAGTATCAGCGTATTTAGAATTTTCTTCATAACGACATTCTTTTCTCCCTATCACCCCATCAGTTACCTGAGCAGCTCATTAGGATTTTTCCCCTGCCGCAGCAAGTTAGCAGCGGTTGTGTGCACCCCAAACTCATCTCCTAGTTGCGCTCCTAATGTCCCTTGAAGAAACAAAAGTCCCAGGATTGCCACCCCTGCTACTAGATAGCTCCAATGCACCTGCTTGTCTTCGTCCCGACGCCAATGATAGCGCTGAAACCCTCGCCATACAGTCATGACAACAATGAGGGTTAAGAGCAAGACCCCACCTAGTCCATGCATCAGCATTGTCGGACTTGCTCCCAGTCCCCAAGCACTTTTCACATCAGTTGGCGGATCGGCTAGCATGATTTCAAAAAAGCCTGCGGCAACAGTGAAAAAAGTAACGACCGCACTAGCTAGCAGGTTATACCAGCCCACATCAAAGAAGCCTCGACGGACAGCCGTGAGCACTAAAAATTTGAGGATTGGTTGTTCCAAGGGAAACAACATTCCTGCCACATCAAAGGCAATAGCGATAATAAATAAACCTAACGTCAGATGCACTAAATTTGGATGGATTGGAATCCCGTAGGGTAGTCCGTTGGCACCTAGCTTCACCCCCAACTGTTCAATCTGTAGGTTCATCACAAGACCCCCTTCTTTGTTGCCTCCATGACTGGCTCTACATGTAGCCCGTAGACCCACACCAACTGACTCCCCAAAAACACTTGGAAACACACCAGGCAGACAAGAAACGTGGCTACACCCAAGTAAGCCGGAGGGACTTTCAGTGGGTCACGGTTACGAATGATAAACCGCCAGGTCGTGATGGCAACGACGATGGCAGATAGCGACCAGCCAGTGAGTGTGTGTGAATTCAGGGTTGACTGTGCTGCTTCGTAAGGGTCTGCTAGACCAGCTTCAAACTGACCAAAGATGACGGCTAGGAAGATACAGACTGACGCGACAAACATGTTCCAGAAACTGACCTCAAACAAATGGTGTTTGCGTGTGAAGTAGCCCACCACGTCGCAGAAGAAGGCAAACAGCACCATTGCAATCACGAAGTGAACGATGATGGGATGGATGGGATCGGGGTATGGTAGATTCTGGCTATTGAGAGATAGAGCAAGAGGCACAGGCATCGCTTTTTCCTTAATGGCATCCAAACACCACAATGACTAAATGGTTATGGCAACAAAGATTCAGCTCGTACTTCTTGAGAACAGCGGTAGAAAAATTAATACTCTTACCATACAGATTTTCGGCAAGGACAACAACATAGGATGCAAATTTCGCACAGTGGGGTTTTGTGATCAAGCAAAGCACTAGTCGCAGCCATATTTGCCCTAACACTCTTATTCTGTCTAGTTTTTACCCCCAACAAAATATTGACAAGTCAGGATAGACCTAATTAGAGAACAAATTAAATTTTTTAACTGTAAATTTAGCAACGCTAATGCTGACAGACTTTTCAGGCATTTAGTGCTGTAGGTATCAGTTTGATTAACTTGCTAAAGTTGAACGACCTGCCCTTCAGCAATGTAAGGGATGGTTTCTCGTTGTCCATGCTTGCCACTAACTACCTAGAAAATTTTAGGCAAATATACTTATCGCTTTGACAAAAAGTCTGCTAGCTTTTTCACTTAAAGGGAGCGCCGGAGTTCTACTCCGGCTGCTGCTTTCTTGCCAGCTCAACCAGAGCATGGGTTTCAGTAGGGCACGACCCCTTCGCGAGGCATTTCCGTAAATGTAATCTTATACTCTGTTCCCTTATCTCTGTTAAGCTCGATAGTTCCTCCCAGTTGCGCAGTTAACGCATTGACCAGTTGTAGTCCTAGAGACTCTGTATGCTTAAAGTCTAAGTCTTGGGGAAAACCGATACCATTGTCACTGATAGCAAGGCTAAATTTGCCGTCATCCTCTGAACAAAAGTTGATGTAGACTTCACCCGATCTACCTTCAGGGAAGCCATATTTAAATGCATTCAATACGAGTTCATTGATAATCAAGCCACAAGCAATTGCTGTCCCAAGGCTCAAGAAAGCCCGCTCGGCAATTACCCGAATATCAATGGTATCTGAATCAACCTGGTACGAAGACATTAAATCAGCTACAAGTCCTTTGATGTAGTCAGCAAAGTCTATTTGTGCCAAGTTTTCGGATAAATACAGCTTTTCATGAACAAGCGCCATTGATTCAATTCGATTTTGGCTGATTTTGAATACCTCCCGGCATCGTTCGTCTTGGATAGAATTTGACTGTAGGCTTAAGAGACTGGAAATTATCTGAAAGTTGTTTTTAACGCGGTGATGAACTTCTTTCAAGAGGACTTCTTTTTCCTGGAGCGATGCTTTAATTTGAGCCTCTGTTCGCTCATGCTCGGCCAACTTTTGGGCTGTTGCCTCTTCGACCAGTTGTTCCGCTCGATGCTTGTTAAGCGCCATTTCAATGGCAATCCGCAAATCTCGATCAGCAAACGGCTTAATAATATAACCGAAGGCTTCCGTCACCTTAGCTCTGTCCAGGGTGGCTTCGTCAGAGTGCGCGGTGAGATACACCACCGGAATTTTGAACTCCTCCCGGATGCGGGCAGCAGCTGTGACTCCATCTATGTCACCCTTTTTTAGGGTGATATCCATTAGCACCAAGTCGGGAGAGCTTTTGGCAACACTCTTAATCGCTGCACTTCCTGAAGCTACTTTGTCAACCACGGTGTACCCAAGTTGATTCAGTTGTTCTTTAATCGCTGTGGAGGTAATCACCTCATCTTCTACAACAAGAATCTTTGCAGCTGACACATCGCACCTTCCTTGATGGAGGTTAACCTCCTAAACGCCAAAGCAAATCCTAAAGTCAGCTCCCGGACCGCCAATGGACCCGGAAGCAACATCTAGGCTACCAAACACAATGCCAGAATTCGATTCAGGCAAAGCGGCGATCGCCGCTTTGCCTTTCTTGAGTTCGAGTGTCCCTTCAAGTTGTTCAGTAGCCAGAGCATGAACGAGGCAAAGCCCCAAAGACTTTTGCTGTTGGAAATCAGGCTTTTGCGTAAACCCAATACCATTATCACGGACAATCAGTTCAAAATTCCTCTCCTTGGTCGCGTAAAATTGAACTGTAATCTCACCAGACAGACCCGATGGAAAAGCGTGTTTGAGAGAATTTGAAACAAGTTCATTAATAATTAAGCCACAGTGAATTGCTGTGTTGATATCTAAGTAAAGCGGTTCAACATCAACCTTAAAGCTAATCAAATTTGTATTAACGCTCTGGGAAATGCATATGACTTGGACAAGGCTCTGAATGTAATCTCTAAAGTCAATTTTGTCGAAATTTTTGGAGCTATAGAGTTTTTCGTGGATGAGCGCCATTGATTGAATGCGATCGCGGCTCTCTTTCAGCACTGTCAAAGTAGGTAGATCATTAACGTAACGGGATTGGAGATAAAGGAGTCCCGATACAACCTGTAAATTATTCTTAACCCGATGGTGCACTTCCTTAAGCAAGAGTTCTTTTTCTTGTGCTGCTGCAGCTGTAGCTGCGAGCGATGCTTGAAGTCGCTCCTCAACGTGTATGCGCTCGTTGATTTCGCAGCTCAGCTTCTCCGCTAGGAAACGGTAGCGCTGCACACTTTGGCGTAGTTTTTTCTCTGCCTGCTTGCGCTCGCTGATGTCTTCAACCACAGAAATGAAATATTGCGGCTTTCCTGGCTGCTGCGGCTGCAGCGAAGGTTCGCGCACGAGCGCCACGGTTAAATTAATCCAGACATAGGAGCCGTCTTTCCGGATATAGCGCTTTTCCATCGAGTAAGTCTGGATTTTGCCTGCCAACAGTTGATGAACATTCTCAAGGTCAGCTTCGAGGTCGTTAGGGTGAGTAATGTCTTGAAAAGTTCGCGCTTCTAGCTCTTTTTGCGAATAACCAACAATGTCGCAAAGTTTTTGATTGACCAATAGCCACTTTCCCTCTAAGTTTACCTGAGCAATGCCGACAGCAGCCTGATTGAACGTAGCCCGAAATTGCTCTTCACTCGCAGCTGCAGCTGCAGCAGTCCTTTTCAGTTTTTCCTCAGCCTGCTCACGCTCATGGATTTGTCCCTTCAAAGTAGAATTAGCAATACTCAGCTCACTGGTTCTTTCGGCAATCCGGAGTTCCAATTCCTCCTTTAAATGGCGTAGAGCCTCCTCTGTTCGCTTGTGTTCTTGAATTCGGAACGCCAATTCCTGGTTGGCTGCTTCTAATTGAGTGGGGCTTGGCAGAGCCAGTGCTTTAGGAATCAGTGGTGCTAGTTCTACCGCCGTTGCTACTGAGATCACAGCCGTGAGAGCTTTCAATAAGCCTGATAACCAATAGGTAGGGTGCCATAGCGTCCAAATGTTCATCACATGAGTCGTGCCACAAGCGATGATAAAGCCTCCAAACAACAAGAACATCTGTTTGAAAGGGAGATCTTGTCTCTGCCGCACAAAATAGACCAACATCAGCGGAATGGAATAATAGGCCAGTGCTATGAGCACGTCCGCCAGAATGTGCAGCCCAACTAGTCTTGGTTGCCAGAGATAGCAATGTCCGTGCGGAATGAACTGGCTTGAGAATAAAAAGTCATTCATCAATCTCTGCCTAAAATTTTTGGTCTTCTGGCACTAGTCTTTTACACTCTGTTAGAACTCACTCTTCGTTCCCACTACCTCTTACCTTTGACCAATAACTCTATGATTTAAAAGAACCTATGACATCCATAGTAGAAAGTGTGACTTAGAGTTTCTTGCGTAAAATTACGGAAAATCGAGCAAAATTTCTTGAAGCTAACCTCTGGATATGCCACTCCCTACCCAGAATGAGATGGGAGCATGAGAGCCAACGTGATTTATCTGATGAGACGCGGGACTATAGAGTTTTTGTGTAGCAAACTTCGTAGAGTACCGGACTCATTTTGGCAATCTTTAAGACTTCAGCATGCAGATATTGATATCGCTCGTTGATTTTTACACTCTTAAGCATGCTTTCTATACTTTCTACACTACTCCACTGAGCATAGTTTGCTCCATGTTTTCCGTCTAGACTTTTATGAAAATTTGCTGAGATGAAGCCTAACTGTTTACACATCACATCTTCGGTAATTGACACCCACAGTTCCGTCAAACGCTGCTGATTTTCGGGTTCAACAGTAAAAACATTGATCAAAGTAACAATATCCAGATTTTTTGAAATCGTGGTCATCCGTTCATTGTTGATAAATGCGGTCATTCTAAATCTCCTGTAAAGCTATATTCTTTCTTAAAAGATATTCATTCAAAACACTAAAAAACCAACTATTTAACCAATTGGCAAAGAGGTTATCCATAACTCACTAGCTTCTTAAGCTTTACCATAATTATTGCTGCAACTAAGTCTAAGCTTAGTCTAAAACTTGTACATTTTATGCCTACAGAGTATATTTCCCATAGTCATCTTAAGATGTCTCTTGAAACTCATGATGTAGTAGCCTAATGTCCAAGCAAGGATAAGGATACGTAGGAAACGTGAAAAACCAATTGCTAAACAAACTGAGACTTGGCTTAGCGGTATCGGTTGCCAAGACAGTAACGTCTCTGGTTCGCATACTGCGCTTAGGCGCGGCTAGTGTTCTACCAGGCGAAATTGCGAGCCGAATTCAGCCCCAACTGCTGGAAAAACTCAGCTCTCAGGTAGTCCAGGGCATGATTCTGATAGCCGGGACAAATGGTAAAACCACGACTTCGCTGCTCTTACGCACAATGCTGGAGCGAAAGGGCTACAGGGTTGCTCACAATGCAACAGGAGCTAATTTGTTGAATGGCTTAACTACGGCTCTGCTTGAAAATACCAATCTGTTTGGTCATTTGACAGTTGATTACGCGATTTTAGAAGTGGATGAGAATGTGCTACCGAAGGTTCTGTCGTCCCTTCAACCCAAGATTATCCTCTGCTTGAACCTATTTCGGGATCAGCTCGACAGATATGGAGAGGTAGACATAATTAACCAACGCTGGAGAGAGGCGATCGCAACCCTCCCTCTAGAAACTATTGTGATTCCGAATGCTGATGACCCTACCTTATCCTACCTCGGTCAACATCTACCTCAACAGGTGTTATTCTTCGGGCTAAACGAACCAGAGCAATATCTGGATGAAATTCCCCATGCTGTCGATTCTATCTACTGTCCCAATTGTGGTCATGCATTGATATATCAAGGTGTCTATCTCTCACACCTAGGAGATTTCCACTGTCCTAGCTGCGGCTTTAGCAAAGGTAAATTGGCACTCGATAGCTGCAATTGGCCTCAGATTTTGATTGGGCTGTACAACAAATACAACACCTTGGCAGCCATACTCGCTGCCCAACAGTTAGGTGTAGATGAAGCCAGCATCCGTGACACTATTGCTAACTTTCATGCAGCTTTTGGACGGGCAGAAGAGCTAAAAGTCAGCGGTAAGCAAGTCCGAATTCTGTTATCGAAAAATCCAGTTGGCATGAATGAAACAATTCGTGCTGTCCAGCAAGTATCTGGACAGACAACGCTTTTGGTGTTAAACGACCGGATACCCGATGGCACTGACGTATCCTGGATTTGGGATGTAGATACAGAAAAGTTAGTTGAGCAGGGCGGAACTTTGATTGTTAGTGGCGATCGCGTTTATGACATGGCGCTGCGACTGCGCTATAGCCAAAATGGCAATTGCCCCAACAACCATTTACAACTGATTATTAAAGAAGATCTACGTGATGCCATCGCTACTGCCTTAGAACAGACTCCAGACGGGGAAACTCTGCATATTCTGCCAACTTATTCCGCCATGCTAGAGGTGCGAGAAGTATTGACTGGTCGCAAGATTTTATAACCTGGGAGAAATCAAGAAATTGGAAATTATAATTGGCTGGCTCTACCCAACACTAATGAGTACCTACGGTGATCGCGGTAATGTCATCTGCCTTGAGCGGCGCTTATCATGGCGAGGGTATGAAGTCAAAGTGATGCCACTCGATCAGAGTGCTACAGCAACTGACATCTCCCAGGTAGACTTGCTGGTTGGTGGCGGGGCACAAGATCGGCAGCAAGAGATTGTCATGCGGGATCTTAAAGGAAGCAAGGCAGAGGCTTTGCGAGACAGAATTGAGAGGGGCACTCCTGGTATCTTCACCTGTGGTGCCCCCCAGCTTTTAGGACACTACTACGAGCCAGCTTTGGGTGTGCGGATTACTGGGCTGGGGCTATTTGATTTTGTCTCAGTCCATCCAGGACCAAACGCCCGTCGCTGCATTGGTAATCTTGTGATTCGAGTGACAGCCACCACCTTAGCACAGGAACTAGAAGCTATAACAGATTCCACACCCTACCTGATTGGCTTTGAAAATCATGGGGGTCGTACCAAGCTTGGTCAGGTAGAACCACTGGGACAGGTATTACAAGGATTAGGCAACAACGGTGAGGATGGGACAGAAGGGGCAGTTTATCGAAATGCGATCGCTACCTATTCCCACGGTCCTCTTTTGCCCAAAAATCCTTTTCTCGCTGATTGGTTGCTTCAAACGGCACTCACCCAAAAGTATCAAAAGCCAATATCACTCGCACCCCTAGATGACACCCTCGCTACTCAAGCACGGGAAGCAATGTTTAAACGCCTCCGTGTCAGAGCTGGATAACTACCTTGCTTGCTAACCTGCAACGATGATTTCATCGACAGGCTTGGTCTATGTAGCGGTTAACTGCCCTTAATCCTTGGACAGAATAATCTAGAGCATTACTAAGAACCTGGCTCTCTTCACTAACCTTCTTTAAGTTATCCACTGCCGATTGCAAAGAGTCTTTAGCACTATGTGCTCCATCACAACCTCTATCAGCAATCAGCATTCCCGGTTGAATAGGTTGTTGTAACTGCTTTATAGATTGAGAATTTTGGCTAGATTGATAACTCAATACAGGACTGACAGATGAAAACACGATTAATCCAATTGCAGCGATAACTGTAATAACTAAATATTTCCTCAGACGCATCTCACTCTCCATACAACTCTTGATGGCGTGCTATTATTAGTACGCTAGCACTAGTTCTCAGATTTTAGTCTAACGATACCTCAAGCGCTCAAGATTTAAACTCTATCGAAAGTCTAAAACTTTAGAACTAGTAGGAAATACAGTCCTCATTTTTACAAGTTAAGCTGATTAACATCATTAGATATAGCTAGCTTGAACAGAAAGAGGCAGCATTTAGAGAGACCGTATTTCTTTTTTAATTGCTGTTGTCTAAGAGATCATTTGGGGGTGAACAATTACAATTTGTTGATGTTATTGAAATCCTCTGGATGGCTCTGTTGCAAAAACTCGTTTCAACCCTTATTGTGTGAAGGGAGTAGGGAAAGGTGTGGTGACTGGCGCACCAGGTACGATTGTCAATGCCATGCAAAATGCCCTAACTCCACTGGGCGTATATCTCATTGATGAGAGCCCTGATTCTCCGATTGTACTTAATCTAATGTGGTTAATGACAAGGTTAAAAAACGGGAGTTTGCAGTTACGTTCTTGTAACTTTAGTTGCGGCCAGGACGTGCCGCTGGTCGCAGAGCGGCGCTAGCAAGCAGACTAACGAAGGCAGTGGTGAAAACCGTGAAGTACGAAGGCTCTGGCACCGGCAACGGATCAGCAAATACGCCAAGATTGTTGCCAACGTAGCGTTCTGTGCCGTCGCTCGGTCGATTGATGATTTCAGCGCCGCCCTTGCCGTCTGACTTGACCAGCGCCGTTGAGCCACCGCCATCCAGGTTGACTCCCTGGTAAGCTCCGAGCGCCAGTAGTAAATCAGCGGCGTCAGAGGTCGTCACGCCAGCGCTGTACCCTGGCTGCCGCCCGTCGATAGTGGCGAGGTAGAGGTATCGACCATCCTGCGATAAACCGACATCCGTGCGCGGGTCGAGCCCGAATGGGTCGTGCGGTGCGCCAGTGGGTGTAGTGGAGGAGACGTTCACGCCATCTGACACGATCAGGTTGCCGGAGACGGCGTTGAAAACGTTTGATAAATCTATCGTTCCCGTCGTGCTAGGCGGGAGGATGCTTGCCTTGTTTGCGGCTGAGATCAGCAAGGATGCTGCAGCGTCGTCACTGCCGAACGCCGGGGGCGAGACCTCGGTTCCGTCCGACACTGACAGCCCTATCAGGCTTTTCGGTTCCGGTGTCGCGTTGCAGCAAGGTGCGAAAAAGTTGGCATTGGTCGCGACCTGACTGCCGGAGGAAAGTAGGAATTGGCTGTTTGTCTGGGCAATCGTGTCCTGAGGGCCTGAATGCGGAGTTACCTCAAATCGAATGTCCGGCGCTGCCAAGTCGATCCGGTCGATATAGGCTTGGCTGTCAGACAAAGTAGCTTGTGTGCCATCGATACCCACGAACTCCGGATTCCAGCCACTCAGGCTGATCTGGGTGGCATTAGCCGAACCTGCAATTCCAAAGCCAAAGATGATACAGATGGCAAAACAATAACGTGAGGACTTAAACACGATTCCTCCTTCATTTTTGTGTAGCAGCAAAAGATTTATGACAGTTTATTTGGTTGTTCTCGCACAGCCTAAAATCTAGAGTAGAGCTACAGTTTTAAGGAATATTTATGCCTTTTATAAGAAAAGCTTAAATTCTCGCTGACTCTACATCAAAACGGCTTTGTCAACTTAATCGAACCAGTTTAAAATTAGGGCATTGCAGGTTAGGCAGTTGCTTTAGTAGAATAGATGGAAAATGAAAACTTAATTAATCTACATGAATTGTCCGAGAGGTGATTCTTCTAAAATCCGCAAGTTAGGTTATCAAGATGAAAAACAAAGATTTAAATGTAATGAGTGCGGTCGCGTTTGGAGAGCATCATCCACACAAAGAGGTTACCCAACTGAAGTTAAACAGTTGTGCATCAAAATGTATCTGAGCGGCATGGGATTTCGTGGCATTGAACGAGTGACTGAGAGCCATCACACTACAATTATTGACTGGGTTCGAGAAGCTGAGGCTCAACTGACTGAAGATGAGGAAGCTGGGCTACCTGAAGTTGCAGAACTCGATAAACTCCAAACCTTTGTGGGCAGCAAAAAGAACAAGGTTTGGCTTTGGACAGCGCTCAATCACTATCAATCGGGAATTCTAGCCATAACAGTTGGGGATAGAAGTGGTAAGACTTTCTCAAAATTATGGGAGAACTGGGGCAGTAAATGGTATCTGACTGATGGATATTGCGTTTATGCTAACTTCATTGACCCAGCGAAGCATTTAGTAATGAAACAGACCAAAATGACACGGGTAGAAGGAGAAAATACACGGTTGCGACACTATCTAGCTCGATGACATCGCGCTACGTTGTGTTACTCAAAATCGATAGAAGTGCTGAGGTGTTCAGTCCGTTTACTCATACATTACCTACGATTTAAAACGGTTCCCCTTATCTACCAAGCAACTGCTTAACCTGCAATGCCGCGGTTTCTACCTGGCATCTTCGGGGCATGACACCAGAGCAATTCAGGCTTATCTGATCTGGGACACAAGAACATTCAGCACACCGTTCGCTACACGGAATTGTCCCCTAAGCGTTTCAAGGATTTTTGGACAGGCTGAAACCAACGAGAGTTCTCCGGGAACGTTAGGTAAGGAGAGAAAGCCACTTGAGTAATGAAGTGAGATACGAAACTACTTGGGAAAATGTCGATTGGCAAGAGATGAAATCGACATTAGCTGCCGATTGCTTTGATAATGGACGAACCCCAAGACAACTGCGAGAATCCTTTAAAAATAGCTATGCCACTGTCATTGCCTATGCTGAGGAGCGCATGATCGGTACTGCCCGAGTACTCTCTGAAAGATACATTCTCAGGTTCTGCAAACTACTGTTCGTAGATTGCATGATACTTGGGAGAATTCTCAAAAGCGTGGATATGGGTTTCCCCAATTCAAGAAGTTTGGACAATTCAAATCATTTGTGTTTCCTCAGTTCAAATCTAATCCAATTACTGGACAGCAAATCAAACTTCCTAAGATTGGTAATGTGGTCATCAATATTTCCCGACCAATTCCAGAAGGCTGTGCTGTCAAGCAGGTACGGGTCTTATCAAAGGCTAGGGGGACGCAGTGGTATGTCGTTGTCACACTGCAATTAGATGTATCAATCCCAGACCCACCAGTTCATGGTCGTGCCATAGGTATTGATCTAGGATTAGAAAGATTCTTGACAACTTCTGACAGCATCTCAGTTGAACGTCCAAAGTTCTTCAAGTCGAAGCGAGGTCAGCTGAAGTTGTAACAGTTTGCCTCTAGAAACCTTTCCCCGCACTTGCTCGTAAGTGATTCGCTCGGCGTCTAGCAACAATTTGTGCAGAGCTAGCAATTTAGTTCGTAACGCGCTGAGGAGTTGATGTTGATTGATGCGCTGTTGAAGTGTGTTAAGCATGAATCCGTCCCATCCTTCCGTTTCGATAGTCTTCAATCGCTTGCATAATTTCGGCTTCGGTGTTCATAACAAAGGGACCATAACGCACTACAGGTTCGTTGAGCGGTACACCTGCAATCAGCAGGAGATCGAGGTTTTTTTGGGCATTAGCAGGATTGGTGATTGCCACCGAGTCTCCATCTTGGGCAAAGATCACCATCTGCCCATCATCTCCACGCTCCTGCTGTGTCCCAAACAAACCAAAGCCTTCCAGCACATAAGCAAAGGCGTTGTATTCCTTCGGTACAGACTGAATGATTGTTGCACCAGGTCGCAGCGTGAAGTGTAGATAGATAATCGGCGTGCGGGTTTCAATTACCGCCTTAGCTCCTAACGCCTCTCCCGCAATCACCCGCACCGTTACAGACCCATCTTCCGTTTGAGCCAAAGGAATTTGAGTCGCCGGAATTTCCTGATAACGGGGTGGAATCATTTTGTCACATTGCGGCAGGTTGACCCATAGTTGAATCCCATGTAGCCGTCCACCTGTGCGGGTAAACTCTGATTCTGGCATTTCGGAGTGCACCACTCCTGCACCTGCCGTCATCCACTGCACATCGCCCTGATTCAGCAGTCCAGCATGTCCTTCAGAATCCTTGTGTTCTAACCGTCCATCCAAGACATAGCTGACGGTTTCAAAGCCCCGATGCGGATGATCTGGTGCACCTTTTGCCTCACCCGGTTTCAAATTAACCGGACCCAATTCATCGAGGAGGAGAAAGGGGTCAAACTCGGAAAAGTTGATTTTGGGAAAGGGACGGCGCACTAAAAATCCTGCCCCTTCTAGCGTTTCAACACTGTTGACGATTGCGGCAACGGTTCTTTTCGTTTGAGTTTGCACAGTCATACAATTGCCCCCTTGGAATTAGATAAATTTAGTTGTATCACTTATCCTATATATGATTGCTCATATAACAGACGTGCTACTGAACTCCCTGTTCTGGCTGTGTCGTAAAGGTATAGACAATGATCTTCCAATCACCAGACTCTTTGCTGAGTACGAAGATCTCTCGATTAAAGTCTAGTTTTGTTGAACCGTCTGTCAGGCTCCTTTCAGTTTGTCCTTTAGGATGATGGGTGCGTACGATCGCAATGGGTCCATGAATGTCCACAGCGTCGTATTGGAAGTCAGTTGTGAATTTCGTTTCGCGGAAGAGCTCTGTGTACGGTTTTTCCATTGCCGCCACCCCGATGACCGTTGGTTTGTTGTTCCACTCAGCAACGGCATTCGGAGCGAAGAGCGTCCGGATAGTCCTAAAGTCAGAGTTGTTCAGGGCTGTTTGGTAGGTTTCTACGACTTGCTTCGCGCGCCGCTGTTCAGCAGCCACACTCGCCGTTGTTGAATACGTGAAAGCCCCACTCGGTCCACCATCCCTACCACCTTGTGCACTAGCATAGCTACCGACGGACATGAAAACGAGGAAGATAGCTACTGTCATTCTCCTATACATTATTGAGTCTCCTGATTGTTAAGGTTAGCTTTTCACAACTGCGACGAATATGGTTGTCCCCACTTACCTGTAATGGTGAAAGTTTCTAATGCTCTACGGGTTCGTGGGGCAAGTTCTGCATCGCGCAATTTCTCAGGTAACGTTTGCGGCTCGCCTAAGTAACCCAACGCGATCACGGCAACTGGCTCATACCCTTCAGGAATGCTAAACGTCTCGCGGGTTTTTTCTCTGTCAAACCCTGCCATCTGATGAGCAAAGAGTCCGAGCGCAGTTGCTTGCAGCGCTAAATTAGATGCTGCTGCCCCAACATCATGAAATGCATGTCGGTTATCTTTACCATTACGGTCGAAGTACAGCTTGGCGACTGAGATCATTAGGACTGAAGCATGTTTTGCCCAAGCTTGGTTGGCTTCAACAAGACAACTCAATAGATGGTCAAATTCAGGTGGGTTCTGCTTGGTCGCAACGATGAAACACCAAGGTTGCTCGTTGAAAGATGAGGGTGCCCACCGTGCAGCTTCTAAAATACTGTTCAACATCTCAGTCTCAATGATCTGCTCTGAAAAGGCTTGCGGACTCCAGCGCGATTGAATCAACTCATGAATTGGATATTGGGTTGCGGCAAGACTTTTCATGTCAAATCATCTCTAGTTATGAGTCTGAAGATAGGAAACTTTGAGGATCGTCTAAGATTGAACTGTGTGGTTGTGACTCTTCAACTCGACGGTAGATATTACGCCGTCGCGCTTTTGCGATCTCCTGATAGACCTTCTTTCGAGCTAACATCTTGTCCACACGGGAGACGTTCGACTTATCGATCAGAGGTCCCATGTCGCTGGACGGATCAGATGCAGGTCCTGGCTTGACGTTCTGTAACCGTTGGGTGATTAGAGTGCGAAACCGATCGGCAACAGCACGCTGCACTAATAGGCGAGAACCCGTCATGCAAAACTGACCAGCGAAGGTCGTCAGTGCCTTCTCAACCTTGGGAGCCGCCGCCTCAAGATCAGCATCATCAAAGATGATCATCGGCGTCTTACCGCCGAGCTCTGTCTGAAACAGCTTGAGTGTCTTTGCCCCTGTTGCAGAAATTGCCTTCCCTGTTTTCGTGCTTCCCGTAAAGCTGATCACACGAATATCCTTTGACTCCACAAGAAAGGACGAGCCACCTCTGCCTTTGCTTTCGCTGAAGACGTTGATCACGCCCTTCGGCAAGTCAGGAACTTCTGCAAGTACTTTACTGAAAACATAGTTGATTTGCGCTGTGTTGCCGGGCAATTTGATCACAGTGACAGTGGTGACGCCAGCAGCGAGGGCAGGTGCCAGAGAACGCACGGTAAGCACGAGCGGCGAATTAAATGGTGCAATGATTCCAGCTACGCCGATAGCAGAGCGAGTGACAACCGAAAGGTGTCCCGGCACAACTTCCAAAGCCCGTCCGTAGTTTGTCAGCACGACAGATGCCCAGTAGCGAAACTTGCTGGGAATCATGTCAACTTCAAACGCTGCTTCAGCATGGATTTTGCCATTTTCGAGCGAGAGAATCCGGATGAGTTCCTCTCGCCTGGCTTCAAAGCGGTCTGCTGTCTGATTCAAAACTCTGGCACGCAGAGCGCGATTGTCCTTCCAGTCTGATTCCCGAAAAGCCTGCACCGCAGCGTTGGTCGCTAGAGCTGCCTCATCACGCCCGCTATCTGCGTAAGTACCAATGACCTCACCCGTGGCTGGGTTAATGCTATCAGTATGCTGTGCTGAATCGACCCACTCGCCATTAATCCAGTTCAATGCCAGTGTCTGCTGGTCGCTATTGATTGCTAAGTCTTGTTTGTCCACTGTTACCGACATATTAGTCGCTCCTGACTTGGGTAGGTGAGGGAGTTACTGACTTCCCTGTTCTGGCTGTGTTGTCAAGGTGTAGAGGATGTTCTTCCAATGAGGAAGTTAGAGCAAGAAGTCTGGTATGCAATTTAGTGTCTGGGATTTGTCCCAGTTTGTCACTAGTCTCAAGTTAGTTTTGAACGTAGCTTCTAGTTAAGTTTAAGAATGGCTTGAGGGTAAAAGAATGGCTTAACTCAAAGTCACAACAGCACTTAACTTTTGACCAGTTGTTGTGGCAACGTAGGTTTTATCCACTCACCATGAATCCACGAATTATTAGTATTATTAGTAAGCAGAACTAATTTGGTTGAACGATTCAACTGCACTTTATACCAGAGAGTTTTGTGTTAGTTAGGGATACTTTCTCCAATTCATACGAAGTTAAATAACCATATTGGAGCCATCTGGTATTTTGTCCATCACTACAATACATCTTTACTTTTTTCGGACTCCCCTCAAAGCATTATTCCAAATTTGAGAAATACATTCTCAGTTTCTCCCACTTGTCACGCAGACTGGATAGACCTATATTATCTTTGATGTTTTTGAGGGTATCCTAAAATACAAGGATCAAAGTCATGAACACAGAGGAGCAGGCAGTCGTCGCTGTACTGCCGACCTATCAGAGTGCACTGAATCAATTTGATACCATTTGGTATAACTCATGACACTTGTTGGGAGAGAGTTCAATGATTGATCTACCTGGAGTTGCTATCCACAGCAAAATTTATGAAAGTGCAACATCTCTCGTGTATCGGGGTATCAGAGTGCAGGAAGAGCAGGCGATTGTCATCAAAATGCTCAAGCAAGATTATCCCTCCCCTCAAGAATTAACGCGCTACAGACAGGAATATCAGATGACACGCTCCCTCAACTTGGAGGGTGTCGTCAAGGCATACAGCCAGCAAGACTATCAACGCACACTCGTAATTCTCTTGGAAGATTTTGCTGGAGAATCCCTAGAGCGATGGAAGCAACAGCACCCAGCCTCTTGCCCCATGCTTTTATCTACATTCCTACGTCTGGCGATTGACATAACGGACATTCTGGGAAGAATCCATGCCGCCAATATTATTCACAAAGATATTAACCCTGGAAACATTGTTTTTAACCAGGATACTGGTGTTGTGAAAATCATTGACTTTGGGATTGCCACTCGGTTCAACCGCACGAATCCGACGTTCAACAGCCCTCATGTGTTAGAAGGCACCCTTGCATACATATCTCCAGAGCAAACCGGGCGGATGAACCGTTGGCTCGACTACCGCAGTGATTTTTACTCGCTGGGTGTGACATTCTACGAACTCTTGACGGGACAGTTGCCGTTTCCTACCACAGACATCCTGGAACTGGTGCATTGCCATATTGCCAAACCGCCTGTACCACCGCATGAATTGAATCCAGCAATTCCTAAACCAGTTTCAGATATCGTAGTGAAACTGATGGCGAAGAATGCAGAGGAGCGCTATCAGAGTGCCTGGGGCATCAAGGTGGACTTAGAAGCCTGCTTGCAGCAACTGGAAGCAACTGGTCACATTGATGAAGTCAACGCAGATCCTACCTTGACAAAGCGGGGTCCCCTGTTCACTGACTACATCCAATTAGGTCTTCAAGATGTGTCGGAGCAGTTTCAAATTCCCCAAAAACTGTATGGACGAGAATCGGAGATTGCAGCATTATTGGCAGCGTTTGACAGAGTAGGCAGCAGGGGGAATGAAGAAAATGCTCAAGGCTTCGCCAGAGAAAGCTCCGGCGACTCAAGAGCGCAAGCTCAATTCAAAGTCGAAATGATGCTGATATCAGGTTATGCAGGCATTGGCAAAACAGCATTAGTACAGGAACTCTATAAACCCATCACGGCAAAGCACGGCTATTTTAGCTCTGGTAAATTTGACCAATTTGGGCGTAATATTCCCTACAGTGCGCTCGTAGATGCTCTGCAAAAATTGGTACAGCAACTGCTGGGTGAACCAGAGGTGCAAGTGCAACAGTGGAGAGCGCGCCTGCTCAAAGCATTGGGAAGTAATGGACAGCTTATCATTGATGCCATCCCAGAAGTGGAATTGATTATTGGCAAGCAACCAACGGTACCCGAAGTTGGAGCTATTGAAGCTCAAAACCGCTTCAATCGAGTCTTTGGGCAGTTCATTCGGGTATTTTGCTCAAAGGAGCATCCGCTTGTACTGTTTTTGGATGATTTGCAGTGGAGCGATTCTGCCACACTGAAGTTAATCGAGCTGATGCTGCTAGACGAACAAACCCACTCCCTATTTTTGATTGGAGCCTATCGAGATCATGAAGTGCATCCAACGCATCCACTTGTCTTAACGCTTTCAAGACTGCGAGAACAAGGGGCAATGCTGCAGGAGATTGTTCTTTCCCCCTTAACGCTGGATTCTTTGGGTCAGTTGACGGCCGATACGCTGCATCACAACGCTGATACTGTTCGCTCCTTGGCCGAGTTAGTGTGGCAGAAAACACAGGGCAATCCTTTCTTTATCAACGAGTTTCTGAAAACGCTATACACAGAAGATTGTCTGAAGTTCAGTTGCGACTGTCGCAGCTGGCAATGGGATATGACACAGATTCAGGCAAAGAACATCACAGATAATGTGGTTGTGCTGATGACGAATAAGTTGAGCCAACTCCCAGAATCGGTTCAGCAAATCTTACAGTTAGCGGCTTGTGTCGGCAACGAGTTTGAGCTGGATACACTCTTGATGATTTGTGGAACGGCAGTTGATCAACTGTTTTCAGATTTAGTGACAGCAGTTCAGGCCGGGTTAATCTTACCCACCTCTGAGTTAGATGAGAACTTGCTGATTCAGAATTATCAGTTCTTGCATGACCGGGTACAGCAAGCGGCTTATGCCTTAATTGATGAGTCACAAAAACAAGTTGTGCATTTGCAGATTGGCCGCAATTTACTTGCAAAAACTGCAGTAGAGCAACTCTGGCCTCGATTGTTTAACGTTGTGGATCATCTGAACCAGGGAATGGAGCTGGTGATTGCTCAACCAGAGCGAACGGAAATTGCCAGATTAAATTTAACGGCAGGTCAGAAAGCTTTGACAGCAACGGCTTATGAAGCAGCTCTGAAGTATTGCCAGACAGGGATCAAACTCCTCAATCAAGAGAGTTGGCACTCTGAGTATGACCTCACCTTAGCGCTGTACTCAGGAGCAGCAAAGGCGGCATACCTCAGTGGTTACTTCGACAAGATGGAACAATTTATAGAAGTAGTATTAAACCACGCTCAGACAGTGCTTGACAAAGTGCAAGTTTACGATAGCAAAATCCAAGGATGTTTGTCGCATGGCAACCTGAAATTAGCACTAAAAATTGCACTAGAAGTGTTGCAGCTTCTGGGAATCAGCTTAATAGAAACTCCCAGTCAATTAGATATTCAAAGAGGATTGGGATCAACAGCTTCCCTACTAGCTGGACAAGAAATTGAAGACTTGATTAATCTCCCAAAGATGACTGCACCAGAACCGCTGGCAGCAATTTGTATCTTAGCAAATATTGTGGCTGCTGTAGATATGGTATCACCAGCACTGATGGTGCTGATTACGTGCAAAATGGTAAATCTATCAATCAACTACGGTAATGCTACCTGGTCACCACTGAGCTATGCTTCTTATGGACATGTTCTATGTGAAGTCGTTAAAGACATTGAACTTGGTTATAGATTTGGTCAATTGGCTCTCAGTTTGGCAGAACGATTGCATACCGAAAAAGGGAATGCTAGAACATTAATGATATTAGGTTTTCACGTCCTGCACTGGAAAGTACATTATAGGAAAACAATACCAATGCTGGTAGAGGCTTATCAGAACGGAGTGGAAACCGGAGTCTTTGAATTCGCTAGCTATGCTGCACATGAAGTATGTTGTCGCTCATTTTTTGTTGGTGAGCCACTCACGGAACTGGAACAGAAAACGGCAACCTACAGCAAAGCTATCAGACAAGTTAGACGAAAGAACCCCTCGAATTGGATTGCCGTGTTGTGGCAGACAGTTCTTAATTTGTTAGGTAAGTCTGAGAATCCCAGCCGTTTAATTGGGAGTATATATGATGAAGAGCAAGCGCTATCACATGCTATTGCAGTTAAAGACAGAATTGAAATTTACTACTTCTATTTACATAAACTTATCCTGTGTTATCTATTTGGAGAGTATCAGCAAGCTGGACAAACTGCTGTGTTAGCCAGACAGTCTTTAGGAGAGATAAAAGCAACTATATTCCATTTCTACGAGTCTCTGGTACTTTTGAGTCTATTAGGTGAGGCTTCAAGCGCTGAAAAAGAAGTTAGGCTGAGTTGTGTGAGTACCAGCCAAGAAAAGATGCAAAAATGGGCAGAGCATGCCCCAATGAATTATCTCCATAAATTTTATCTAGTCGAGGCAGAGAAAGCGCGAGTCTTAGGGCAATTTCTTGAGGCTGAGGAGTGTTATGAACGAGCTATATCGGGTGCTAGAGACAATGAGTTTATTCAAGAAGAAGCGTTAGCCTATGAATTGGCGGCAAAACATTACCTGGCGCGAGGTCGGATAAAGTTTGCTCAAACTTACATGAAAGAAGCCCAATACTGCTACGAGCGATGGGGTGCAACGGCAAAGGTCAAAGATTTAGAAACTCGCTATCCGCAGTTCTTTCCTCAGTCGTCTAGGGTAGCGACCACGTCAATCCCCACCACTTCTGGAACCACGTCTAATTCCTCACCCATCGCTTTAGATTTAGCGGCAGTGATGAAAGCATCCCAGGCGATTTCTCGTGAAATTGAACTGGAGCAGTTGCTGTGTTCCTTAATGCAGGTCTTAATCGAGAACGCTGGGGCACAAACCGGATATCTGCTTTTGGAAAACTCAGGAGCATGGGTAATAGAAGCTGCTTGTGAGTTCAAGGATGGTGAGCAGATCTGTGCTACACGATTGCCGCAATCGATTCCTACAGTTAATCGCCTACCTGAATCAATTATTCAGTATGTCATCCGGACTCATGAGGCTGTGATTTTAAATTATGCGACTCGTGAAGGTAACTTTATTCATGACCCCTACATTCAACAGCATCAAACGCAATCGATTTTCTGTTTGCCACTGCTCAATCAAGCCAAGCTAGTTGGTGTATTGTATCTAGAAAATCAATTAGCAACCGGAGCATTTACACCAGAGCGAACACAGGTCTTGCATCTATTATCCACTCAGGCAGCGATTGCGATCGAAAATGCCAAACTCTACTCAAAGCTGCGCGAAGCCGAGCAACTCTTGACCAATTACAACCGCACTTTAGAACAACAGGTAGCTGAGCGAACAGCGGCTTTACAGCAAAGCGAAGCCTCACTGCGCCATCGAGAACAGGAGCTACGGTTGATTGCCAACGCTATACCTGCTCTAATCAGCTATGTGGATGCCAACCGACGCTATCAATTCATCAACCGCACCTACGAAATCTGGTATGACCGCAGTCGCGAGCAGATCTTGGGCAAACAGATGCATGAACTCTTGGGTGAAACGGTTTATCCCTTGGTTGAACCATATGTGGATCAAGTGTTGCAAGGGCAAACTGTGACCTTCGAAGCCGATATTTCCTTGGCAATTGGTCAGAAATATATCTGCGCTACCTTGCTACCTGATTGCGACGCTCATGCTCAAGTTAGAGGATTCTACGGTTTGATCATAGACATCACGGATCGCAAAAGAGCAGAGGAAGCCTCAATTTTAGAAGAACGCAACCGCATGGCGCGAGAAATACATGACACGCTAGCACAGTCCTTCACAGGGATTGTGATTCAGGCTCGGGCAGCGGCTAGCAAATTCAGGCTCGACCCAGACAAAGCTCAGACCCACCTGGCTCAAGTCCAGAACTTAGCTCAAACAGGACTGTTTGAGGCCCGTCGCTCTGTCGAGACGCTGCGCCGTCCCTACCTTTTAGAAAAGCACGATCTGCTCAATGCTTTCCAACATCTGGCAACCCAGCTAGCATCACCCACAGGTCCGATAATTACCTGTGAAGCCGTTGGCATTCCCCATGGGCTCCCTTTTGAGGTGGAGAATAATCTGCTCAGGATTGGGCAAGAAGCCATCACTAATGCACTGAAATATGCTCAAGCAACTGAAATCCGAGTTGAACTGAGCTACCAGTCCACACAATGCATCTTACGCATCAAAGACGATGGACAGGGATTTGCCATTGAGCACTCTTCTAGTCACAAGCAGGGTTTTGGTTTATTGGGCATGGCAGAACGTGCGGCTTGTATCGGGGCAGGGCTGCAAATCCACACTACCCCAGGACAAGGAACAGAAATCGTGGTAAGTGTGAATCAGGAACAATCGTCATGAGCCAACCAAAAGTGATTCGTGTTCTAGTGGTAGACGACCATCCGGTTGTGCGTCAGGGCTTGGTTGCGCTGCTAGAAGAAGCGCCAGACGTTGTGGTAGTAGGACAAGCTGTGAATGGTCTTGAGGCAGTCACTGTCTTTCAGCAACAGCAGCCTGATGTGACTTTGATGGACTTGCGCATGCCACTGATGGATGGAGTTGCTGCCATTGCTGCTATCTGTGCTGAGTTTCCTGCTGCTAGGATCATTGTGTTGTCAACTTACGACAACGATGAAAACATTTATCAGGGATTGTACTCAGGAGCCAAGGGATATTTACTTAAGGATGCCGAGCCAGAAGAGTTGCTGCGTGCGATTCGGGCAGTTGACCAGGGACAGAAGTATATTCCACCCCAAATCGGTGCCAAACTCTTGGAGCGGATGGCAACTCCAGAATTGAGTGAGCGCGAAGTTGAGGTGTTACGACTCTTAGCGCAGGGTAAGAGTAATCAAGAGATCGCCAAAGCGCTGAACGTTGTTGAGGGCACCGTCAAGTTTCATCTCAACAAAATTCTCTCAAAGCTGGGAGTGAGTGATCGCACCCAAGCTGTCATTGCAGCTTTCCGACGGGGAATTGCTAGCCCTTGAAGTGAATTTAGTTCTTGTATTGCCAAAGCAACTGATCGAAAGTTAAGTATTACTGTGACTTTGAGTTAAGCCGTTCTCTTATCTTCAAGCCATTCTTGAACCTAACTTAAGCTACGTTCAAGACTAACTTGAGACTAGTGACAAAGTGGGGTCAATCCCAGACACTAAGTTGCATACCTTACTTCTCGCTTCAACTTACCCGGAGTCAACGTTCTCCAGGAGGAAGCCTCCGGGAGCTGAGTTGACGTCGTCAATTTCACCAATCAGTTTCTCTGGTGCTGAGTTAATGATGTGTAGACTGTCTGCTTGGTAGGAGAATGTCGTGACTAACCCTGTCATACTTGTGAGCGAGCGCGACCATATCCAAGGTGCACTAACAGCATCGATCACAGTTGTCGAGTATGGCGATTACCAAAGCCCTAAATGCGCCATCGGGCATCAAATTATACAATCAATTCAGCAACAGCTAGGCAAACAGTTGTGCTTTGTATTTCGCCATTTCCCGCAGACTGAGCTACATCCCTATGCTCAGCATGCTGCTGAAGCTGCTGAAGCTGCAGCTATTCAAGGTAAGTTTTGGGAGATGCATGATTGCTTGTTCCGTTGTCAATCGGCGTTGGATAACGGCACTTTGGTGGAATGTGCCGCTGCACTCAGTCTAGATATCTCCCAATTCCTGCGGGAGTTAGCCGCAGATGTTCATACCAGCCGTATCCAAGAGGATGTTGACAGTGGCATCAGAAGCGGTGTGCAAGAAACGCCAACGTTTTTCATTAATGGTCGCCGCTACGACGGTGCTTGTGAACACTCGCAGCTGTTGGCAGCAATTGCCAAGAGCGCGGCGACTTAACAAGCGAGGGCAGCCCTCGCCTTCAACTCTAATGCAAAAGAAAGGAAGTTAAAATTATGAAAGCCATTGTTTTAGAACATCCTGGTGACCCAACAGCCCTACAGCTCCAAGAGATCGCCAAACCCTCTCCTCGCTCAGGATGGGTACTGATCAAAATTAAAGCTTTTGGTCTCAATCGTTCTGAGATGTTTACTCGTCAGGGGCACTCTCCCGGTGTTCAACTTCCCCGAGTTTTGGGAATTGAGTGCGTTGGTACTGTCGAAGCTGCTCCTGACACTCCGTTTCAACCTGGTCAGAAAGTCGCTGCAATTATGGGAGGTATGGGACGGGCATTTAATGGTAGCTATGCTGAATACACCTGTGTTCCACAAGCTTGTGTCTTTCCAATTGAGACTCATCTTGACTGGGCAGTGCTAGGAGCCGTTCCAGAAATGTTCCAGACTGCCTACGGTTCACTCATTTCCGGCTTGGGTGTGCAGGCAGGGCAGACGCTGTTAATTCGAGGCGGTACCTCATCGGTTGGTATAGCGGCAACGCATCTTGCCAAAGAACTGGGGTTAACCGTGATTGCTACTACTCGAAATCCTTCAAAGGCAGCAGCCCTAGAAGCAAATGGGGTCGATAGAGTTGTGATTGATGATGGTGCGATCGCACCTGCCATCCATCAGCACTTTCCCAATGGAGTTGATCGAGTTTTAGAACTTGTGGGAACAACCACTCTGCTTGATTCACTGCAATGCGCTACCCCTGGTGGTATTGTCTGCATGACTGGGATTCTGGGCAATGCTTGGACATTAAACAACTTTTCACCGATGGATGCTATTCCTCACACAGTAAGATTGACAGTTTATACTGGCGAATCTAAAGATCTATCGGTTGAACATCTGCAACGATTTATTGAAGGTGTACAAGCAGGTCAAAACCGGGTCAATATTGATCGTATTTTCCGTTTGGATGAAATTGTAGAAGCCCATCGCTACATGGAGTCTAACCAGGCAAAAGGGAAATTAGTGGTCTTGGTAGATAAGTCATAGTCTAAAACTTAGGAGAATATCATGTCCGAGAATAAGCTGTCAGTTCAAGACCGCTTCGAGATTTTCGAGCAGCTGAGCCTACACCAGCGTTGCATAGACAACGGTTTTGGACGCGAGTCCGTCCGTAAATACCAGGACCTCTACTGGTCGGAAGGGAAGTTCACCGTTCACGATCTTCGCAGCCAGACTTTCGAGGGTCCAGACGGGATGAAACAGATGTACGACTACGCGCACAGCGTCTTCCCAATAGACAAGTGGTTTCACACGATGGGTCCATTTGAGATCTACGGGGAAGGAGATGAGGCAACCGCTAAGTGGCGGTGGATTGTTTCCTGGCGTGAGGACGGCATCGGGACCGTTTCCACAGGTACTTACACCGACCGATTCCAGCGTCGCAACGGTGTCTGGAAGTGCTTAGAGCGCACGTCAGACATAGATCCTAACTGGCCGAGTGACCTGTTCTTGAAGTACATCGATAAGGCTGACGAGACCTTCAGGAGTTCCTGACCGCCCCTACGCACCTGGTTCTAGCCGATAAGTATAACTATGCTACACGACCCCAACCATCCCTTACTCTTCCCTCGATTTTCCAATACAGAGCTAGAAGGATTCATGCGACACGGACTCGAAGTGCAACTCGCGCCTGCAGAAGTTCTGGTTAAGCAGGGTGATTCTGCCTATCACTTTTGGATTGTCAAAGAAGGGCAAATCCAGATTACCAAGCGCCTTGGCTTGCGAGAAGAAGTGCTAACGGTGCATCAACCTGGAGAGTTCATTGGCGAAATCTCCCTACTCACAGGTGCCCAGGTTCCCTTCACCGCTCGTGCACTTGACACAAGTCGAGTCATTGAAATCCAGTCAAGCAACTTCAATCAGTTCTTAATAGATTATCCAGCATATTCGCTGATGATCTTGTCCGCAATGATGGAACGGGCAAAAGAACGAGAACTCCTATTCCGGCAGCAAGAAAAACTGGCAGCATTGGGAAAGCTGTCTGCCGGACTAGCTCACGAATTGAACAATCCCGCTGCCGCTGGACAAAGAGCGGCAAAGCAGCTACGTCATACTGTTGCCACTCTGCAATCCAACAGCTTTAAACTTTTGGAACAAGAACTCTCGCCCAGCCAACGACAATTGGTAAAGGAATTGCAACAGGCTGCCATTGCTCACTATACAACTGCTCCACCACTGCCAGCGCTGGTACAAAGCGATCGCGAAGAGTTACTTGCTGATTGGCTAGAGCAACGTCACATCCCAAATGGCTGGCAACTTGCTCCTACCCTTGTTGCTGCGGGCATGGATGAGCAACAGTTACAGCCCCTTACCGCTCAAATTAGCAGCCGTACATTAGAGGACGTGTTGATTTGGCTGGAGACTAGCATTACCCTCAACGGCTTAGTCAATACTGTTGAACGCAGTACAGCACGCATTTCTGAACTGGTTAAAGCCATCAAAGCTTATTCCTTTATGGATCAAGCGCCTTTGCAAGAGATTGACATCCATGAGGGAGTAGAGAATACGCTCTTCATCTTGCAGCACAAACTGAACCAAGGTATCACTGTTGAACGTCAGTATGATTCTACGTTACCCCGTATTTGTGTTTACGGTAGCGAACTGAATCAGGTCTGGACGAATTTGATTGAGAACGGGATTGATGCGCTTCAAGAACTCAAGGCTTCGCTGGAGGAGGCTCCAGCGACTTCCTTGAGCAAGCTCAAAGCTGAAAGTGACTTGCAAATTACTCAACATTTCATTCCTACCATTTGGATACGGACGC
>JAFASY010000145.1 GCA_019244235.1 Chroococcidiopsidaceae cyanobacterium CP_BM_ER_R8_30
CTACCGCCATCGCCTTCTGCCAAGGAATATCCGCACCCCACTCTGGAGCAGTTGAACGCGCTGGGTGTTCAAGGTCAACTTGTACATACTGTCCTCGACGAGCCGGGAAACCCACAAGTTTTAGCGGTTGATACCGGGACAGCGGTAGTGCCGTGGTGGCAGGCGTTGGGATTGGTACACTTGGAGCAGGAGAGCCCAGAGAAATCTGCCTGAGGTCTATGTCATCACTTTTACAAACTTTACCGACTGCAAGGCTTTTCACTGTCGATGAATACTGCCGTATGTCAGACCTCGGCATTTTATCGTCAGAGGAAAGGACGGAACTAATAGATGGTGAAGTTATAGCGATGGCTGCTCAAAATCCACCTCATGTAACTTGCACTCAGCTTGCCTATGACTATCTTTCAGATTTGCTGAAACAAAAAGCATTTGTTCGTATCCAAGCACCCCTCTGGCTCAGCGCTCGCTCTTTGCCAGAGCCGGATATTGCTATAGTTCGTCCACCTAGGGAACGCTACTACGAAAGTCATCCGAGAGCGGAGGATGTCTTCTGGCTTATTGAGGTATCGGATGCCACATTGCAATATGACCTCAACAAGAAGTCAAAGCTTTATGCGAAGGCCAACATCCAAGAGTATTGGGTAATAGATGCAGTAGGAAGACAGATTTATATGCATCAAAATCCTCATAGAGGAGTCTATCGAGAGAAAAATAAATTCCACGAGACCGATGTTCAAAGGAATCTAGCTTTCCCTGACATTTCAATCCATCTGGCGCGATTTTTTCCTCCCCGATAGCCGCACCAAAATCTGACCTGCCCGACGACGAGTAAATGAGTTGCTGCTAGATGCTAATTGACGTTCTCCCCATAGCTAAAGCTCTTGTCATTACCCACATTTCTAAAAAATCTCTAAACTGAGGGAATGAATAGAGATGACTTTGAGAATCTGACTGCCTGGGCAACGCAGCAGTGGGGGCAGGCCAAGTTAGGAGATGCCCGTCGCAATACCCGAGCGATTCGTTTGGGAAGTGCTATAGCAGCCGAACCAGAAGCCAGTTTGCCGACCCAAACTCATGCTTGGAGCGAGCTGAAAGCTGCCTATCGACTGCTGAATGAGCAAGATGTCACGCATTTAAGGTTGAGTGAACCCCATTGGCAAGCTACGCGAGCGCAGGCGGTTCAGCCTCACCAGCAAGCTGTGTTATTCGTGCAGGATACTAGTGAGCTAGACTTTAGCGCTCATCGCGCCACCAAAGGATTAGGTCACATCGGTGATACTAAGGGACGAGGGTTCCTGCTGCATAGCTGTTTAGCTATCTCACCCCAAGCAGAAAATCCCGAAGTGTTTGGGTTGGTGGCGCAGCAGGTGTGGACAAGACAGCAGGTATATAAAGGCAAGGAAACACGCACGCAACGGCGTCATCGGCGCAGTGAGTGTGATGTCTGGGCAGAGATAGTAGAAGCAATTGGTCCTGCCCCTAGCCCAAACAGTGGCACAATCTGGGTGAGTGTAGGTGATAGAGGCAGTGATGTATTTTCCTATCTACGGCGCTCTCGCGCTCTGGGTTGGCATTGCTTGGTTCGCATCTGCCAAGACCGGAGCATTCAAACCACCACTGGTGAGAGTGGAAAGTTGAAGCAATGGGCAAGGACTTTGTTGCCACAAGCCCAGAAAGCTCTTGTGCTGCGCGGACGAGACGGGTTGCCCAAACGCACAGTCCAATTGCAAGTGGCTTGGGCACAGGTTAGCCTTTCTCCCCCACGACATGGCCCAGAACACAAGCAATCAACAGTGACTGGCTGGGTTATCCGTTGTTGGGAAGCTAGTCCGAGGACAGATGCCTTAGAATGGATTCTCTTCTCAACCGTACCAGTGGACCAGACCCAATCGGCTCTGGCTCAAGTTGATTGAGATGCCTGCCGCTGGTTAATTGAAGAGTATCACAAGTGTCTCAAGACTGGCTGTGCTTTGCCGCAGCGGCAGTTAGAGACGGCGTCTGGTCTGCTGGCACTGCTTGGCTTCTTAGCAATTGTCGCTGTCCGGTTGTTGCAGTTACGAACGCTATCTCGCCAACTGCCTGCAAGTCCTGCAAGCGCTATTGTGCCATCCTTACAGCTCAAAGTCTTAGTCGCTCGCCTCGGTCTGCCACACCCTGAGTTAACACTGCGCCAATTTTGGCATGCTGTGGCTCGCTTAGGTGGCTTTCTCGGTCGTCGAGCTGATGGTGACCCGGGATTGCAAACTTTGTGGCGCGGCTGGACTAAGTTGCAAGCTCTGTGCTGGGGCGCTTCGATTATGACAGGAGGAACTTAAATCTGGGTAATGACAAGGACTTTTAGTCCGGGGAGTGTCAATCCAATTTCTCTAGAGTGATCGCTAACACTAAATCCTTGGGTGCTAAGTCTTTAATTTCCGCGGCAGATAACTTGCTCCCAAGAGCCTCCACCGATGCCCTGTTAACTGCTTGGGCATAGGCTTCCTCAAGGGCTTCCGTCAGCTCCTCTTCATTAAGGTAAGTCCCTTTGCTCTTCCTTCTCCGGTTGAGCGATTGGATTTTAAGTGCCGAGTTGGTTAGAGAGACATCCCAAGACTTTGTGGTTCTCTGCTCGACTATCTGCTTGATGAGATGCAACAGGAGGATGACAGCATAACTGCTAATCTTGTCAATAATGTCGGATTTAGCCATCTCCTCAAGCTCATCTACAAGAGCAAGTGCCCCATTGTAATCATGTTCTTGAATTAGAGTTCTTAACTCCCAAAGCTCTTCCATTGGTCGGTGCAATTGAAACTTTGTAGCGAATTGAGCGAGTTGATAGAGGAGTTTTCTATAGTGATTGAATCCACCAACTAGAAGTTGGTGGTGTGGCCGCTCACTACTCCCCTACTCGACTCCCTACTCTCTGTTCCCTCTTCACATTTGCTAAAGCTTCAACCAATCCACGGACAGCTGCAACCATTGCCACTTCACTATTAAGTTGGTTGATTGCAGAGCCAATACCCACACCAGCAGCACCAGCTGCAATTGCCATGGGGGCAGTCACGCTTGAGAGCCCCGAAGCGCATAGGACTGGCACGGTTACAGCATGGGAAATACAGTGAGCCGCAGCTAAGGTAGGAGCAGCTTTCTCAATCAATCCCAGTATTCCAGCATGAATTGGGGTGCTACTAGTGCCACCTTCGGTTTGGATAATATCGGCTCCCGCTTTGACAAGTTCCTCTGCTAGCTGTACTTGTTGGTCTAGCTCTAGAATGTGGGGAACGGTGACAGACAGGGTAATTTGGGGCAGGAGTGAACGTGTCTGATGAGTAAGTTCTAGGACTTCCTCCGCTTCAAACCGACGACCTTGGGCATAAAAACTATCAAAGTTACCAATTTCAATCAAATCAGCCCCTGCTGCTACAGCTGGCACAAACCGATCAGGTTCGACTGCTGATACACAAATTGGTAGATTTGTCAACTGACGTGCTAGTCTAACGAGATCGGAGTCGGCAGCGATATCGACAAAAGTTGCACCACCTCGTTCAGCAGCTCTAACAATTGCTGCTACTCGCTCTGAATCAAAATTATTCAAGCCACTGATAATTTTAAGGGCGCGACCTTGGTCAAAAGCTGGTTGGAGTACAGAATGAATTGGCATTGTTGATCTCACTCTTGTTACAAAAAAATTTTGTCACTTACCGCCGTAGTAGAAGGCGATTTCTTTCTCCTTAAGCGGAGCAAAGTCGGCATGGATCAGCATCTGGTTAAGCTCTGCTTGAGGAATATGCTTTGCCCCAATCCGCACAATTCGGGAGCGCATGGTGTTTGATACACCGCTACGCTGCCGATTTGCTTCCAATGCCATCACCTTGCGATAGAGTTCGAGTTTAGCAGGGGGGATTGGGGAGCCGTCAAAGTCAACTCCAGCAGCGATCGCTTCATCGACAGCATCAGCACCAGTAGTTGCTTGAGGACTTGGGGTGGTTTCAGGAGGCATAGCAATAAAGAAGGGGCTAGGAGTTAGGGATGGAAGAAGTTTTTGAAACTTTATCTTTTGGATTTAAAGTCCACTAATCAACAAACAATTATACCGAGAGACGAACTTTCCTAGTCTAATTAAGTCGATATCTCAATCCCTTGCCTTTAGGCAATAGTATCCCTAGCTACTCACCGCTCCTAGCCCCTTGACATCAGCCTGTATTTCGCATTCCAGCAGCAATGCCATTGATTGTTAGCAATGCTCCTCGTAACAACTCACCTTTGCTGTAACGGGAGTGGATGACGCCAGAGGTTGTTGGAGTTCCAGCTTGGCGCAACCGTTTCAGCAAGGAAACCTGCAAAAATCCTAGCGGGACAATTGTCCCATTGCGTAACTGGATAGATCGCTGGAGAACAGGATCTCCATCTAGTAACCGTTTATGGTTAGTGATAGTTAACACCAAGTTACGAGTGAGATAGTACTCGTTAGCAATCTGCTCAAAGACTTGCTCAAAGCGAGCGATATCTTTAGGTTGGGTCAATTCTTGGACATAGTGACGCGCCATTTGAATATCTACTTTTGCCAGAGTCATCTCCACCTTAGAGATTGCCATTTTGAAAAAAGGCCACTTGATATAGAAGTAGCGCAGCAGCTTCAGGTGTTCCTCTGGCTTTTCATTCACAAAATCTTGCAAAGCCGTACCGACGCCGTACCAGGAAGGCAGGAGGAAGCGGGTTTGAGTCCAGCTAAATACCCAGGGAATCGCCCGCAGACTGCTGAGATCTTTTTTACCACCCCGACGGGCGGGGCGAGAGCTAATTTGCAACTGACTAATCTCATCAATAGGCGTGATTTGCTGGAAGAAATCGATGAAATCTGGCTGTTCGTAGATCAGAGCCCGATAGTGCTGCCTTGATCGGGCTGATAGTTCCTCCATGATTTCGTTCCACGGTTGGATATTATCAAATCCCGTCCGCAATAGACTCGCCTGAATCACAGCCGTTGTAATCGATTCCAAGTTATATAGGGCTAGCTGAGGCAAGGAGTACTTGGAGGCTAAAACTTCCCCCTGTTCCGTAATTTTGATCCGCCCATTGATACTATGACCGGGCTGAGCCAAAATTGCCTCATAAGCCGGACCACCACCACGACCCACAGAGCCGCCACGTCCGTGAAAAATTCGTAAATTTATCCCGTACTGCTCGGCGATTTGCTGGAGTGCTTTTTGGGCTTTGTGGATTTCCCAGTTACTGCTCAAAAAACCAGAGTCTTTATTACTGTCAGAGTAGCCTAGCATCACCTCTTGTAAATGAGGAGTCAAAGGGAGCCGGTCTCGTGCGGAGAGAAGTCCGAGCGGAGGTTCCCTCCGATCGGAACTTCGGGAGGTTCCCTCCGTTGAGAGAACTGGCGTCGAGGGATGACCAGCAGCTAGGAGGGTGCGGTATAAGGGCAATTCGAACAGTTGTTGCATTACCCTAGGGGCACGTTGCAAGTCTTCCACAGTTTCAAATAAAGGGATGACTTGGATCGTGCCATTGCCAGTGGCGGGGTCATAAAGTCCTGCTTCTTTAGCCAATAGCAACACTTCTAGCAGGTCGCTCACCTCGCGGCACATACTGATGATGTAAGTATGGCAGATGTTGGGACCAAACTCTTGTTGCAGCAAGCGCACGATGCGGAAGGTTTCTATCAACTCATTCGTTTGGTCAGAAAAATGCAGTTCCGCTGGAATTAATGGACGACGGGTTTGTAGTTCCGTCACGAGCCAATTCACTCGCTCTGCTTCTGATAATTCGTGATATGACCGAGGTAAAATTTGCAGATATTGCAGAATTTCATTCAACGCATCGGCATGACGAGACGACTCCTGCCGGATATCAAGTTGCGCCAGGATAAAATCATAGACTTCCACCTGGCAAAGCAGATTTTCTAGCTCCCGACAGCTCAAGCCTGTTTCTATCAGGTTGCGCTGAATCAGCCGCAACTCTGCCAAAAATTCAGAGCCAAAACGATAAATTGCTGCCGGATTGTTCTCTAGGATTTCCCGCTTCTTGTGTTCTTGGTTGTAAAGGTTGGCGTTGCGCTCACGGGTATTCTCTAGCCGCTTGAGAACATAAGAGAGCTTAAGCCGATAAGGTTCTTGCCGATAGCGCAGCGCTTCTGCTTCGTAGACTTCGCTAAGTTGGGACTGATCTTGTTCCAAAGACTCTAGCAAATCTGGTAAAACATCACTCCAGTGCAGCGACAGACTCAGAAGATCGATCAGTCGTTTCACGGATTTAATGTATTTTTCCAACACCATCTGGCGCTGGTAGCAAGCTGTTTGCCATGTGACTTGATGCGTTACTGATGGATTGCCGTCTCGGTCTGCCCCAACCCAGGAGCCAAAGCGGCAGAAGCTGTTGCTGGGCGGTTGCAGCCAGGGAAAGGAAATCGTCAGCGCTTGCTTGAACTGTCGTTGGAGTTGAGGAATCGTATCAAACAGAACTTCCTGGAAGTAGTGAAGGGCATATTCCACCTCATTCAGCACGGTAGGCTTGAATTGGTGTAGCTCGTCAGTGCGCCACCACAGACGAATTTCTTCTGTCATCTGTTCGTTTAAAGTTACGACTTCCCAAGAAGCTACCCCGTCTGGAGTCCCTTGCCCTTCTTCTACCTGATCCAGTTGTTGCAGAATCTTGGCTAACCGCCGCTGCTTGTCCCGAATCGTAGGACGGACAATCTCCGTTGGGTGAGCGGTAAACACTAGCTGCACGTCTAATTGGTCAATCAGTCGCTGGATCTGCTGAGGTGGCACATTGAGTTGTCGCAGATAGGGAAAAAGCGCAGTGAATGTACTCTGGTCTTGCCGTTCGTTTTTGGCTTGCCAACTTTTTTCCAGAAGCTCTGCTCCTGGTCCTCGTTTCAGCAGTTCTGCTTCCTCATCGGATTGAGGAGATGCTTGAAACAGCGAATTGGCTGACTTATGTTCTAATGAAGGCTTACTTAAAGAGCGTGTCAGCTGCTCGCGCTGTTCATAGTGCTGCTCAACTATGTTAATGAGCTGGAAATATAGAGCGAAGGCGCGGGCAGCTCTGATTGCTTCGTTGAGGTCAAGTTGTGAAATTAACCTGAGAACTTCTGATGCTTGGTCATTGGGTGCCTGCCCTTCTGGGGAACACAGCGCACGCAATTTTTTGAGAAGGTCTACTAGTTCTTGACCGCACTCCTGGCGGAGAACAGATTCCCACAAGTCCTCCACCACCTGCAAGCGATGGCGTAGAAACAGTTCGTAGGGAGATGTCACAGTCAATGCCTGATCGTCGGATGAGTGGAGGAGCGAACTCATAGGGCATGTTCTAGATGCTTTACTTGATCAATCAACAATTCTAGGATTTAAATCTGGCATCATTAGTCTTGAAAGCAACAATCTTGCGACATCGTGCAAGCACATGTTATCTCAACCTGACTCAGATTCTATCCCAGTGGGAAATTTGAGAGCGGGAAGGCGATCGCCTCGAAACACTTCTTCACTCACTTGACCAAGAGTCTGCAAGGTTTGAGCAGCCGCTTTACCCCCTAGTATGGCGAGAAGCACAGACCCAGTCCCTATCTGTAACAAAATTTCCTGGGGAATGGTGAAGATTAGAGGGTTCAATCCAATTGATTCTGAGGGTTTATTAGAAGCTGACATTATCAAACGGGAGAAGGAGAATAAGTACCCTCAATAAATATATCAGTGCTGGTGAAACCTCAAACTTCTTTGCAGTCACGACACGATATGTTTAGCCAAGAACAGGGTGTGGGGTGGAAGGGAAACCCCACACCCTACACCTCAAGCGCATTCTACCTAAGTACATCAAGCCGCACTGGTGCTACCCCAGTTTCCATCAGTCCTAGGACTCGGGCTGCGGCAGTCGAAAGATCGATAATTCGACCTTGGATGTAAGGTCCTCGATCATTAATTCGCACGACTACAGACCGACCGTTATTCATATTCGTCACTCGCACCTCTGTCCCAAAAGGCAAGGTGCGATGGGCTGCCGTAAGAGCATTTTGATTAAAGACTTCACCACTGGCACTAAGATTACCTTGAAACTCAGGACCGTACCACGAAGCCCATCCACTGAGGCTAAAGCGGATTGGTCCTAGCGCAATTTGCTTCGGCGGCTTTGGTTGCCCAGCAATCTCATGTAAAGGAGGCGCATTGCCTAGCAATCGCCGCAGTCGATTAGTCGCTTGCAGGGCATCTTTAGCTCTGTCTTTAGTTGTATCTGGCAGTTGCGTTTCGGCATTGATCTCAACGAGTTCTTCACCGTTAACTTCGATTAAGTAGTCACCATCTGATTTTTGAGCTTGAGGTTTGTCCCCATACCACTTAACCGTAATCTTGCTAGCATCCAAATTGTCGTGACTCAGCTGATTGAGCTTAGCCGCAACTACAGACGCTCGCCAAACAGGATCGCTGGTTTGGGAGTTGCTGGTTGTAATGTTCTTCTTTTTACCCAAAGTCGGCAGTTTTCCTATTGTTGCCACTTCAGCTAAATCGTGACTATCAGCTTCTTTACCTGCCTCTATTGACCCGGATTTCTTACCGCTAGTTGCTACAGAACTATGACCGACAAAAGTTAAAACAGGAATGTTGCGCACATATAGTGTTGCTACCTGACGTGAAGCATCCACTGTACGAGTTTGAATCCTAGCAATAACTGCCTTGTTTGCCTGAGTTTCTGCGGTTGATTGGTACTCGCCTACCTTAATCGCGTCAACAGGTTGAGATGGTCCGATCTGAGAAGACGTTGGCTGTTCGCTATTTTTCTGTTGCGCATGACTGGCTAAGGGCGCACCTAGGGCAGCGGTTAGCAGGGCTGCAGCAGTCCAAAAAATTCGTTTATTCATGCTATACGTCGTAAACGGTACCTACAACTTGGGACTGAGAAGAATGTGAAGCATTGCCCAACGGCAATCTTGCTGTCTCATCAACTCAAACCCGTCATGTGTTCACTTCTTATTCACAACGGCAACAGATTAGCACGAAGTTTTTGCATTGGGGATCGGGGTCTTGAAAAAAGTCGCCCTATTCTAATCAAACCCTCAAACTAAGATTTGAGGTCAAATGCAGTCTATATCTGTGTTTTCAGTCTTTTTTGTTTTTCAAAATCTTATTATAAATTAATAAAACCTTTAAACAAACTTCACACTTGCAGGGCTAAAGAGTTTAAGGATGCGAGTTGGGCACTCACTAATATATTCTGGAAGCATTGAGCTTGCTCAAGGGTCCACTCTTTGCTACTAGAAAGCGAACCCTTGAGCAGTAAAATGCACCCTTAAACCAGGGCATTTCAGGCAAGTGTTCTCATGGATTATCGAGCAGCAGGCGTTGATGTTGAGGCGGGTCGAGCGTTTGTCAGACGCATCCGGCACCTGGTTAATAGTACCTACAGACCAGAAGTCCTAGGCGGACTAGGTGGCTTCAGTGGTTGCTTTCAGCTCCCATCTGGGTATCGAGAACCAGTTTTGGTTTCTGGCACAGATGGCGTAGGAACGAAACTCAAACTTGCCCAAGCCCTCAACTGTCATCACACTGTTGGAATTGATTTAGTGGCGATGTGTGTCAATGATGTGCTGACAGCAGGGGCAGAGCCACTATTTTTCTTGGACTATCTGGCAACTGGCGCTCTGAATCCAGAGCAGCTAGTTCAGGTGGTGGCAGGGATTAGTCAAGGGTGTCAGTTAGCTGGATGTGCCTTACTGGGGGGAGAGACGGCAGAAATGCCTGGGTTTTACCAATTGGACGAATATGACCTAGCTGGATTTTGTGTAGGGATTGTGGAAAAAAGCCAGCTTTTGGATGGCTCTCAAGTACAAGTAGGTGATGTAGCGATTGGTTTAGCAAGCACTGGTGTTCATAGCAACGGCTTTAGTTTGGTACGAAAAATTGTTGCAGAACGTGGCTTTGATTGGAGCGATCCTCCCTCTAAGACGCTCTTGCAGCGCGTTGTGCAGATGGGAGATGATCGCTTCATACCAGATGATGTGAAGAGTTTAGGAGAAGCTTTTCTGACCCCCACACGAATTTACGTCAAACCCGTCCTCGCTGCACTGCAAGCGGGATTAGAAATTCACAGCATGGCTCACATCACTGGTGGTGGTTTACCAGAGAACTTACCTAGAAGTCTTGGTGATGGTCAGTCAGTCCAAATCAATCCTGACGCTTGGTCAATTCCCCCACTGTTTAACTGGCTAGCTAAGGTAGGCTCAGTCAGTCGTTCAGATATGTTTAACACATTCAACATGGGCATTGGGTTTGTCCTGCTCGTACAAAGAGCCCAAGCTGAACCGACAATTAGATGGTTTGAATCACAAGATATTACCGCCTATGCAATTGGTGAAGTTATTGCTGGATCGGGTGGTCTAGTGGGATTACCAGGTTGACAAGAGCAAAGAACCTCCTATCTTCATTTTTGCGGCACAGCCATTAGGAGTGTCTATTAGACAGACGTTGCGTCTTAATCCACAATAAGATGCCAGTTATTGCTAGAACTAACAAGCCTAAAGCGTTCAGAAAGGGGTAGATAATTTCTAGATTGAGGCTGCCAAAATGACCTTTATGCAGCTCTAATAGCCAATCATATTTATCCCCTTTACCCTCTAAATCAAAGGCCTGGTACAAAGAACCTGTAACAAGAGTTAGAAGGATTGGTAGTACCATAATTGGCGCTGTTGTTCGATGAAGTTTTCTCCAAAGCAATCGTTTGTTTGCCATATTTACTGCATCCTACACTTTGGCAACTACACCCAGGCGATACCGATCAAAAGGTGCCTCAAAATTGATGATTGGACCTTTGGGAACAATACGGGTTGGGTTAACCTTGGGGTGACTTTTATAATAATGCCGTTTGATCTGATCTAGGTTGCATGTTTCCTTAACACCAGGCAACTGATAAAGTTCCTTTAGGTAATTCCAAAGATTGGGATAATCTACAATGCGACGCAAGTTGCATTTAAAGTGGACGTAGTAGACCGCATCAAAGCGAAACAGGGTTGTAAACATACACCAATCTGCTTCAGTGATGCGATCACCACAGAGGTAACGTTGCTGCTGCAACACTGCTTCCCAGTGATCAAGTGCCTCAAATAATTCTGTTACAGCTTCCTCATAAGCTGACTGCGTCGTCGCAAATCCTGCTCGGTAGACACCATTATTAATCGGCTGATAGATAGCATCAATTGTTTGGTCAATGACAGAGCGCAAATCATCAGGATAAAAGTTCCCATTATCTGGCTTGGCAAAAGTAGAGAACTCTGTATCCAACATCCGAATAATCTCACGGGATTCATTATTAACAATCCTCGCAGTTGCTTTATCCCACAGCACTGGAATAGTCACCCGCCCACTGTATTTTGGGTCGGCTTTAAGATAAACTTCCCAAAGATAGCAAGTGCCATTTACGGTGTCGGGAATGCAATCTGGCTCTTGAGAGAATTCCCACCCATTTTGCTCAATCTCCGGAGCCACAACCGAGAGTCCAATGATGTCCTCTAGTCCCTTCAGTCGTCGCATAATCGCTGTACGGTGTGCCCAAGGACAAGCCCAAGAAATATAAAGATGGTAACGCTCTGACTCTGCTTTAAAGCCACTAGAACCATCTGCGGTAATCTTGTGACGAAATGTTGTTGATGGGCGAATGAATTTGCCTTGCGAATCTTCCTGTTCGCGTTCACTGACCCAGTTACCATTCTTCAGCAAACCCAAACCCATAATTACCTCCTTTGATAGTTGGCAGCGTCGCTACAAAGGTCAACCTAAGCACCGTCTTGCGCAGTCGTCATCGCTTGCTTATCATTTAGTACAATCCTTAACTGGAGAATCCTCAACCGTAGATTGAGGATTCTCTGGATCAAAAAAAGCTCAGTCAGCACTCAGGATCTTCGGAACTTTGAAAAAATCGCCCTCCTGATCGGGTGCGCTATCGAGAATGGCAAGACGATCTTCAAAGGGATGCAGCTCATCTGGTCTTGTGACATTGTTGACATCGATTGCCCGCGCTGTCGGCTCAACATCACTGACATCAAGTTCACTCAGTTGTTCAAAATATTCTAAAATACCGCCCAATTGAGAGGTAAGTTGCTCCTCCTGCTCAGCTGTGAGTTCCAATCGAGCTAGAAGGGCAACTTTACGCACTTGTTCTCGATCGATCATGGCTTTATCTAAAAATACACATCTATATT
>JAFASY010000105.1 GCA_019244235.1 Chroococcidiopsidaceae cyanobacterium CP_BM_ER_R8_30
CTAACTATCCTCTCTATCTACCGTTGTAAGGTTGATAGTTGCACTATGGTTGTTAGGTGGCGGAAGCTTGGCAAACTTAGGCAACTCTGGGTTCAGATAATCCCACGGTTGGGCACTAGCAACATAAATTTCTGCTTGCGGCTCAAACCAGCTTGGGTCATCTAGACTCCCTGCCTGAATGCTGATAACTTCAGGATTTGCAGGCGTGCCAAACAACCGGGAACCACAGTGCGAGCAGAAACCACGACTGACTAAATTGCCACTATCGCCTGTTACATCGTAATACTTCACTTCTCCGGTAATAGTCACAGCACTGCGTGGCACAATCAGCGCCGCGGCAAATGCACTACCTGTTGCTCGCTGGCAATCACGACAGTGGCAAATTCCCATTCCAAGGGGTTCTAAGGAGGATTCGTAGCGGATAGCTCCGCACATGCAGCCGCCAGTAAAACCTGTTGCCATGTGGATATTCCACCTTTCACTATAAAAAGCTTTGTAAACCCAGATTAGCATTACTCCGAATGCTAAATGTTATGTGCCTATTTGCTCCCGTAAAAACAATATGTTCTACTTCAACTCCTCAATTAAGCGATCGCCCACCCGCAGAGCATTGGCAATGACAGTTAAGCCAGGACTAACACTGGCATGCGATGGGAAAAAACTGCTGTCTACGACATAAAGATTATGCACTTCATGGGTGCGACAGTTCAGATCCAACACAGAAGTTGCTGGATCTTCTCCAAACCGACAGGTGCCGCACTGATGAGCAACGACTTGTACAGGCATATCACTGCGAGGATGGGTTGTGCGGTTAAATATATTGGGCTGAGACTGCTCAACGCTTTTTAATACATCGACCCAACGATATATCAAGCGCTCGTGCGCTTCTACATTATTTGCCGTGTAATCAATTCGCAGTTTTTCTCCCACGTAGTGGACGCGATTTTTGGGATGGGGCAAGTCTTCCGTTTTCAGCCACCAGCCGATGGAATGGGTTGCTAACTGCCGCAAGCCAAAATTTGGCATCAGCCTGGACAATGCCGATAAAATCGGTGGTGCTTCTGCAAAAATGACATCTTGCAAGATACCACCAGAGTTTTGCACATGACCCATCGGATACGGAAAATCCTGATCTCCCCAATAAAAATCATTGAGCCCCAGTGTGCGGGAAAAGGACCCAGAATTAGCGGTGGAGGTTAACTGCACTACAACCGACAGCAGTTGTTTCATCAAATTTCGTCCCACCTGATCTGAGCCGTTGGCAATTCCTTTAGGATGTTTTTCGTTGGCAGACCGCAGTAGCAATGCCGCCGAGTTCACAGAACCACAGGCAAGCACCACAATATCGCCTAAAAATAAATAGGACTGTTCCCCAATTTTTGCCTCAACTGCTTTAATCTCTGAACCTAATGGGTTGGTATGCAAAGAAACAACATGAGCAGAGGTTTGAAGTGTCACATTTTCGCTATTGAGGACTGGACTAACTCCAGTGTCTTCAGCATCGGTTCTACCGCGATCGCCCAACCCTAGGGGTAAATGAACAGGATGCAACTCGTGCTCTGTAAGGGTGTCGCCAATGCGCTGTACCATCGGCTCATGGGTAACTTCTGGAAAAGGATAGGCTTCGCTATGGGGCGGCTCTGTGGGGTCATCTTCGACTTTACCATGGACTTGATACAGCTTCTCAGCTTCTGTGTAGTAAGGCTCAAAGTCTTGATATTTCAGCGGCCATGCCGGAGAAACCCCACCTTGATGTTGCACTTGCTCAAAGTCACGTTCGCGCATTCGCTGCAAAACGCCATTCCAGATTTTTGTATTGCCACCAACGGCGTAATATGTTTGCGGATAAAATGGCTCTCCTGTATTGTCCTGCCAGGATTCAGGCGCATGAAATTGCTCTTTCTTAAAAATTTCTGTATCGACTAACTCTGAACTTTCGCGGTAGATCAGTTCTCCCCGCTCAAGCAGCAAGATCTTTTTACCAGTAGGTACCAGCTTTCGAGCCAATGTCCCGCCACCTGCACCCGTACCAATAATAATCACGTCATAGTATTGGTCGTCAACGATCATAGGAATCTCCTACTGCCAGACATAAATTAGCGTATACAACACGATCCAGATGACATCGACAAAGTGCCAGAATAAGGACGTTGCTTCAACACCAAAAAAACCATTGTCGTAGTTACCGGGCATAAACGAGCGCCCCAGCATCAAGGTTTGCAGCAGAATTCCGGTGAGGACATGCAACCCATGAAATCCGGTTAATAAGAAGAAGGTGCCGCCGAACAGGCCGGATTGGTAGCCAAAGGGTAAACTGCGCCATTCCATCGCTTGTCCAAATAGGAAATAGCTACCCATCGCCATCGTGACTAAAAGAAATAGGCGAAAGCCCCACAGTTTCTTATCGTGTAAATAACGCTCAGCCACGTAGATCACAAAACTACTGGATACCAGCACCAGCGTATTAATAAATGGCTCTCTGGTTTCCAAACCAGTCACACCAGATGGATACCAGTCAGGGGTAGTAGTTTTGTAGACAATGTAACCCGCAAAGAAGCTTAAGAAAATGACACTTTCTGATAGCAAAAATGCGATAAAGCCAAACTTACTATTGCCTGCTGCGTCATGCTCTTGGTGGTGTCGAACGTTAACTTCAACCTCTTGCGCGTTGCGTAGCTCCCCGGAGGGGTTGGCTCTTTCTGCTGTCATGATTTTTGCTGCGTTAGAGATTCAGGAAATTCAGTCAAGCCTGGATTAGGAATGTTCCCGACCAAGGGTCTGCTACGACCGTAGCCATAGGGACCAGAAACGACAATCGGCAGTTCTTCAAAGTTTTCGACTGTGGGTGGTGAAGAGGTGAGCCACTCTAAGCCGTATGCCCGCCAGGGATTGTTGCCGACTTTCTCGCCCCGAATCCAGGAACTCACCATGTTAAGAATAAAGGGTAGCGTAGATAGCCCCAATAGAAAACCGCCAATACTGGCGATGACATTCCAGTAGGCAAATTCCAGGTCATAGGAGGCAACGCGACGGGGCAGACCCATTAATCCAGCAGGGTGCATGGGCAGAAAAGTTAACGCCGTTCCCAGGTAGGTCAAGGCAAAGTGCAGTTTGCCCAATCCTTCGTAATACATGCGTCCGGTCATTTTGGGAAACCAGTGATAGATCGCAGCATAGATACCCATGACGATCGCGCCATACAGCACGTAATGAAAATGTCCGACCACAAAGTAGGTGTTGTTGACGTGAATATCGATCGGCACAGAAGCAAGAAAAATTCCGGTAATTCCAGCAAATAACCAGTTACTAATGCCACCAAGCGCAAATAGCATTGGCGTGGTGAAGCGGATCTTACCACCCCAAATCGTTGCGACCCAACCAAACACCTTGATACCAGATGGAATGGCAACCAGCATTGATGTCACCATAAACAGTATCCGCATCCAACTGGGGGTTGCACTGGCAAACATGTGATGCACCCATACCGAACCACTGACAACCGTAATTAAGATAGATGATGCCGCAATCACCCGATAGCCAAATAGGGGCTTACGGGCATGAACGGGCAAAACTTCGGAAAAGATCCCGAACGCTGGCAGCACCATCACATAGACTGCGGGGTGGGAGTAAAACCAGAAAAAGTGTTGATACAGAACAGGATTGCCACCCCGCTCCGGTGCAAAAAAACTGGTGCCGATCGTGATATCAAGCAACAGCATGACTGCCCCCCCGGTTAGTGCTGGCAGTCCATAGAGTTGAATTAACTGCGCTGCCAGCACTGACCAGACAAAGGCAGGTGTTCTAAACCAGGTCATTCCCGGTGCCCGCATTCGGAAGATGGTGGTAACAAAGTTCACCCCGCCCATGATGGAAGACACACCGGAAACTGCTACTGCCAAAATCCATAACACCTGTCCGTTGATTAGATTTCCAGTAGGGTTTTGCAAACTCACAGGCGGATATGCCCACCATCCTGACTGTGACGGACCTCCCGGCACCAGGAAACTGGACAGCATCAACACGCCCACTACCGGAATCATCCAGAAAGAAACCGCATTGAGCCGGGGAAATGCCATATCTCGTGCCCCAATCATCAGCGGTACGAGATAATTTCCCAGTCCTACTAAAACGGGGAATGTCCACAGAAACAGCATGACCGAGCCATGCATAGTGAACAGTGCATTATAGACAGTGCGATCGACAAGATCGGCATCGGGGGTAATGAGTTCGCCCCGCATAATCATCGAAAACGTGCCACCAATCAGGAAAAAGAAGAACGATGTGACGATGTATTGAATGCCGATGACTTTGTGATCGGTGCTGAAGGTAAAGAATCGCCTCCAGTTGTCAGGCGCACCAGGATATGGCTGTCCGCGAACAGTTTCTGGAGCCTCAATCGAGATGTTTGTCATAAGCTACTAAATCCTTCGATCGCTGTTAATTGCGAATTGCGTTCTTGCAATTGCGAATTGTCTCATGGGGCATAATTCACTACAGGTGGCGATGCAGGTGGGATAGTGTCCCAACCGCGAACAGCTACCTTGTCTTTCGTTGCACCTTCTCGATCGTTCGCTTTGCTGTACTCAAAAACAGCCCGATTAAAGGCAGGAGTGGGTGACTGACTAGCAGCATCGGCAAGCCATTGTTGATACTCGTCAAGTGGCTGAACAACAACATCTGCCTGATTTGCTGCAAAGTAAGTGCCACTAAACATGGAATCGCGCAGGCGATAAGTTCCGGTTTTAACAGGAGTTAGTTCAAAATTGATTTCGTGATTGGGCACGACATCTTGCTTCAGGCGAAATGCCGGAATGTAAAAGCCATGCAACACATCCTCTGAATGCAATGTGAACCGCACCCGACGATTGACTGGTAAGTGTAACTCAGTGCTGGTGATGTCCTGTTTAGGATAATGGAAAACCCACGCCCATTGTTTAGCAATCACGTCAACCTGCTCAATGGGAGCAGTTATTAAAGCATTCTGGATTTCTTGCTGAGGTTTGCTATCAAAGGGTTCAGCGTAAGCAGACTGCATCATCTGAGGCATGTGCAAATGTACCAGCTCCATTGGACCCCGCACCGCCATTTTTTCGTAAGTACGATAACTCACAAAGGCAAGCGTTAACACCAAAATCAATGGCGTTGCCGTCCAGACAATCTCCAGCCAGATATTGCCTTCAATAGGTGGACCATCGCTCATGTCATACTTACTAGCTCGATGAAAGATCAACGAGTAGAGGAAAGGTCCGATCACACCTAAGTAAATGAATGTGCCTAACCCAGTAAAGAGACTGAATAAATCATCCAGCAACTTCGCTTCTGCTGACGCTTCTGGTGGAAACCAGGAATAAGATTGCTTTGCCATCCACAAGCTAGCCAGCGTGACTAGGATGCCATAGACCGTCATTATTAGAATTGCGCGGAGTTTCATCATGAAGAGCGATCGCCAAATAAATTAAGGAACTGACCGATCCGAACTACAGTTGATTAGGATTTTCACCTAAATGCAGCATTTGATCCGCTGTGATGTGAACGCCAAACTCACCACCCAGATGTGCACCCAATGTTCCCTGCACGAACATCAAAGCAAAGATAAATAAACCAGCAGCAAGATAACTCCACTGTACCTGTCTTGCCATGTCTTTGCGCCACTGATAGCGTTGAAAACCACGCCAAACGGTCATTCCCACAATTAAGGTTAAAATCAGTACCCCTCCCACGCCATGCAGAATCATCGTTTGCAGGGCATGTAATCCCCAGGCGCTAGTGACATCCGCAAGCGGTACAGCCAAAGAAACCTCAAACAAACCAGCCATGACGGTAAAAAAGGTAACGATGGCTGATGCCACTAGGTTATACCAACCAACATCAAACAGCGACGAGCGAGTCACGGGAATCGCCAGAAACTTAAAAACTGCTTTCTCGACGGGAAATAGCGCTCCTACAATGTCAAAGGCGATCGCCGCGATAAATAACCCTAGAGTTAGATGCACCAGATTGGGATGGATGGGAATTATATATGGCAACCCATTAACTCCCAAACTCCCCCACTGTTCCAGCAGGTCTGGATTCATGACAGACCTCCTCTAATTGCATCTACAACAGGAATTGTGTGTAAGCCATAAACCCAAACGAGTAAACTGCCCAGGTAAGATTGAATACAAACTAGCCCAACTAGCAGTACACTCACTGCGAGGTAAGGAATGGGTAACTGCGGTCTTTCCTGCAACCGAATCACATAGCGCCATCCGGTGACGAGCGCCAGAATTCCTGAAAGCGACCAGCCTAATACTGTATGGACGTTCAACGTTGAAACAGATGCTCTATAAGGTTCGGCCAGACCAGCTTCGATCTGTCCAAAAATAATTGCAATGAAGATTGAAACCGTCGCGAAGGTCAGATTCCACCAACTGACTTCATACAGTTTGGGATTTTTTGTGAAATACCCAGTGATATCACAAAACACTGCAAACAGCACCATCGCAATCACGAAATGCACCACGATTGGGTGAATGGTATCGGGATAAGGAAGGTTATGCTCGTTAAGGGGCGGAAGATAGTTAAACACAGGTTTTCAAAAAAGATGCAGTGACAGTGCAATGAGGGTAATACTGAGAAATCATATGGTTAATTCAACTGTTTAACAGGACATTCAATATAGAGATAGAACCATAATTCCTGAAGCTCAGAGATCTGCCTCCGGAGGATAACTTATTTTTTGTTTTACAAAATCAATCCAAAGGAAGAAGCGTCAAACGAATTGTCTTTGAGATGGAAGGAGCAGTGATACGCGAAAGTCACCCCAAAGTAAGACATAAGAAATACAATAATCAAGCATTTTTCAAAGACTTAATTTTATTTTTTGAGAAAAGCAATTTATGAACATCGCAACCCAGCAAAAGGCTGAAGATCGTAAACGACCTGGTTCTGCTCAATGACTGGCATGTCGTAGCGCGATCCCAAGACTTACAAAAAGGGAAAGTTCAAAAAACCCGATTATTGGGGCAAGACTTGGTTCTATAGCGGTGTGAAGAACAAGTCATGGCTTGGCAAGACATCTGCCCTCACCGAGGAGCCAGTTTGGCATTGGGATGGGTTGAGGGAGATACTCTCGTCTGTCCCTACCACGGCTTAGCGTTTATTGACCCTCCCACCGACCAGTCGGGGGATTCTTGGATCAACGAGCTGACTTAAAACTAACTGTCCATTGCTGGCAATCTCTAAACCAAACATCCGTACAAAATGCACCAAATGTCTAGCCTAGTTCAATTAGCTCCAGCGGTCCTTCTCTCCTCAAGCTTTCAGGTACTTTTTGAGAGTGTCTTATAAACTGTTCCTCTCTTTCCCCATGTTCCTCTGCGCCCCAGAGTACATTTTGAAACACTGAATTTTAACTTTTCTGGATTTGGAACTGTTAAGTTCTCTAGCTGTTTTAAGAGTTTTCGCTACCTCTTGAGTCTCCCGTCACCTGGATTTACGACGCCTCTCTTCGGGATTGGTTACCACTATACCGCTGGCGGACGGTCTAACTCTCTTTCGAGGTGTGACGCTCTACGTATATTCTAGCAAACTTCGAGAATATCAGTAGCATATACCCTGTCCACGATTCATCCCCGGTTTACCGGGGGTCTTCTCGCGGTTGAACGATAAACTATACAGTTAGAAGTAAAAATAACCTTGTAAGAATTTGCTAATTCTGGAGTGTTAAGAAAAATTGCATCTGCATGAGGAAATGAGTCTTGAACAAGCCAGAGATTTCTGGATTAAGCTTTACCAACACATAGTAATCAGTGAAGCAACTTACAAAGAACTCTTACAGCAGAATTAAGGCTTTTAGCTTTGTAAGCCTAATCCAGACAAATAACAATATGCTTCTACCGTGATGTCTAGAACTACTATCCACCAGGTTATTGGCATTCGAGAATTTATCCTAGTAGTGTTTTACACTACAGATGCTGACTGCTGGGAGTTTCGATTGGTTAGTGCAAGCGGCGTGGTGTTTGGAGAGCGGAAAATTTACTATACCCCTAGAGCAGCGGAAAAAGCAGCGCAGGATTGGCTAGCAAAGGGTAGGTAAACTGAGGCAGGTGAGTTTGAGGATATTTTTCTCAAACTCACCTGCCTCAACCTAAGCTGCCAATTTGGATAGCGAATAACTTGGTTGCCCAAAGCTTTTAAGTTGTTCCTTAAACTCAAGAGGAAGATGATTGAAAGCATCCCCTTGCCATCCTTTTGTTTCTTGATATTCAAGGAGTCCATAGTAATCGTCTCCTTTATGAATGTGCCATCCAAAGTTAGCTGGTATCACATCATATCCTGTAAGGGTTTGAATCAGAAAGAGCGTAATTTCGTCACTGTTATGTCTGTAGTTCATAGCTCGACCTTAAAAAAGGACATATTTACTTAACTCTACAACTCAAGTATTTCTCAAAACTATAGTTTTTGACCCCTTTCTATAGAATTACTTACTATTGCCGTAAGAGGGAGATTTAAGCTACCTCTGTGTAGCATATCTAATTACAAATAATTTCATTTGGCTTTTCCTGAAATTAAAATTCCCATTAGAGAGCAGAAATATTCATTATTGGATTACTTTCTTACAGGCTTGAAGCTTTCAGCGAACGGGTTCTGCCGTTACTGCCAGTCTCATAATTAAGCTCCAATCTAGCTAATGTGCTTCTAGGGCATTAACCAGCAGAAGGGCTCCATCAAATCATACCCAATCCTAGATTCTTAGTAACTTTGAACAACGGATGTCGTTAGCAACCAGATTGTCACACCAATACCAGCTATGGCCATTGCGGTGATCGCTGGATGCTTCACTGCTTTCACGTACAAACTACCGGAGCGAATCCATCCCTGATGAGTTCCCCGCTCGTGCATCCCATATCCAGCCCGATAGAGTGCGTTGTCTTCCCGATCACGAGAGGGGCGATCGGATTGCTGGGAGGGAAATGCCCAAATCTCCATCAACTTGTCCGTCAGCCGTGGCGCTAAGGCACCTATTACCGCGAGAATCTTGGCTTGGAAGCCTACAAACATATCGCGTTTCGGATGCTCTGCCGCATACAGGATCGCTTCAGCCACGGCTTCTGATGGGTAGATCATACCGCGGTGGGCAGGTTGCTTAGGCATGTAGCTCCGAGCATGTTCATTATATGGCGTATCGATCCGTCCGGGGTGAATCAGTGTGACGGAGATAGGTAACTCATCAGCCTCCAACTCCATCCGCAGGGCATCCGTCCAGCCATGTAGTGCATGCTTTGAAGCCGAGTATGTTGACTGGACTGCCACTGCCCGATCCCCTAAAAAGCTACCTACATTAATGAGTGCTCCGCTACTTCCGCGCTGCCTAAAGTGGTTAACAGCAGCGCGTGAGCCGTAGACAACACCCCAAAAGTTAGTGTCAAACATACGCTTCATGTCGGGGATTGAAACGTCCATGCAGCGACTAAATATAGATATGCCTGCGTTGTTGACCCAAGTGTCAAAGCCTCCAAACTCTACGATCGCTGCATCTGCAATGCGATTAACGTCTTCTTCTATTCCGACATCAGCAGTGACATAAATTGCTTGACCACCTTTGTTTTGTACTTCCTCGACCAGTTGACGGAGGGCAGCCTCGTTTCGCGCTGCCAAAACAAGTTTTGCCCCTTGCTGTGCAGCCATCCTAGCGGTCACTAAACCAATACCGCGCTTTGGCACCTGTAATGACAATGACTTGGTTTGGGAGGGATTTGAGTGAAATAGCCATAACTTCTAACTTCAAACAGAATCTTTATGAGATAAGTAGTTGGGCGGCGTTGAATCCAATAATCCTAGGTCAAACTTGTCTTTCTCACTGGCACTAACTAAAAAAGCATGTTTAACCAGTTCACACTCACTACCGGAGTAGGATTTTGATTGGCTTATCGGCTTATCAATAAACAAGGGTATTTTTTAGAGTTTTAATTAGCCTCATACAAAAGAAGTAGTTCAACATAAAGTTAAAATGTGATTTAAAACACGATACTCTCAAGGGTAAAAATTGAAAATGACTCGATTTGTAACAGTACTTTGTATCTAAATCAACAATTACTTTGAAACTAATATACCTCTTTAGTTAGAAGTGCAATAAAATCTCAACCCTTACTATATTTATCATTTACAAACGAATAATTCCACAACTCAAATAAAACTGATACACATCACCCTGACAAGTCAGTTTTTTTTGTTCTTTCAACAAAGAACTTAATTATTTTTATTTAATGTAAAAATCTAAACCAACCTCATTAGAGTGGCTTTTATGGGAGATATTTTTCTGCTACTTTAGACAAATATTTTTACAATCCCCCTGCAAACTGAAAAATGCTTGTAGAGAAGTTTATTGTAGATTATTGACTTTAAAGTATTAAAATTAGTAGTATTGGTAATGACAGATATGAGTGTTAAATTTTGTAATTTATCCCTTATTTTTTTCTAATTACTGCATTTTTTATATATCTTTAATGATAGATTTATTGCCATAACAATAGGTTGCTGAATCAACTGAAATTAGCAATTTGTTGTATGAGCTAAATGGAGGATATTAGTAAAATCCATGGCGACAAAATTTCCCAAATTTAGCCAGGACCTCGCTCAAGATCCGACTACACGTCGGCTCTGGTATGGGATTGCCCAGGCTCACGACTTTGAAAGCCACGATGGCATGACGGAGGAGAATCTTTACCAAAAGATCTTCGGTACCCACTTTGCTCAAGTGGCAATCATCTTTCTGTGGGCCTCTAGCCTCCTGTTCCACGTCGCCTGGCAAGGTAACTTCGAACAGTGGATTAAAGATCCGCTCAATGTCCGCCCGATCGC
>JAFASY010000226.1 GCA_019244235.1 Chroococcidiopsidaceae cyanobacterium CP_BM_ER_R8_30
CTATCTATCCAGGCAAAAATACTCGATTTAATTTTAGAGATCCAACAAGAACTCCAGGTAGCAATGATCGTCGTTACCCACGACCTGGGAGTAATTCGTCTCTTGGCAGCGCGGACCCTTGTTATGAAATACGGACATATTGTGGAGTCTGGTTTAACAGATCAAATTTTAGAAGATCCACAGCATGCGTACACTCAGCAACTGGTCGCATCAGCTTTGTGAGGTTATGGTAAATGACAGCAAAGCTCATTTTACGGACTGAAAACTTGAGTAAACACTTCTTCTTGCATGAGCAAAGGAAGCATATTCCTTCAGTTGTAGGCATGTTTTTAGAAGTTAGCGCAGGTAGACTGACTGCACTAACCGGACCTTCTGGTGTGGGAAAATCCAGTCTGCTCAAATGCATCTACCGGACTTACTTACCGAGTCAAGGAGCTATCTACTATCACACAGATGAAGGTGATTGGATAGATCTAGTTCAGGCAAATGAACAAGAAATTCTTCAACTACGTCACACAGAAATTAGCTTGGCAACTCAGTTTCTCCACTGCCTACCTAGACAATCGACGATTGATGTTGTTGCAAAACCGTTGTTTGATTTAGGTATCTCTCGATCTGAGGCAAGAATTCGAGCGCAAGAATTACTGTCCCACATTCATTTACCTGAACGCCTCTGGGGGATCTCTCCGATGACCTTCTCAGGTGGAGAGAAGCAGCGGGTTAATCTAGCAAGGGCTATGATCCTACGTCCCCGCTTGCTACTTCTTGATGAACCTACTGCCAGTCTCGATCGCACCTCAGTAGAGCGAGTCATTGAGATGATTCGCAATCTTAAAAAGGCAGGTACAGGCATTCTAGCTGTTTTCCACGATTCAATGCTCGTCAAGGAATTAGCAGATTTTGAAGTGCAGCTTCAACCTGCTGTAGCAGAACCACCAATACTTGCAAGTTAAGCTACTGGGTGAGTGATATGAGAACTATATTGACAAATGTTCAAATAATTCTAGCAAATGAGATTTTAGAAGATGCTTCATTGCTGATAGAAGACAGTGTGATCGCTGCCATTAACCCAGCTACTGTTACAAATTCTGATGTTATTGATCTAACTGGTAAGGTCTTAATGCCAGGAATGATCGATCTGCACTGTGATGCAATCGAGAAAGAAATTGAACCACGTCCTGGTACATTACTTCCTATGAATTTTGCGATGGCCCAAATTGACCGTCGCAATGCAATGGCAGGCATTACTACTCCCTTTCACGCAATTTCCTTCGCTCATGAGGAGTTGGGTGTTCGTAACAACAACATTGCTGCCGAAATTGTCCGAGCAATTCATACTTACCAACCTCATGCCTTGGTGGACAATCGGGTTCACTGTCGTTACGAAATTACCGATCCAACAGGATTACAGATTCTTCTAGACCTATTAGCGGAAAATGCCATGCATCTGGTGTCATCGATGGATCACACACCAGGACAGGGGCAATTCAAGGACTTAGAGGCATACCAGAACTACATTTCACGGACGTATAAGAAAACAGTTGTCGAAGCCGAAGCAATGGCACAACGAAAGCTGGAAAATGCATCCAGAACCCAATCGCGCATTGAAACATTAATTACAAAGGCACTTCACCAAAACGTCGAGATTGCGAGCCATGATGATGACACTCCAGAACGAGTACAAACAATGGCAGACTTGGGTGTAAATTTGAGTGAGTTTCCAGTCAATCTAGAAACAGCAAAAGCTGCGAAGTCATTGGGAATGTATACCATTTTCGGTGCACCCAATATCTTACGCGGACAAAGTCAGAGTGGTTCTATGAAGGCAATTACTGCTATTCATCACCATGTGGTGAGTTGCCTCTGCTCTGACTATAATCCTGGCGCTCTTCTTGCAGCTGTCTTTCTTCTGCCAAGGATCTCTGAGTTGACGTTGCCACAGGCGATTGCGCTTGTAACTATGAATCCTGCTCAAGCGTTGGGATTGAGGGATCGTGGCGAAATTGCTGTTGGTAAGCGAGCCGATCTGGTTGCCTTAGAGCAAGTCAACAACTTGCCTCAAGTTACAACAACCTGGGTTAATGGTAATATTGCCTATTTTTGCGAATACGTTAAGAACTAGGTGAAACTATTTACGTTGTTTCCAGTTTCCCTATGCACCGGAGTGACGATTACCTTTATGACCAGATTGCCAGCCAGTTAATGGCACAAATTTTGGCTGGAGCTTACAAGCCTGGCGATCACCTCCCATCTGAAAATGAATTGGCAACACAGCATGGCGTTCATCGCCTGACAGCGCGTCAAGCCGTTACTGCTTTAGTTGAGAAAGGTCTTGTTTACCGACTGCAAGGACGGGGTGCGTTTGTTAAGGAGCCCAAACTCGACTATGCCATTAAATAAGCTTTCACCCTCAAGTAGCGTTGTGAGGCGTTTTCCTGCTCCTACTTCTCGAAATACACCAAGGACAGAGGCTGAATCCGTTGCTGAGAGACAAGCTCCGGTCACCAACGCGGTGAGCCATGGAACATTCATCCATTGATGCAGTGCCTAACCTACGCCTATAATTGAAACGAGTACGCCACCAACAGCAAACAAGCTACTAGGCAAAACTTCTTGACGCAAGTCTGCCCATTTCATCTTCCAAGCCGCTTCAAACAAAATTGGGGGCAGAAAGATTAATAAAATCATTCCACGTGATAAGTCAAGGAGGCGCACGTCAGCGAGTGCTAACCCCAAGCCAACAATCACCAGCAAGAGCGTGTAGGGAACTTGGCGAAACCAAGTAAAAATTTTGGGCAGACTGGCAGTACTGAGGGCGACTAGCAGCACGATCAGAAATTGCTTTAGGTCTTTCTCAATCGCCAGCTCGGTTGCATTGGTCAGGAGGCTCATGATGAAAAAACGTTACCTCAATCGGCAGTCCTCCTATGCTGATAGATTGTCTAACTGAGAAACGTGTTGTTAACTACCAAAACCAAAGTAATCAATGATGTAACTCGTTAAACAGAACAACCATGAATCCTAGGGCAACTAGAACGAGTACCGTTCCTACAATGTCATTCTTGCATGAGGGAATTCGATGAGCAGGTCGCAGCCAAAAACTCATCAATCGCGTCACCAACGGCATGACTACCCAAGTCAAAATCGAGGAACTCATGAGATTACTGATCAAGGTCGAAATAGCTGGCGGCCAAGCTTTCATAATGCCAAAGGCGGCGAACACTGATAATTGAGTCATCACTGTAGGATATAGTCCCATTACCACCGCCAGAACTTGCTTCCAGGCTGGAGGTCCTAAGCCAGATTGCTCCAAACCGGACTGATGGGAAAACCAACCCTCCAATCCAGTCGTAAACGATTTGAATCGGTAAGCCCGCACAAGTTGCTGCCCTAACTTCATCAACTGCTTGCGCTCGTCAGACTTTAACCAACTATTCAAATGTGCTGGGGAGTCGAAATGTATGATGGAATACCATTTGATAACCCCATCCTTACAATCTAGAGGTGGGCAGAGATCCATCCGTAGGAATCCTTCATGCTGTTGGGCGGTACGAGTGAGTTCGGTATGCCATGTTCTAAAGGCAAATTCTTTGCCCGTTATCACAATATGCTCAATGACAACGCTAGAGTAAAAAGCTTGCTCAGCGCGAAGGTTTGGCATTGTCAAATTGTCAACAGCCTCCTAGGTATCGTGCTAGTTCCCTCTCCGCTGTTTCTACCCGACGGCAGAGTGGCAATAATTGAAAAAGTTTTGTAGAATAGTAGCGTAAGGCACAGAAAAAGATTCGAACATACACCTACAAACTCATCCAACAGCGAGGTCGTGTGGTGACAGGTTTGGAAGTGCATCCTGCAATCTAGCAATTGAGGAGGTTCACGATGCAATTATCTAACCGTAGCCGAGAAGAATATCAGTGGCAAGCTTATAAACAATTGGAATTACTTCCAGCTTCCCTCCAGAATCGGTCTGTTAACATACCCAAATCTCGATTGGGATTGAAAATGATTTGGCGATCACTAATTTGTTTGCTAGTCGATGAACTTGTCGATCAGGAGCAACAGGTAGAATATCTAGAGCGGTGCTGGACCTCAGAATCTGAAAATCAATCTCATTCTCCTACCACTACACTACAGCGACTGTGGGCACTGATGAACTAATGAATCACATTGGGATTGTTCTTTACCATTGCCGTTTCTGGTTTTGGTGTCTGAGGGGGAGTCCGATTAGGCAGAAGTAGATTCAAGACCAACGCAAAGAGTGAGCCAGTAGCAATACCAGACTCCAAAATGTTCTTCAAAAACCCAGGGAAGTTTTCTAACGACTCAGGAACAAACGTAACACCTAATCCGGCAGAAAGCGAAACGGCAAGAATCACAAACGAGCGATTCGTCATTTCTATGCTACGCAAAATATTAAATCCAGCAACTGCAACCGTACCAAACATTAGCATTACGGCTCCCCCAAACACTGCTGTTGGAGTGGTTCTAAGAAAACCCCCAACAATCGGGAACAATCCTAGAAACGCCAATACGGCAGCAACATAGTAGCCAACGAACCGACTGCCAACCCCTGTAAGTTGGATGATACCGTTGTTTTGTGCTAGTGTGACAACCGGGAAGCTACCACATATTGAAGCCAACAAAGAATTACAACCATCTCCCAAAATGCCACCCTTTAAGCGTCGGAAGAATGTGGCTCCTTTAATAGGCTCACCTGTTACCATCGATGTTGCGGTGATGTCTCCAATCACCTCTAGCGTTAGAGCAATATAGATAATTGCGAAGGAAACGAAGACACCCCAATCGAATTTCAGACCAAAGCGGAATGGAATGGGAAAGTTGAATAGAGGTAAGCCAGACAACTTGCTGAAATCGACAATACCGAGAAACAGGGAGATGACAAAGCCAACCGCCAACCCGATGATAATTGACCCCATCCGCAAGAACTTGTTCGTACTGGCACTACAAACCATCACAATGGCAAACACAATTCCTGACAGCGCCCAGTTTTGCAAGCTGCCAAACGTGCCATTATGTTTGGCACCTGCTCCACCCGCCATGTAGGTCATGCCAACTTTAATTAGGGTCAACCCAATTAAGGTGACTGCCGTACCCGTAACTAATGGCGTGAAAATCTTCTGCGTTAGATGTAGAAAGCGGCTGGCGATAATGGGGATAAATGAACCGAAGAAGCAAAGTCCTAAAATCAGCGACAACGCTTCATATGGAGTCATTCCCTGCTTGAGAGAAGATGTGGCAACCGCCAGCATCGGAGATACGAAGGCAAAACTCGTGCCTTGAATGCTCAGCAAACCAGAACCAATTGGCCCAACTTTTCTAGCTTGGATAAATGTTGCTATTCCTGAAATGAACAGCGACATCCCTAAAAGGTATGCTGTTGTTGCGCCATCTAGCCCCAGGGCGGTACAGACTAAGAAAGCTGGTGTAACTATGGGAATAAAAATCGCGCAGACATGCTGTAGTGCGACAAAAATAGCTTCAGAGAACGGGGGATTGTCATTCAAGCCATACAAAAGGTTATGAGGACGGGATACCTCTGTTTCGGAAACTTGGTGAATATCTGCCTCAATCGGTGCTGACATCGTTGCTCCTCAAACTGAATACTGATTTTGTAATAAATGAAACAAGGGATTGTTGCTCAAACCGTACAAAAGGCTATGAGGAGGGAATTCCCTCCTTCGAGAATTTAGTGAGTATCTGCCTCAATCGGTGCTGACATTATTAATCCTCTTGGACACTGATTTTGTAACAAATGCCATCTTTTACGTGACTTTTAGATTGATGCGGGTTGATGAAAAACGTTTAACGATTGTGAGTTAAAAGGCTCGACATCATTGAGCAACTCATTTCGTATACAGTATACAAATAATCTGCGTAAAACTGTGTAATGTTATACTATTTGTCTAGATTAGTAAACCAACTTTGAGCTTGCGATCTTTGCTGCCAAAGAGCGGGACGTCGAGTTCCTACAGTCTCTCATAACTACCAGGAGCCAAAGTCTTGCATCCAGGCGGAGCACTTCACTACTGATTCGGACGAGTATACCCTTCCAAAATTGTGTTTTCTTGGGTTGTGGCGATATCCCAGAGTTTGATGCTGTTGTCATAACTACCAGAAGCTAACGTCTTACCATCTGGGCTGAAAACTATGCTACTAACGGGACGACTATGCCCTTCCAATAGATCATGCTCTTGCGCATTGTAAACTGCTTGTTGTAGTGCCACACCTGCGATCTGACTCGTAGGAGCATCTTGGAATAAGATAGCGTTTTTAATTTGTTTACCAGAATGCCTAGCAGAGACCAAAGCGGCAAGCTGTCTATCGGCAACTAAGAAAGCTTCAGAGGTTTCAGTTAAAACATTTACGCTATTCTTCTGGGCATCATGCCACTGATAAAAGGTAAAGCTAGCCAGCGCAGTCAGAGCTACAAGAGAAAAGGCTGCGACTCTATTTCTTAGCTGTCGGCGTTTCTCCTTTTCTCGGCACAGGCGATCGCATAATTTGATGCTCTGCTGAATAAAGTCTCGTGCTAACTGGCTCAAATCTTCGTGCTCCTTATGAGAAACAAGATACCACTATGTTTGCTTGAGCAACTCGGCATGGGACCAACGTGGAAGTGCTAAGTTGAGGGAGTTAGAGTGCAAACGTTGCTCCCTTAATTCTTACGGGTGAGCTACATCTAGAAAAACCGTTGTCAAAAAAGCAAAGCTTAACATATGCAACCCCGTCGTATTGCTCGTGAACTGGCGCTGTTGGGTCTGAGTCAGTTGCCACAATCACCAGAAAAACTAGAAACACAGCAACTGTCTAATCTAATCTTGGCAGCGGTACGGACTATGACCACAGAGGTGCAAGACACTCTCGTCAATGCTGCCGCCGAACTCCAGCGCGGGAGCGATCGCCTCCTCAATAGTCAAACTCGCTCAGCCGATTTAGAGACTGCTAGAGCTATGGTGGAAGAGGCGATTGAACTCACTCAGACAGCAATCAACCGCGTGGGCACAGCAGTGGAACTACCAGAATTAATTAATTTAGCTAATCAATCAGAAGTCCGCAGCTATGCACTACAGATCGTCAGCACAGTGACTGTTAAACGCCAGCAGTTAGATGAACAGCTCTCGCAAGCTCTAGTGGATTGGCAAGTCACTCGCCTTGCCCAGATCGATCGGGATATCTTGCGAATTGCCGTAGCAGAAATCCTGTTTTTAGGAATTCCAGAGCGCGTAGCAATCAACGAGGCAGTGGAACTAGCAAAACGCTACAGTGGAGAGGAAGGACACCGATTTGTTAACGGTGTTCTGCGCCGGGTAACAGAGCAAATTAAGGCGGCAGCTTACCCACAGTGAGAAGTTATATTTAATTATTATAAAGGGGTTAAAAAAAGTAGGTGCAATGGTTTTTAACTGGTTCAATCGTCAACTGAATAAACGTCCTGCCACACCCCAGCAGGAAGCACAAACGACAAGCACTCCGTCATCAGAAGAACCAACTGAAGAGACTTCAACTAAGGAATCATCTCAAGACTTGGAGACAGACAGGTTGCTCTATGCCAAGGCTGCCTTCAAGCATATTCAGCAGCAGAGAGCGCAGCAGTCACAAGAAGTTGCCGCAAGAACCGAGTCTTCAGCCCTACAGACAACATCAGAGCCAGTAGCAGATGCTGACACTGGGACAGAAGCGCCTAGGGTAGAGGTTGGTAGTGTTGAAGCGCCCGTTGTTGAATCAAGTATTCCTGAGACGAATGCTGATAGCGCAGCTGCTGAGTCAATCACGGCAGTGGATGGCAATAATTCAACTGTTATACCAACAGACACCGAACAAACTGAGGAGCCGACTGCCACAGCTTTTAAAGAAGTTGCAGAAACAGCCCCCTTACCCTTCTGGGCAAAAGCCGAGGCGGAAAGACAAGCTAGACTCGAACGGCTCAGAGCAACAGCTATTGAGAGTTCAGAATCAGTCGAGACGCAAAAGGGTGCAAAAACATCTGAGGCAATACCAACAATACCTGCAACGTCAGATGTAGAAGCAGCTCCCGAAGAGTTAGCGTTTGATGAGGGGTTTCTGTGGTCAGCAGAAATTCTTGCAGCACAAGGTCGGCGTCCTGAAGATATCTCTGTTGAAGAGATTACTTGGTTGAAGAAGCTGCGACAAGGTTTAGACAAAACTCGCCGTAGCCTCGTTAACCAGTTGAAGGCAATTGTTGGTCAGGGACCACTAAACCAGGCAGCAGTGATGGAGATAGAGGCATTACTGTTGCAAGCCGATGTGGGGGTGGAGGCAACAGATACCATTATCAACACTCTCCAAAATCAACTTAGAGCAGAAGTTTTGCCGCCTGAAGCGGCAATTGCCGATCTCAAAAAAATCCTGCGGGATATGCTGGATGCGCCTCTGCAACAAGCAAAAAATCCCACCTTCGCTCCAGAAAAAGACAAACTTAATATCTGGTTGATTGTTGGGGTTAACGGCGCTGGCAAAACCACTACAATTGGTAAAATTGCTCATATTGCCCAAAAATCTGGCTACAAATGTTTGATTGGTGCGGCTGATACCTTCAGAGCCGCCGCTGTGGAACAGGTGAGAATTTGGGGGCAACGAAGCGGAATAGAGGTGATTGCTAATCCTGGGCAGAACACAGATCCAGCAGCTGTTGTGTTTGATGCGATCGCTGCGGCTAGAGCACGGGAGACAGAATTACTCTTAATAGACACAGCAGGGCGGCTCCAGAACAAGAAAAACTTAATGGACGAACTGAGCAAGATTCGCCGGATTGTCAACAAAAAAGCTCCCAATGCTAAAGTGGAAGCCCTCCTGGTTCTGGATGCCACTTTAGGACAAAATGGGCTGCGACAAGCCGAAATCTTTGCAGAAGCCGCCCAGTTGAGCGGTGTTGTCTTAACCAAGCTTGATGGCACAGCCAAAGGTGGTATTGCCCTTGCTGTCGTCCAGCAAATGCATTTGCCCATCCGCTTTATTGGTGCTGGTGAGGGAATTGAAGACCTCCGCCCCTTTTCCAGTTATGAATTTGTTGAAGCTCTACTAAGCAGCTAACTCTCTTGAAAGTAGAAGCATAAGAAAGCAAATTATAGGTTAGTATATTTCAACCTCACACTTCATCAGCTAGGCTCTAATCTAATTAAATGGGTGCTGCCTAGCTTGATGTCTCAAGACCCGTCTTCATTAGATAGCGACCGTGTCTTTGTCTCAACCGCCCCCCCAACCTACTGACCGCACTAGCAGTACCGATATTACTCCAGTATTTGCCCTTAAGGAACTGGTGGCGCGTCTGCATCGGGATCAGCGCAAGGTTCAAGATCTGCTAAGTTCTTTAGGATTTGCTCTTAGAAGCTTCAACAACCTGAATCAGTTTCTGGACCTGATTCCGATGATGGCAACTCGGGTTACTGATGCTGATGGTGGAGCTTTGGTTCTATTTAAACCTAACGGTCATGTGAAGTTAGAGCAGGTACACTGGACGGATAGTCAACAAGAGAAACAAATCCGTCAAGCATTAGAAGCTGCAACAAATATCTTTACAAACTCTTTAACCACGACTCAACTCATATCGTCAACAATGGCAGCTTTAGACGATCAGGTAAGTCGTCACTTGGGACCAGATATTCATTTATTTGGAACTCCTATCCTCGTTAGGCAGATAGAGAGAGGGCGGCTCTACGTCTTTAGCCGTGATTCGGAATATACCTGGACAGAAACTAGACAGAAGTTAATTCGCTTTGTAGCAGATCAAACAGCAGTTGCGGTTGAACACGATGAGCTTACTGTAGAATTGCGGAAAAAAGAGCGTTTAGACCGAGAGCTAGAAATTGGTGCCGAAATCCAACTACAACTGCTGCCGCGCCAGTGCCCGACGATTCCAGGGATATCTGTGGCTGCCTTGTGCCAACCCGCAAATCGCGTGGGGGGAGACTACTATGACTTTATTCCCACTAACCACAACCAAGGTTGCTCAAGCAGTAGTGACGCAGGCAATCGTTGGGGGTTGGTGATTGGGGACGTTATGGGCAAAGGTGTTCCAGCCGGTTTAATCATGACAATGACACGCGGAATGCTGCGAGGAGAGGTCCTCAACAATCACTCTCCAGCTCAAATTCTGCAACAGCTCAATCGAGTGATGTATGCAGATCTAGAAAACTCGCACCGCTTTGTGACGCTGTTTTACTCAGAATATGACCCTAAAACCCGGATTTTATCTTACAGTAATGCAGCTCATAATCCACCCCTACTATGGCAAGCCCAAACATTGAAAGTTCAGCGTCTAGATACATTGGGCGTGTTAATTGGGCTGGATGCGGAGAGCCAATATGAAGAGGCACAGGTACGGCTAGAGTCTGGCGATACGATTATCTATTACACTGATGGGTTCACTGATGCAGCTAACCACAGTGGCGATCGCTTTGAAGAAGAGAACCTGATCCGTGCTTTCCAATGGGCTTGTGAACGATGCCAAGGGCCTCAAGCGATTCTGGAGTACTTATTCGCTCAAGTGCAGGAATTTATTGGTTCGGCTAACAGTAATGGGGATGACATGACTCTGGTTGTCCTACAGGTGCATTAATAGTTGCTACCTACCACGATTGTCAAAGAGAAGATAATTCCTCCTAGACTTAGACCACTCTTGGTGATAAGGCGCACCTCCAGCTGTGTTCGCTTTGTGTTAAGACAGGTCCAACGCAGCTTAAAATCGTCCCCGACAGCTATTTCATGAGGGAATTATGGTATCAAACGTAATGGAGGAGCTAACTGCTGGGTTATCCAGCCTACCCCTTGGTGGCAATTTAGGAGCAGAGCTGTTGTGTAAGCTACCAGTTAACTGGACAGTGCTAGCTCAGCATATTGACGATCCAAATTTGTTAGGAAAGGTACAAAGCTCCTTCGATAGCTTTGTGCAGTCAGGTCAAGTATGGGCACTCCTGATAGGAATCGTCCTAGGGTACATAATTAGAGGTCTAACTTCCTATGGTTGAAAATTCAGCGTTTTAACCTGCTGCTGTCTTTATCAAGAAGCCTTGATTGATCGTAAGCACAGTTAAAAGTAGAATATTAAGCTTTAGCAGCGAAGAAGCGAAGGAAAATTGGCTCAAGAAATTCCTCAACAACCAACGGCAACGACACAAAAGACCTGGAGTCAACGCTTTGATTCGGCACTACATCCAGCAATTGCCCGCTTCAATGCCAGTATTGGCTTCGACATTGAACTGATTGAGTACGACCTGACAGGCTCTATTGCCCACGCGCAGATGCTGGCTCACACTGGCATTATTACAGCTGAGGAGTCTTCTCAGTTGGTCGCCGGATTAGAACAAATCCGCCAGGAATACCGCCAAGGGCAATTTAACCCAGGTATTGAGGCAGAAGATGTACATTTTGCTGTCGAGAGGCGGCTAACAGAGCTTGTCGGTGATGTTGGTAAAAAGCTGCATACAGCACGTTCGCGGAATGACCAAGTTGGTACTGATGTCCGGCTTTACCTACGAGATCAAATTGAGCAGATCCGCATTTGCCTACGCCAATTTCAGGGCACCTTACTAAATTTAGCTGAGCAACACATTGAAACCCTAATTCCTGGTTATACACATCTGCAAAGGGCACAGCCTCTAAGTTTGGCACATCACCTGTTAGCTTACTTCCAGATGGCGCAGAGGGATTGGGAACGCCTAGGAGATGTCAATAAACGGGTAAACATTTCACCCTTGGGTAGCGGAGCCCTAGCAGGAACCACGTTTCCGATTGACCGACACTACACAGCTAAGCTGTTGGGGATGACAGATGTTTATGCCAACAGCCTAGATGGAGTAAGCGATCGCGATTTTGCCATTGAATTCCTCTCTAGTGCTAGCCTAATCATGATTCACCTCAGCCGTCTCTCGGAGGAGGTGATTCTTTGGTCTAGTGAGGAATTTAGCTTTGTTAAGCTTAAAGACAGCTGTGCCACTGGCTCTAGTATCATGCCTCAAAAGAAAAACCCCGACGTGCCTGAACTCGTACGGGGTAAAACAGGTAGAGTCTGCGGTCATCTCCAAGCATTGCTGGTACTGATGAAGGGCTTGCCCCTAGCCTATAACAAAGATCTACAGGAGGATAAAGAAGCCCTCTTTGACACCGTTAAGACGATCAAAGCCTGTTTGGAAGCAATGACTATTCTGCTAAGCGAAGGGCTAGAGTTTCGTCCCACACGCCTAGCAGCAGCAGTAGCTGAAGATTTCTCCAACGCTACTGACGTAGCAGACTATCTAGCTGCACGAGGCGTTCCTTTCCGGGAAGCCTACAATCTTGTCGGTCAAGTTGTGAAAACTTGCCTTGCTACTGGCAATCTGCTCAAGGATTTGAGCATAGAGGAGTGGAAAGGCCTACATCCAGCCTTTGAGTCAGACATTTACCAAGCAATCGCACCCCAGCAAGTCGTTGCTGCTCGAAACAGCTACGGCGGCACTGGGTTTGAACAAGTTAGAAGAGCGATTCTTGTTGCCAAGGCCCAAGTTAGCGCTAGTTGAAAGACCTTTTGCTCTCTCTTTCAAGGTGCAGCAGCTGCACCCTCATCTTCTTCACTCTTAGGCGTTCTTTGCTGAAACCTTCTTTGAAAACGCCCTGTCGTGGTCCTTTTACGAAACTTGCGGGCGTATGCCTGGTTCCGTAGCGCCTTTTCTTTTTTTGGATTACGGCGCTTAGCCATATTCACCTCATTGATAAACAACCAAAACGCTGCCTCTAAACCTGCTAGACGTCATTTGAGCTACCGATGTTGCTTATGTACTGCGAGTTAACGCAAGCACTTTACGTACTAGTCCAGAGTGTTGCATCATAACGCGATTTCCTTAGTAATGTCAATGAATAGCCAAAGCGAGCTGATCGAGTGCCGACATTCATTGTTACAAGTTTATAATTGAGCTTGAATGGTAAGATTAAAGAGTTTATGCGTCAGACTAAAGTCCTACAGGGATTCTCAATCATTTGCACTGGAAACCCATTTTCTTAGTACGGGCGCAGTATTTAATAGCGGCAATTCGTAGAGTAAAATCGCTGAATTTAAAAATTGAAATCTTTCTATTTAGCTGCAGCTATTCAGTCTATGCGCCGCTTATGGCAGTTCGGACAAACAGTTCTAGGGCTCATTTTCCGCCATCCGATCACTGGCACCAGTATTATTCCCATTTTGCCTGATGGTCGAATTGTGCTGATCCGGCGACGCGACAATGGTCGGTGGTCACTGCCAGGAGGAATGGTGGATTGGGGTGAGGATGTGACTGCAACAGTGCGTCGGGAATTGGCAGAGGAAACTGGACTGGAATTGGTGAAAATTTGCCGATTGGTTGGAGTTTACTCTGCACCAGACCGCGATCCGAGAATCCATTCGATATGTATCGTGGTTGAGGCAGAAGTGCAAGGAAAGATGGAAGTTCACGATACTTTAGAAGTCATTGAAATTCAGGCTTTTCTCCCCTCCTCTCTACCACCAGGTCAGCTCTCCCACGATCACGATCAGCAGTTGCAAGACTACTTTGCTGGTCTGACCAAGCTAGCCTGATGCTGAGCGGCAGAACTTTATTCCCCAGAAGATGAGGTGAGGGTCATAGATTAATTTAGTTGCGAGGTTAGGGAACCTGGATTGAAGATGTGTTAGCAGCAAAGCGCTATCACCGCCTGTAAGCATAATCTGGCTATTGGGAAATTCCTGCCACCAAGTTTGAACGTAATCTTGAATACCAGCTAAAAGTGTATATATGATGCCACTACGAATGGCGTCAGGTGTACCTAATGCCCAACGAGGAGGGAGTTCTGTTTTTTGGGCATCTACAAGCGGTGACTGGGCTGTGCTTTGAGCCAAAGATTGGAACTGCAAGCCTAGTCCTGGTAGAATTGCGCCCCCAACTAGGCAGCGATTTGCATCTGCCCCCGTAAAAGTGAGTGCCGTTCCCGCATCGATTGTTAGCACTGGCCAACCCCCAGTTTCTCCAGCTCCCCACAACCCTAAGGCGCGATCGATTCCCAACGTAGGGTAAGTACCCCGCAGGGGTAACTGTTCCAAGGTAATTACCCGAACATCTGGATAAGCTTGCCAAAGACGAGTCTGACGGGGAACAACAGAAGCTAGATATAAAGGCAGCAGACTATCTTGATTGTGGAATAAATTGGGCGGGAAATTTGCAACTTGGCATTGAGCAAGCTGCCTAACAGCAGAATCGGGTAAGTGCGCTGTATCCCAAGCACAACAAAGCGTTTCCTCAATGAACCATGCCCAGTGTAGTCGCGAATTCCCAATCATCAACCCCAGCCAACTCCTCTGGGTGTCTTTGGTATCACTGGCGCTTTGGCAGTTCATAAATCTCTTTTAAGTTTTTTAACCTAAAGTATCAGGTTTTTAAAAAAGCTTAACAAACCGATCGTGTAAGAATAGAGGCAGAATCATGAGTTGCTAAGGAGACACAAAAATGGTAGCGCTCACCGATAGAGTTCAACGTCGTTTGACGATACAAACTGCCACAATTGCACCTGACACGACGACAATTCGTTCCCTTGACTGGGACCGTGATCGCTTCGATATCGAATTCGGTTTGCAAAATGGTACCACTTACAACTCATTTCTGATTCGGGGTGAGCAGACAGCCTTAATTGACACCTCCCACGAAAAATTCCGACAACTCTATCTGGACGAACTACAGCGACTCATTGACCCAGAAGAGATTGATTACCTCATTATTAGCCACACCGAGCCAGACCATAGTGGTTTAGTCAGAGATGTCCTCCAACTTGCTCCTCATGCCACTGTTGTTGGGTCAAAAGTAGCGATCCAGTTTTTAGAGGATATGGTGCATCAACCATTCAAGCGAAGAATCGTGAAAAATGGCGATCGCCTAGATTTGGGCAACGGACATGAACTAGAATTTGTCATTGCCCCGAATCTGCACTGGCCTGATACCATGTTCAGCTTCGACCATAAAACCCAAATCCTCTACACTTGTGATGCCTTTGGGTTGCACTACTGCTCCGATGACACCTACGACAAAGATTTAGAAGCGATTGCTGCTGATTTCCGATATTACTACGACTGCCTCATGGCTCCTAATGCCCGATCAGTGCTGTCAGCTCTGAAGCGGATGGATGAACTAGAAGAAATTACCACTATTGCAACTGGTCACGGTCCGCTATTGCGACACAATGTTGCAGAGTTGACTGGGCGCTACCGCAGCTGGAGCCAAACTAAGGCAAAGGCAGAAACGACTGTTGCCATGTTTTATGTCTCTGACTATGGATACAGTGATCGCCTCTCTCAATCCATCGCTAGAGGGATTACCAAAACTGGAATGGCAGTTGAGATGATGGATCTAAAATCAGCTGAGCCGCAGGATGTCCAAGAGCTAGTCGGTCGAGCAGCTGGTTTAGTGATTGGTATGCCCCCGGCTGCTGCTGTTACTGCCCAGGCTGTACTCAGTACCATTCTAGCTGTTGCAAAGGATAAGCAGGTCGTTGGTTTATTCGAATCTTATGGTGGAGACGATGAGCCAATCGATCCAATTTTGAGTAAATTTCGAGACCTAGGTTTGACGGCAGCATTCCCAGCCATTCGGATTAAAAACACCCCGACTGAATCCACATACCAAATGTGTGAAGAAGCAGGCACTGACCTAGGGCAACTGCTCACTCGTGATCGCAACATTAAGCAGATTAAATCCCTCGACACCAACTTAGAAAAAGCTTTGGGTCGGATTAGTGGCGGACTGTATATCATCACTGCGAAAAAAGGTGATATTACTAGTGCTATGCTTGCTTCTTGGGTATCTCAAGCAAGTTTTCAGCCGCTAGGCTTAACGATTGCTGTTGCCAAAGACAGGGCTATTGAATCTTTGATGCAAGTGGGCGATCGCTTTGTTCTCAATGTTTTGGAAGAGGGGAATTACCAGGCACTTATGAAGCACTTCCTCAAGCGTTTTGCTCCTGGTGCTGATCGTTTTGCTGGAGTTAAGACCCAACCTGCTCAGAACGGCTCCCCCATTCTGACTGATGCTCTAGCATACATGGAATGTAAAGTGGAAAGCCGGATGGAGTTAAGCGATCACTGGATTGTCTACAGTACAGTCGATGACGGACGGGTTTCTAAACCTGATGCTCTCACGGCTGTTCACCATCGTAAGATTGGGAATTATTATTAACCGCAGAGGAGCCAGCGCGGTCTTGGGGTTTCCCCCATGAGTGACTGGCATACGCAAAGAGCGCGGAGATATGACAGAACCAAAGCCCTGTGATGTTCAGGTTCTTCCGATTACAACGGACACGATGGTACTGCGATCACGCAGTTGGACACGTTTACGGTTTGAAATTGAATATGCTCTTGGTAGAGGGACAACGGTTAATTCCTATTTGATTCAAGCCGATCGCACTGCTCTGCTTGACCCTCCCGGCGAGGCGTTTACTCAAATTTATTTAACGGTATTGCAGCAACGCCTCGACCTTACCCAGCTAGAATATGTCATCTTGGGACATGTTAACTCAAATAGGGCAGAAACTTTGAAAGCCCTGCTAGAGCTTGCTCCTCACATAACATTTGTCTGTTCTAACCCAGGAGCAATCAATCTCCGCACTGCCTTACCTGACAATGATCTGAAAATTACCGTGATGCGGGGAGAAGAGACTCTTGATTTAGGCAGGGGTCATCGTTTGCAATTCATTCCTACCCCGAACCCGCGCTGGCCAGATCAGCTTTGTACTTACGATCCACAAACTGAAATTCTGTACACTGATAAGCTCTTTGGAGCCCACATATGTGGTGACCAAGTTTTTGATGAAGGCTGGGAAATCTTTAATGAAGACCGACGATACTACTATGACTGTCTCATGGCTCCCCATGCACGCCAGGTTGAAACAGCGCTAGATAAACTGTCAGAGCTACCAGCCAGACTGTATGCCACTGCTCACGGTCCCTTAGTTCGCTACGGCTTGATCCCCATTATCCAAGCTTATCATCAGTGGAGTCAAGTACAAACGGCACGAGACACGAACGTTGCCCTGATCTATGCCTCAGCTTATGGCAACACCGCAACCCTAGCCCAAGCAATTGCTCGTGGCATTACCAAAGCTGGGGTAGGTGTGGAAGCAATCAACTGCGAGGTTGCCGAACCAGCTGAGATTCAAGCAGCAGTTGAAAAAGCAGCTGGATTTATTATTGGTTCGCCTACCCTTGGTGGTCATGCACCCACCCCAATTCAAACCGCCCTAGGCATTGTGCTATCTGCTGCCACCAAGAGCAAACTTGCTGGAGTGTTTGGTTCCTTTGGCTGGAGTGGCGAAGCGATTGACTTAATTGAAAGCAAGCTCCGCGATGCTGGATATCGTTTTGGGTTTGAGACATTACGGGTCAAGTTTAAACCTAGCGATGCGACTCTTCAACTTTGCGAACAAGCCGGAACCGACTTTGCTCAAACCCTAAAGAAAGCCAAAAAAGCGCGGGCACCACAGCAAGCCGCCTCTAATGTTGAACAAGCCATGGGGCGCGTCATTGGTTCACTTTGTGTTGTCACAGCCAAATCTGGAGAAATCTCCAGTGCTATGCTGGCTGACTGGGTATCTCAAGCAACCTTCAACCCTCCAGGTTTAACCATTGCCGTAGCTAAAGACCGAGCCATCGAATCCCTGATGTACCCAAGCGATCAATTTGTCCTCAACATCCTACAAGAAGGCAACCACCTGGGCATAATGAAGCACTTCCTCAAACCTTTCGCCCCAGGGGAAGACCGCTTTGTTGGCGTAAATACAGAGACTGCCAATAACGGCTCACCCATCCTCAACGACGCTCTTGCCTATCTAGAATGTTCCGTCAAAAGCCGAATGGAATGTGGGGATCACTGGGTCGTCTACGCCACAGTTGACAACGGACAAGTATTAAACTCTGACAGCCTAACCGCCATCCACCACCGCAAATCCGGCAACCATTACTAAAAGTAGGGAATCTCACTACCCTCTCTCCCCGTCTCTGTGCCTCTGCGGTTTAACCCATCCGCCTTTCCAAATACTGACCAATCATCACCTGCTCCCCAGCCCGTGAGATAACGGTCTGTCGGGTACGGTAATTACTGCCAATCAGTTTAAACTCTTCCTCAAACACCGAGTCATTGTACTCAGTCCGCAAGTGCAGAGTTTTGGGATGAGGAAAATGATATTGGGCAATCACTGGTCGAGAAGTAGCAAAACCGCGATCACGATATAGAGTCTTTCCCCTAGCTCCAAACAGGGTTGAGCCTCTAGACTCCTTCCTTCCAGACACTGAATCTTGACTTTCCCAGCTAACTGTAGCACCGCAACTCATCGCATCGAGGTCACTCAGCTCGTGCAAGCGTGCTAGCTGTTGTAATTCAGCGTCCCCTTGTTCCAAAAACCGGATAGTCAGTAGACTAACCATTTCCTTCGTATCGCCATTAGGAAGAGTGTAGTAGCGCCGTTGTGAGTACCAACGTCCCGATGAAAATTGGAAAAATTCTGCAATCAGCGATTCGTCTGCCGCTTGAGCAAGTTGTAGCTGTAATGTCACAATTAGCTATCCTCTAGGTCCAATGAGTAACGAAGGCAAGGCTTTTTCACCATTCTTAACATAGTGTTATTAGTATAACGATATGCAGCAAAATTTTTTCATTTAACCAAATTTGTTAGTGAATTTGATGCTCGTCTTTTTCAATAACTATGCAAACGTCGAAAACCCTAGTTCTGGTGGGACATCTTGGATGCGCCCTGGTCCAATCGCTCGGAGTGCTTCCTTGAGAGAAATATCACCAGTGTAAAGGGCACGGCCGACAATGACACCAGTTACACCCAATGGTTCAAGCGCTAGCAGACTCAAGAGATCGGTTATGGAACTGACACCACCAGAGGCAATCACAGGAATAGTCACTTCTGCTGCTAGTTCTCTCAGCGCCTCTAAATTTGGTCCAGAAAGAGTGCCATCGCGGTGGATGTCGGTATATATAATAGCGGCTGCTCCTAACTCTTGCATCTGAGCTGCCAGCTCAGTCGCTTCTATCTCAGAGGTTTCTAGCCAGCCGCGAGTTGCTACTCGCCCGTCACGGGCGTCAATACCAACTACGATTTGACGAGGAAATTCCTGGCACAGTTCAGCGACTATCTGGGGCTGTTCTACAGCTACAGTTCCTAAAATCACCCGCTGCACGCCTAAAGTGAGTAATTGAGCAACGCTATAGCGATCGCGCAGTCCACCTCCTAGTTGAATCGGTACGGATACTGCTTGCACAATCGTCTCTATTGCCGATAAGTTTACAACTTTGCCTGTCTTCTCACCATCAAGGTCTACGATATGCAGCGAATTGGCTCCCTGCTCTACCCAAAGTTTAGCCACATCAGCTGGATTATCATTAAAAACCTGCGATCGCGCGTAGTCTCCCTGATACAGCCGCACGCAGCGACCTTCTAGTAAGTCAATTGCTGGGATAACGTCCATCTTTAAACAAGGTTAAGCTGTATTTCTGATTGTCATATTCTACATTTCTCAGCAATTCGCAGCATGGCAGCTAAACTCTGCTCTACGTCAGCATCGGTAGTTGCCCAAGACGAGACGCTGATTCGCATTGCCGTTTGCCCTTGCCAAACCGTACTGCCACACCAACAGGTTCCGTCTGCCTGAATCTGGGCAATTACCCGATGAGTCGTTTCCGCATCTCCAAAGGAGACTAACACTTGATTCATCACAACCTGATTGAGAATTTGATATCCGGCTGCCTGCAACTCCTCGGCAAACCGTCTAGCATGGCAACAAGTTCGCTCGACTAACTCAACGAGTCCAGAGCGACCAAGCGATCGCAGCGCTGCCCATACCTCAACGCCACGTGCCCGCCTCGAAAACTCAGGCGTAAAGTCTGATGGGTTGCGCCGATCGTTGATAGTGGGGAGATAGGCGGCTGTGACTGCCATCGCAGCTCGTAAGGCACTGGTATTGCGAACGAACGCCAGCCCACTATCATAGGGCACATTCAGCCACTTATGGGCATCCGTTGCCCAAGAATCCGCAGCTTCCATCCCAGCAGTAAGATGGCTAAGAGACGGAGCTGCTGCTGCCCAGAGTCCGAAGGCTCCATCCACATGCACCCAAGCACTCGATTCACCCGCATGCTGACAAATTGCTTCAACTGGATCGCATGCCCCTGTATTCACGTTCCCCACTTGGGTGCAAATGATTGCTGGACTCGTCAGGTTAGGAATTGCCTCTGGACGCATTCGCCCCTGACTATCAACTGGCACTTTCACAACGCGATTGCGTCCCAGTCCCAGAAGCCCTAGAGCCTTTAACAGGCTTGGATGGACTTCCTCACCAACCACAACCGTAATCGGCGGAGCACCAAATAAACCATCTGCCTCCACATCCCAACCAACTCGTTCGAGTACTGCGTGACGAGCAGCAGCTAATGCGGTAAAGTTGGCAACAGTCGCTCCCGTAACGAAAGCCCCGCCACACTTTGCGGGTAGATGCATCACATCTAGCAGCCAGCGCAGCGCTACCTGCTCTAATAAAGCTGTTGCCGGAGTGATGCGATAGAGACCACAATTTTGATCCCATGCTCCTGCTAGCCAGTTGGCTGCTAAAGTCACAGGCAGAGAGCCACCAGTCACAAATCCAAAGAACCGAGGTCCTGCCATCGCCATTGAGGCTGGTGAACCGACTTCATCAAGCAAGCGCAAAATCTGTTCCGGCTCACTTGGTTGCTCTGGGAGAGGTTCATTAAACTGGGCAAGCTGAGAAATCGCCTCTAGAGATGGAGCTACCGGACGAGTCTCTAACCCTTCAAGGTAACGAATGGCGTAATCAGTCGTTGTTTGTAGGAGCTGCCGCATATCTTTGCAAGAGTAAGGCATTACAAATCTAGTCCGAACGTGAGTTAGACTGAGTAACCGCCTGTCTAAAACCCAGCACAATTAACACATTAGAGAGTGTCAAGAAAAATTCTGCACCCCCATGCAGGAAATCGACGTTTGCCAAAGTCTTGCCGTAATGCGATTGAGCATAGATCCCGGCAGGAATAGTGATGGCAACGAAAACCAGAGTGCCATAGAACCCAAGTAGTGCCAAACGTGGTGTTTGCTTGACTCGCGTGAGGAACCATAAGAACCCCAAGTAAGGAAAAAGGGAGAGGGCAAACAAAGCTTCTTTAGAAATCATTGCCCTGCTTCTACTGAAGTGGTTGATGGGCGTTCGCTTTCGTCTATACCTGGTTGCCTAGCATCTGCAACCTGACTGGAGCGCCAAATCCACCAAGCAGCCGCCAAAAGAGTAAAGTTACCAAAGAGCGTCATTGCCGCCTGCATTGTAACCAACCATTCTAGAGATTCCGCATTGTCAAAAAAGTGCCAGGTGCAGGCACACATGGCGCTAACGAGAGCAGGTAGCATGGCAAACGATAACGCCCACCAAGCGCGGTTACGACTAACTTCACCATAAGTCCAGATGAACCAGATGGCAGCAATCCACTCAATAACGCTAGAAATATGAATCACCCAGGTGGGAATTGAAAGCGCGTGCATGTCATTCAGTCTCCTAAACAAATGCCTAGACCACGGGCAGTTCTGACCAAAGTCCCATCAGGATCGACAGCTCTATATTGGGCAATTGCTTCCGCGATTGGCACATTCACCACTTGGCGGTTTTGCCATGTCACCATCTGGTCGTATTTACCCTCTGCAATCAGATCGACTGCTGCCACCCCGAAAGCTGCCGCGATCAATCGCTCAAGTGGTGAAGGAGTCCCACCTCGCTGAATATGCCCTAAAACTGTGACTCGCGTTTCAGCACCAATACCTGTACAAATTTCATCAGCTAAGTACTGACCGATGCCACCGTATCGACATTGACCTAATCGATTAGTGTTAGTAATCTGCTCACCCACTTCGGTGCGAACAGCCTCTGATACAATGACCAAGGAGTAGCTCTTGCCTTGCTCCTGGCGTTCTTTGATTTTTCGGCAAACCCGGTCAATTGTGTAAGGAATTTCTGGAATCAATATGACATCCGCTCCCCCAGCAATCCCAGCACTGATAGCAATGTGTCCGGCATCACGACCCATCACTTCGAGAATCATTACCCTACTATGACTAGCAGCCGTAAAATGCAAGCGATCTAGTGCTTCTGTTGCAATATTAACTGCTGTATCAAAACCGATAGAATGTTCAGTAATTCCAACATCGTTATCAATTGTTTTTGGAATGGCTACTAGGTTGAGGTTTCCCTGTTTTGCAAGGCGGCGCAGTATCGCCATACTACCATCACCACCGATGCCAATTAAGGCTTCTAGACCAAGTTGATAGTAGCCAGCAATGATGTCTGTTGAGCGATCACATAGGGTGCCATCAGGCATAGGAAAGGCAAAAGGATCTCCTTTATTGGTTGTCCCCAATACTGTGCCGCCAGTTGTCAACAATGAGTCAACTTTTTCGATTTCTAAATTGATAAATTGTGGAGGTTGAGTCATCAAACCTTGGGTTGCTTGACGAATACCCAAGACCTCCCAGCCATAGCTGCCAGTAGCGCGATACACTACAGCCCGAATTACAGCATTCAAGCCAGCACAGTCTCCACCACTAGTAAGAATTCCTATGCGTTTGCGTTCTCCCATGTTGCTTGACCATTAGATAGCCTAAGCAGTAGATTATAGTTTGAATCAACCACTTGTAGAAGCTCTTGCCGCAGGGAAGCTTCGGGCTGAATTGTCTGACTTAGGACACCTATTTGTACAACACATAGCTTATTTCAAAATCTTGACATGGGTGAGTACCAAGCTCGACTTTAGCCATTGACCGTAAGAGGATAGCAGGTAGGAAAGAAGTGGCGAAGATGCAAGCGGTTTTATGTGGCTACTACGGTAAAGGCAATGGTGGTGATGAGGCTTTGTTGGCGACGCTGTTGCAAATGCTGCCGTCTCATGCAACACCCCTCGTTCTCTCTGGCAACCCAGACCAAACTCGCACTCGCTACGGGGTTGAGACATGTGATCGCCTAGCCCCCAAAGCAATTCTGCAAGCGCTCTCTCAGTCCAATATATTCATTTGGGGCGGCGGCAGTTTGATGCAAGACGCTACTAGTGCCGCTAGCCCTCTTTACTATGGAGGACTCATGGCATTAGCTCAACGCCTTGGGCTCAAAACTATTGCTTGGGCTCAGGGGATTGGTCCTTTGCAGCGTCCTCTGACTCGAAGGCTGGCGCGGACAACATTTGCGGGTTGCCATGCTGTGAGTGTACGAGATCGCGGCTCTGCTAACCTCTTATCAAATTGGCAGATCTCTTGTACATTAGCTCCCGATCCAGTTTGGGCATTGGACGTGATACATGTGCCTGGGCTATGGGATTTACCCGCTCCACGAGTGGCTGTGACCTTGCGATCACATCCTCTGTTAACTGCCACTCGTCTAGCTTGTCTGACGCAGGCGCTCGTCGATTTTCAAATAGCAACGCAGACATGCATTTTACTGGTGCCATTTCAGCAATCACAAGATTTAGCGATTGCTCAATCAATTCAGTCGCAGCTACCAGGTGCTAACCAGATTTTTCTGCTTGAAGATCCTAGAGCCTTGAAAGGTTTGTTTCGAGGTGTAGAGATGGCGATCTCCATGCGCTACCACGGCTTAATTATGGCAGCTGCTGAAGGCTGTCGCTGTTTCGCGCTTAGCTACGACCCCAAGGTGAACCAGTTGATGACAGAACTCGCCATACCTGGCTGGGAGTTGGCACAAATGCCAGATAATCCCAACTTACTCAGTCAAGCATGGTTAGAGCATTATGTGAATGGCAATGCCATGGTGCCAGAGCAAATCCAATCTTTAGTAGACCGAGCGCTGATTCACCGTGACTTGTTAATAAAAGCTTTACCCTAGTTAAGGAAAACAAGCATTTCTCGTAAATTGTAAAAATTCTGCAATCCTTGCCAGGAGTAGATCAAACTCGATCGGTTTCCGAATGAAATCGTTAGCACCCACTGCTAACCCCTTAATGGCATTGACATCTTCGTAGGCAGTTACTAGCAAAATCGGCATGAAGGGAATGCTTTGATTCTGACGGATCCGCCGAGTTACCTCATACCCATTCATGTCCGGCATCATCACGTCCATCAGAATGAGATCGGGCGGTAATGTTTCTACTTTTACTAGAGCTAAACTCCCATTGTCTGCTGTATCAACCTCATATCCTTCTGCTTCCAGTACGGTTTGCAGCAGGAATAAGTTATCGCTGAGGTCGTCTACTACAAGGATACGAAAGGCTGGAGAGGCACACACAAAAAAAAGAGATTAAGAAGTTAGAGGAAGGACTAGTTACAAAGCCTTATCCATTCTTCTGGTCAAGCAGAAGGTTAGCCTCATTCTTTGGATAGAGATTTATTCTCATCAGATGTATGGCTAAGTACGAGGTTAGGCTATGAGCGAAAGCTGACGAAAAGCTTCGCAATAAGCTTTTCGTCAGCAACCACCTCAATTAGAGCATCCGGGTTAATAGATTTTGAGAGATGCCGCAGTTGCTCCGACTGTTTTAACTGCGTACTGACTTGCGTGAAATCTAAGTAGGGCGAACTAACTGAGCGATTGCTTGAACCAACACATCTGGTTCAATCGGCTTAGAGATGTGCTTTTGGAAGCCTGCGGCAATCACCTGTTGCTGATTTGTTTCCCCAGCATAAGCTGTAAGAGCGATCGCGGGGATTTGCCCCCCTTGTTCTGGTGCTAACACTCTCACTTCCCTCAAAATTTTGCCACATGTCCATTGGTGCCAGGTCGATTTTGACCCCACTTAAGCAATCGCATTAGCACAGTTTTAGGAATCCCAGCTTGACGTGCAGCTTGCCGTCTGGTTTCGCCATGACGGAGCAAGAAGATGGCATCTTGCGCTTTTCTCCACATAGGAGAGTAGGGCTTTATCCGACCTTCGCGCTTTGCCACTACTAACCCAACGGCTGTGGCATTAGCATCGTCAATTTCTCGTTCTAGACGCTTAGCGTCTCGGATTGAGGATGAATGAGTCGCAATTGATGTGCGTTCTGTTGGTTCGATTCTAGAAACAGGTAACACGGATGGTGTACTGACGCTGTGCGGTGGAATGGAACTGCTGGATGTTACCGCAGATTTGTGAGAAATTATTGCACTACTTGCTGTAGTTCTGATGACAGGAGTTAATGTACTGCTGGATGGAACTATAGTCCTTGGGACAGTGGCAGAGCCTTTAAAAACTGCGGTGCTACTGGCCTTGGACGCAGGGCTAGGAGTAGCTAAAAATACATTGGGTATGGCTTGTGTTCTGGAAGGGCTTTGAGCAACGCTACCCCGGTTGTAGGAAGGTTTATTGAGGACAGCATTCGGTTTCCATTGCGAAAATGCTGAGATACCAATCACGGCAGCAACTAAGGCAATTCCAGCTACAGCTGCCGATTTTTTGATTAACTTGTCCTCTGGCGATGAATCCATCTTGTTTTTTTGCACCTAACTGCTGATTCAACTAACTTGAATACAGTTTGTATCATAATTGGTTGCCAGCTTCATTTAGGGAGCAGCGCTTGTATCTGTCAATCGGATCATGTGTTAGCTGTCCCTTGAGATCGAAAATTTGAGTTAAATTATGTGAAGCAACACAACATGAAGGAACTAATAGCGTGACGCCAGAGATGTCAGGATTGGGGGAACAAGCGCTCAACAAAATGGCTGAAATGGCGATCGCAAGCCAAATAGAAACAGCAGAGAATCTAGAGGTTCAAGTCAAGATAGATCCCAGCAATTTGGCAAAAGGAGAGGTAGATGCCCTTGCTATTAAGGGTGAGGGTCTATTGATGCATCCAGACTTGCGTATGGCTAAATTACAGATGCAAATTAACAGCATCGCTGTTAAGCCATTCAAAGCCCTCTTTGGTCGAATTGAACTTGTCAAACCAACTGTAGGGACAGCCCAAATTGTTATAACTGAGGCTGATCTTGACTATGCCTTTAACTCGGAAAAGATACACAGTCGACTGCGTCAGACCGTCCTCCATTTAGATGGGAAACAACTGGTAATTAAGTCAGTGCAGGTAACTTGCAACTTACTGAGCGATGGCAAAATCGCAATGTATATCAAGCTTGTTCCATTTGAAACTGAAGCATCCAAGCAGTTTTCTTTCACAGCAACACTAAGCATAAGTGCTGATGAACAAACCATCGTTCTGCAAGACATTCAGTATCCAGTTGGCAAAGAGCCTCCCTTGGAACTCACTCATACTTTAGCAGAGTGGGCTAGTGAGATTTTGAACCTGCAGAACTTTGAGATGGAGGGTATATTGCTATATCTGCATCAGGTTGCTGTCGAAGCAGGAAATTTAATACTACAGGCTGAAGCTTTAGTGACGCAGTTCCCCGGCTCGTAGAACAGGGCTGTTCTTGAGCCGGGAATGCTATGTGACTAACCAGTGAAGCCCGCTAAGAGGACAGCTACAGCACCAATCACTGCCAGAATTGAGAGAACTAGTCCGGCATTAGGGCTTCCTTTGAAAGAATAGTTTTTCTCGCTCATAAATGACTGCTATTGAATTGACTTCTCATTTTATTGTTACATTTTTAAATAAAGTTGTGTCATTTGCCTTGATCCCTACATGGTAAATTGGGTCAAATCTGCACAGGTTTTGAGGTGAAATGTAGGAAATCAGCGTCAATATTAGGAATCTACCATTCATCACCAGGGAACACCGCTCCCTAATAACCATGCTTCTGGGTTTGACACCTAACAACTTCGACCCGCTGCAAAAGACCTCTCGACCTCACGCAGAAACCTGATACGGTCGGTGTGGGATTGTTATGCTGTTTGTAATTTTCGGTTTAATGTAGAATTTCTACATAGCCTTCTGTTCCATGCACGCGAAGTCGTTGCCCATCTTTTATCAGTTTGGTAGCATTTTCTACTCCGACAACGGCTGGTAAGCCATATTCACGTGCGATAACTGCCCCATGGGTCATCAGTCCACCAACTTCAGTAACTAAGCCTTTTATGGATACAAATAATGGTGTCCAACTAGGGTCAGTGAAGGAGGTGACTAATATATCTCCATCTTCTAAATCAGCATCTTCAATCTTTAAGATGACACGTGCCCGCCCCTCTGTAACTCCGGAAGAAACAGGCAGACCTGCAATCGCTCCCACTGGGAGATTTTCTCGTTTGTGCCCACCTGTAATGATTTCACCATCAGACGTGATCACACGTGGGGGAATTAGCTTTTCATATAATTTGTACTCGTCTTTTCGTTTGCTGATGAGCTGGTAATCCAGTTTATTTGTGCGTATGACTTCGCAAAGTTCTTCAAAAGTGAGGTAGTAGATATCTTCCTTTTCATGAATAACGCCCGCTTGTACGAGTTGTTCAGCTTCTTTCAGTAAAGCCTGCTTATAAACGAAGTAGCGATTAACTATGCCGTATTTTGGATATTCACAATAACCAATGAAATTCCAGATCAGGTCGATCATTCGTTTTGTTTCATTGGCCTTTTGTTCACCATCCGGTAATTGCTTCAATCGATCTAATAACTCTTGTTCTTTTTTCAAAGCTTCCTGCCGCCCTTGCTCAAATTTCCGCTTGCTGGCATTAGGTTCAAAGTTTTTGATGTTACTGAGAATCATGGGGACAAGTGTAGTTGGTTTTTCACTCCAACGAGTTTTAGTTATATCAATTTCTCCGACACATCGCATTCCGTATTTGTTGAGAAAAGCATAGATAGCATCTTGGGTTTGCTGTCCACCATCCAATTTAACCAGTTCATTCAAGAAGTTATCACCCTTTGCCTGTTGTAAATACTCAATTACTTCCGGGTAAGGGCGAATCACGTCTGCGACATCCAATAGCGCCAGACCCATCTCTGAAGTAATATTGTTTGATACAGATTGAGAAAGCGTGTCTGCCACGTTTTTCTCACCTAACCACTCCTGCATTTTTTCATTGATCCAGGATGAAGCATTCATAGCAGTCATAATCACACCAAAACTTTGTGGATCAGCTAAACTCTTCTTCAATTGCTGTATGTCCTCCAAAATAAAATCAAATAACTTCAGTCTCGATTTGGCTTGAATGTTTTGTTTTAACTTGTCTATCGATGTTTGGCTACGCTTAATCAAATCACCAACGATTGCCGAACCGTATTCGTTTAGTGTTTGAAAATCTGCAAGTGACGGATCTTTATTCCTTTTGCCAGAACTCTGTTCTTGCTTATTATCTGGTAATGATTTTATAAAATCTCCCCGCTCTAAGACGGTCATCAATGTGTCTTTTATGAGTGGATCGGATTTACCTAAAACGTTGACTACAATGTCTCTTTTAACAGGTGAAGCCAGATGATCTGTAACATCAACAAACAACCTTCCGCCAGCTTTATACATTGGTCGGGCAGCTGTTAACTGCCATATAGATATTCCCAAAGGCTTCATCGGATCTGTCATCATTTGTTGATGAGCGACAGATATATACACATGATTTTCCTGGTCATTTGCTTCAGGGATGGGGTACAAAGTAGTGATCGGACGAGTCTGGACAATATAAAATGTATTATCAACCAAACACCATTCGATGTCTTGGGGACAGCCGAAATGTTCTTCGATCTTTCTGCCCACTCGCTCAAGCTGTAAAATCTGCTCATCCTTCAGCGCTTGCCTATTCTGCCGCTCAGGCTCGATCTCCTGTTCTTTCGTGCCGCCTTCTTTTAAGGCATAAATAGCCGCCTTCTTGATGGATATCTTCTTATCGATAATCTTGCCGTTACGCACTTTATAGTTATCCGCATTTACGAGACCGGAGACCAAAGCCTCACCAAGTCCGAAGCCCGCATCAATGGATAACACTTTCCTGTTAGAAGTGACGGGATCAGCAGTAAACAAAATTCCCGCCGCTTGCGGGAAAACCATCTTCTGAATAACTACCGACAGGTGAACGTTACAGTGGTCGAAGCCATTTTGAAGGCGGTAGATTACCGCACGATCTGTAAACAGGGAAGCCCAACATTTGCTGATACACTTTAGGATTGCCTCCCTTCCGATAATGTTCAAATACGTATCCTGCTGACCTGCAAAGGAGGTCGTTGGTAAATCCTCAGCTGTTGCGCTGGATCGTACTGCATAGGCATTTTTTTCTCCAAGCCTGGTGAGAAGGCTGGCGATCTCTTCATGAATGTTTTCAGGGATGGCTATCCCTTCGATGACCCTGCGAATCTCAGCGCTAAGTTCACTGATTTTATTCCGGTCTTCCACCTTTAGAAGCGATAACTGATCCAGTAATTCGTTAATCGACGGCGTTTCCCCAATGATTCTTTTAAAGGCTGCAGTAGAAATACAAAAGCCATTCGGTACGTGGATTCCTTCAATCCTGGTAAGTTCTCCCAGGTTTGCGCCTTTACCCCCAACAACTGTGACTTTTGTTTTATCAATCTCTTGAAAACAAAGCACAAATGAACTCATCCGTTTCCCCTTTGGCAATCATTTCTGTAATGGTCATCTTCTCAAGAATTTTGCCACCAAAGCACTGCTCGTAAAACTTAAACGCAGTTTCGCATTCACCAGTAAAAAAGAGATATGGATTCGATTGCATCAGGTACTCCCTGGGTCTATGAGTGATTGAGAAATCCGCTTGTCTAAAATCCTGTAGCAACCCCTCACAACCCGTGACTCAGAATTCGCAAGGGATAAGGTTTGGGTGGTACTTGGCTTTGAGTGGACATGCATTCACGAACTCTTGAGTTTGTCAGCCTCTGCACGGAGGCGTTCTTCCTGTTCTCTGAGTTCTGGTGTCAAAGTTTCTCCGAAGTCGTCTGCGGTGAAGATCGGACGAATTTCAATTTCGGATTCTCCTGGCATCGGATTTGGGCAGCGTTTGACCCATGCAATCGCCTCTTCCATCGACTGCACTTGCCAGATCCAAAAGCCTGCAACGAGTTCCTTTGTCTCTATGAATGGTCCGTCGGTCACGGTGCGATTTGCCCCTGAGAACCTTACCCGCGCTCCTTTCGCACTGGGATGTAACCCATCAGCAGCGAGCAAAATTCCTGCCTTGACCAATGCTTCGTTGTATTGACCCATTTCCGTCAAAAGCTGTTCGCTGGGCATTACACCAGCCTCAGAGTCTTGACTGGCTTTGACTAGAACCATGACTTTCATAACGAAATCTCCTGTTATTGATTGTTTTCAAAGCAAATTAGGCATTGATGCTGGCGAATGCTGCATCGGCTTCTCCATTTCGGACTCCTTGAGGAGTTAAGGTTCGAGCGTGAATACGGCTTGAGACGTGTGCGGATCGAACGGGACGGAGCCATGCTCATGCACGATCTGCCACCTGCCTTGTTTCCGCTGGGAGACAGAGGTAAACCGCAGCCAGGTTTGCATCGCTGGATGATTCGGTTCCATTCCCGTAAAGCGATTGAGCCAATGGGTGATCGCTAAATCACCACTGACACTGACGCGAAGATCCCGCGACTCGATTCCGAAGGAGTCTGGGAAGTAAGGCAAGCACTCCTCCCAAATACGGCGCAAGGCGTCTGCGCCATTGGTTTGGAACGGCGGCTTCACATCGAAGAAGACAACATCTCGATCGTAGTAGGACATGATGCGGTCTACGTCTTTGGCGCAGATGGCACTTGATACATCTGCGACGAGCTGTCGAATTTGAGCTTCGTCTTGTGTTTTGGTAGATTCGGTTGTCGTAGTCATAGAGTATCTCCTAATCAATAGATTTTCAGAGTGCAGATTGGAAATGTCTAACCCTTGCTGCACTAACTAGTCGAACGGAGGGTTGCGAAATCGACAGGTTGAGGAAAATTTTTCTAGAAAATCTCGCGAGATTGACGACCCCTACTGATCGGATGGCAAGCTCAATAGTTTCACGATCGGGCGAATTTCGACCGTGCCTTTACGAGCGGCAGGAATGCGCTCGGCAATAGCGATTGCCTCATCCAGATTCTCTGCGTCAATCAAGTAGTAACCGCCGAGTTGCTCGCGAGTTTCCGCAAATGGTCCGTCGGTCACCAGCTTTTTCCCATCGCGCACCCTGACGCTGGTTGCTGTTTCCACAGAATGGAGCGGCGAAGAGCTTAAATATTGACCACTCGCCCTCAGTTGTTGGACTAGCTGTGAAGACTCCTCATAGCAGTCCTCTCGCTCACTCTGAGTCCATGCATTTTCGTCGCCGTAAATGAGCAACATATATTTCATGGTTTATTTCCTGAATTTTGCTTGTCGTAGCGGAAATCTATCGTAAAACCCTCCTCCATTAGAGTCGTTTGTCCAGCTTCGGTCATCTCATTCCTGTATCTCAGATAGATAAATTTCAGGGTTGCCTCCAGAATTTGATCGAAAATTGTTGCCTTTACCTAGTAGTCGTTCGGCGAGGCGACAAATCGACAGTCCAGCAAAAAACTTTTTCAGCCCAATTCGTGCAGGCGTTTTTCCAGGAATCTTCGCTCTGGTTCCTGTTTCACGAGTGCCAGTGCCTGCTGATAGGATGCTCTAGCATCCGCTGTTCTTCCCAATCGGCGACACAGGTCAGCCCGCGCCGCGTGCGCTAGATGGTAGCCTGATAAATCACCCTGTGCCAGGATTGCATCAATCTGTTGTAGCCCTGTCAAGGCACCATCCCGCATCGCCACAGCGACCGCTCGATTTAAGCCCACGATCGGTGATCGCTCCATCTGGAAAAGCACATCATATAAGGCAACAATCTGTGCCCAGTCAGTGGCAGCCGCACTCGCTGCTTCAGAATGCACCGCCGCGATCACAGCCTGAAGGGTATATGAGCCAAACTTCTCCGACGAGAGCGATCGCAGTATCAGCGCTTTACCTTCAGAAATGTAGTCCTGATTCCAACGTGAACGATCTTGGTCTTCCAGCAGGATCAGGTCGCCAGTCGAAGAGGTGCGGGCAGTCCGCCGCGATTCTTGCAGCAGCATGAGTGCCAAAAGTCCCATCACTTCAGCATCAGGTAAAAGCTCCATCACCAGCCGCCCCAGCCGAATCGCTTCGGTTGAGAGATCGGTTCGCGTCAGCACCTCGCCAGATGAGGCAGCGTATCCCTCGTTAAACACGAGATAGATCACTTGCAGCACAGTGTCTAACCGTTCTGGTAGATCGGCGATCGAGGGCACCTGATAGGGAATCCGCGCATCGCGGATCTTTGCTTTAGCACGCACAATTCGCTGCGCTAGCGTCGAGGGCGCAATCAGGAAAGCATTGGCAATCTCCTCCGTCGTGAGTCCGCAGACTTCCCGTAGGGTCAACGCCACTTGAGCTTCTGGCGACAGGGCAGGATGGCAGCAGGTGAAAATGAGGCGTAAGCGATCATCCTCTACGTCCTCGTCAATCTGAGCGGTCTCAGTCAGATCGAACTGTTGAGCCAGCTCTGCTAAAGACGCATCGAAGCGGGTGCGACGACGAATGTTATCGATCGCTCTAAAACGACCGACCGAAACAAGCCACGATTGCGGGTTCGCAGGTAGACCGTCACGAGACCATTGCTCTATCGCCACCGCGAAGGCTTCGTGCAATGCCTCTTCAGCGCGGTCAAAGTCACCGAGTAAGCGGATGAGTGTGGCGAAGACGCGACGGGATTCGGAGCGGTAGAGGTCATCCACTTGCTTGTGAATCGGATAGGCTATATTTTCGTTCATCACAGATTGCTGACTCCTCAGTTGACATGACCTATGCTGAGCGGCTCAGTATTCTAGTGTACTATCATAGTAGTACTGCAGAACTTGTGAAGATTGCAATCCTAAGTCGGAGCAGATTTTAATGATTGTGGGATGCGATGAATTTCACTAACTTACCCCTTGCCAAAGCTGCCAAATGCGAAATGCCGTGTAAAGGGTGCCAATGGTCACGACCAAACTAGGAATTTCAATGGGTTGTGTCGCAAAAATGATGGGAGCGCAATATAATAGCCTTTCAACACTTCTGAACATGACCCCGCTTTTGGGGCTACACTCGGTAAATCTCGGCGCGGCCTTCGTGTGCCGAAACATACGCTCAACCACAACCCGAGGGAAAATAGCGAATGTCGAATGACGACGGCACTAAGGTAATTCACATGGGAACGCCGGAGGCGGATGCCTTCTTCGAGAATACCAAGCGGGCGATGGCAATCACCCCAGCTATCAACCAATTGACGTTTGACGATGCAGATGAAATCCGAGCTTTATTTAGCGAGCTGACTGGCAGGAAGGTCGATGACCGCTTTCGACTCATTCCGCCGTTCTACACGGCCTATGGTCTCGAAATCCGCGTCGGCCATCGCGTCTTCATCAATCAAAATTGCACTCTATATGACCTTGCCAAGATTAGTATCGGAGATGACGTGATGATCGGACCGAATGTGAGCATCATTACGGAGTGCCACCCGGTCGCACCATCCCAGCGTCGCGCCTACGTTATCGGAAAGCCCGTCGTGATTGAGAGAAACGTATGGATCGCAGCTGGCGCGACCATCATCGGCGGCGTAACCGTGGGTGAGAATTCGGTCGTTGCGGCGGGTTCGGTAGTCACCAAGGACGTTCCCCCGAATACTCTTGTCGGAGGAAATCCGGCGAGAGTGATTCGTTCGATTGGCAACTGAGGGAACAATCGCAGGGGTCGATACTGAAACTTTCAAATTACAGAATTTCGGTAGAAGAAATCAGATAGGGAGCGGTTTAAAGTGGTGATGAATAATCGATTCCTCTGATTGACACCGATTTCCTACATTTCACCTCAAAACCCGTGAAGATTTGACCCAATTTACCACTACAGCATAGGGCTTGCTTCAAATGCGCGCTGACTAGGTTGCCTCAAAATGTTATGCTAGCTCTTAATCGCTGAGCGCTGACGCTCCTGTATTCGCTCTGGGCTACCAGTAGGAATGGAAGCGATTAGGACACGGGTATAGTTCTCTTTAGGGTTGCGGTAGATATTTAGAGCTGAACCTGTTTCCACTATTTGCCCTCGATTCATCACTAAGATGCGATCGCTCATGAACTTCACCACACTCAGATCGTGAGAAATGAAAATGTAGGTGAGTTTAAACTCGGCTTGTAATTCTTTTAACAGATTCAAGACTTGTGCCTGGACAGAAACATCTAATGACGAGACAGATTCATCACAAATAATGAATTTAGGATTAAGAGCCAGGGCACGAGCAATACAAATCCGTTGGCGTTGACCACCTGAGAATTCGTGAGGATAGCGGTTCATCCTGTCAGGGTTCAATCCCACGCGCTCTAGGAGGTAAGCTGCTCGCTCTCGGCGCTGAGTAAGGCTTTTGCCTCTAGAATGAATCAATAAAGGCTCCATGACCGCATCTCCAATCTTCATCCGTGGATCGAGGGAGCTAAAAGGATTTTGAAAAATAATCTGCATTTCTCGTCGCAGTTGCTGTAGCTGACGCCCACTCAATCTAGTTACATCTTGCCTATCGAAAATCACACTTCCACTTATGGGTTCAACTAATCGTAATAATGTGCGACCAAGTGTAGTTTTGCCACAACCAGACTCCCCGACTAATCCCAGAGTCTCGCCAGGATAGACTGCAAACGAAACCCCATTGACTGCCCAGAAATAGTTTTTGGTTTGACCAAACATGCCTTTTACCGGAAAGCCCACCCGTAGATCGCGGACTTCTAGCAGAGGCGGCTGCTGTTGCAGTTGGACTAACCGTTGAGTGATGGCGCTGCTGTTAACTTCTGGTGGATTGTCTGGCTGTTTTGCTTGAATTTCTAGTTCTCCCGTTGTCGTCAGTTTGACGCTCATAAAGTCAGCAACCGTGAGGAGATGTTGTGGTTGTCTGTCTAGACTAGGTTTGCAAGCCAACAACCCTCTAGTATACGGGTGTTGGGGGTTAGCAAATATTTGTTCTACCGATCCATATTCAACTATTTTGCCTTGGTACATCACAGCAACTTGGTCAGCAATTTCGGCAACAATCCCCAAGTCGTGGGTGATGAACATCATCGACATTTGACGCCGATCGCGCAGATCCCGCAACAGATCCAAAATTGTCGCTTGCACTGTAACATCTAAGGCTGTGGTCGGTTCATCAGCAATCAAGATATCCGGGTTACAAGAGATTGCCATAGCGATCATCACCCGTTGCAATTGACCGCCAGAAAGTTCGTGGGGATAGCGCTCCAGCATAGCTTGTTTATGCTGGTTCACTTGCCGCTGTGATGAAAATTGTTGTTCTAGCTCTCGATCGCTGGCTATGAGTTTGACTTCCTGAAGGTTGGCGATCGCCCATTGCCGTGCCTCTCTTTCTGAAATCCGCCGATGCTGCCGAATTGCTTCTGTTAGCTGAAACCCGATGGTATAGACTGGATTGAGTGAACTCATCGGTTCTTGGAAGATCATAGCGAGCTGTCCACCACGATACCTCTGCATATGTGCTGGCGGCAGTTGCAGGAGATCGATTGGTTGTGTACCATCTGCCTGAAACCAAATTTCTCCGCTGCTAACTAAGCCAGGAGTCGGCACTAAACCCATGACAGCTAGCGAGGTGACAGATTTTCCTGATCCTGACTCTCCCACAATTCCCAACGTCTGACCCCGACAGAGCTGAAATGAAATGCCATCAACAGCTTTGATTAGCTTACCCTCAGTCAGAAATTCAACCTGCAAATTCCGCACATCTAAGACAGTTGCACTCATGGGGATTGGGGAAGTCTATTTAAAATTAACAGGATCTTAACACCTACTAAAAACCCTATCCACAGCAATCAATATGACTATCCTGTCAGGTGCACCTTGGCTATTGGCACATCGTTCTATGCTCAAGTCAAACAAGCCTCGGAAGGTTTCACTCTACGGCAATGACTACGTACTCTGGCAAGACAGCAACGGTAAAATCAGTGGCTTGCCAAATGCCTGTCCGCACGTGGGTGCCATGCTGTCAGAAGGGTGGTGTGTGACGAAAGTGGATGGTAGCAGCCCAGTTGCTTGTCCATTTCATGCGTTGGAGTTTGATAGTGCAGGATGCACAGTATTACCTAGCTCTAGCAAGCCAACGAAATCTTTGATGCACCCCTTAGAGTTAATTATTCAAGGTGATTTCATCTGGTCTTACGGTGAATACGAACCTAAAACTTCAATCCCGACAATCATGAACGAAATTGCGGCGGAGTATGAGTTTATTGGATTGACGGGTGAGCGCCAGATCAAAACCGATTTCCTAACTCTGCTGCTGAACATGCACGACTACAATCACCGAAATGGTACTCATCGTCAGTTATTTGAGATTGAAGAAGTACAGTTGAAGCAGTTCATTGATGATGGATTTCACTCCCATGCTTACGTAGCGCAGCTTCGGAAGAAACCGACACTGCGCGATATCCTCAAAAATCCTGGTCTCTTAGCCATGCCACAAGTGCTTGAGGCTCACTTAGAAAACTTTTTTCCATTCATGGGAATGGTACATGGTAAGAGTCCCCTCTTAAGCCTCAAAGAGTGTCATTTTTACATTCCAGAATCAGCAACTCACTCCCGCCTTTATGTTCTGATGTTTATGAAGGCGCACGCTCGAATTTCCCATTTAATTAAACGGAATCTCCTGCGGCTGATTGATGTTGTTATCGAGCAGGATGCTGACATTTTGGGCAAACTCTATGCCAACACACCTCAGCACATCAAGCTCAATAATGAAGTGGGAATGGATTGGGTGCGACGAAATTTCGAGAGTTTTCCGATGGTTATTGGACCAAACCTCTCCCGATAAAGAAAGCGTTAAAAGGTCATCCCTATCTTTACAAAACATGGACGACCTTTTGATGCTGTAAAAGCAGAAAGGTCAGCGGATTAAAGTTTATACACTTAACCGTTAACCTGACATTTCAACTTTTATACCGATTAGAACGGAATATCATCAACATCAGGTTCACTCATTGAGCTTTGATATGCAGGCACCTTGGGTGTCTTGGGCTGAGGTGCACTTTCTGTTGGTTCTTGGATTGAGGAACCAGAGCTACTTACTCCCGACTCAACTATCTCCGAGGTCTGCGGCGAACTCGTACTAAACGTCGCAGCATTGTTGGCAGCGCGAGGACGTGCCCCTTCTAAACTAACTCCCTCGCCCACTGGATGAATCCTCTGTGCTGTCAATTCGGCGCGTTTTTCTTTGAAACCCTCACGTTCTATGGTATTCATATTCAGGCGTCCTTCAATTATGATGCGATCGCCCTGGTGGTAATTTTGCTGAATCTCCGTAGCCAGATTCCCCCAGCCCACCACTTTTAAGGTTGCTGGCGGATCTTCAGCTCTCAGCCCTGGAAACTGGACGAGCATGTCGGCGATCGCCAAGTTCGTATCAGATGTATAGCGCAGTTGCGGATCTTGTACAATCTCCGCCATCAAAATACAGCTATTCATTCAGTGTTCTCCAAAAAGCAATAAAGTTAACTTCGTACAGACAAATGAGGGGAGATTACTCTCCGTTGCTGACTTCTCCGGGGGCTTGTTCTACAAACTCCTGGACATAGGTGCGGTACTCCCTCAAGGTTGAATCCACCCAATCTCGATCATTACCATTTGCGTACAAATGTACCAGTGGTTCGCCCGCATCTGGCAAAATTAACACCCAATTTTCATCTTCATGAAGAATCTTCACGCCATCCACGAGTTCCAGGTTTTGGGCTGGATGGGTTTCGACGAGGTGGCGCATTAGGGCACCTTTGATTGTCCAAGGGCAACGGGCTATAGCTATTTTGTGACAGACGCGAGGCAGCTCTGTTCGCATAAAAGCGAGCGATCGCTCCTGGACGGTCATCATTTCAATTAACTTTGCAATGCCAAACATGGCATCAAAACCTGGATGCAACTGCGGGAAAATAAAGCCCATATCCCCGCTGCCAGCTAGCACCACATTCGGATTTTCTCTAGATGCCTCCATCAAGGCAGTGGGATTTGCCTTGGTGCGAATCACTTTACCATCATGACGACGGGCAATCTGTTCGACTGCACTGGAAGCATGAACTGGTACAACAACTGCGCTTCTGGGATGAGCGGTCAAAATCATGTTGGCCATTAGCGCTGTTAAAGTTTCTCCCCGGATGGGGATACCAGATTCATCAACTAAAATCAGCTGTTCTCCATTCGCCGACACCTGCACGCCAATTTTGGCTTTTAATGCCTCAACAACATGCCCTAACTGAATCAGCAACTGCTCCCGCTCAGCCGTCGAGACCGCTGTCTGTTTTAGACTAGCATTCAGCACCACAGCATCACAACCAAATTTTGCCAAAAGTTGGGGCAGCACAGCTCCATAGACTGCATAGGTATAATCAATGATAACTTTCGAGTTACTGTGGCGAATTGCCTGTACATTTAGATATTTTTCAAAGGCTGTGCAGTAAGTATCAATGACTTGACTGGGATAAACAACGTTGCCAATTTCCTCAATTTGCACCCGCCGTAAGTCTTCCTTAAAGTAAGCCCCTTCAATCTTCTTTTCCTGCGCCTTCGAGATATTAATTCCCTTGTTGTCAATGAACTCAATCAGGATATAGTCGGGTCGATCTGGATGTATCCGCACATGGATACCTCCAACAACAGGGAGAGTAGGTACAACTGTGCGAGTAATGGGAATAGCTGTTGCTTCTAAGTTCTGGATATTCACACCTACAGACATCAACCCAGCGATTAACGATCGGCTCACCATGCGGGAAATGCTACGTTGGTCACGGGAAACTGTCACCTGAGCCCCATGCTTCAAGGTAGAACCGTAAGCTGCCCCCAGCTTGACAGCAAATTCTGGCGTGATGTCGATATTGGCTTGCCCTGTGACACCCCGTTGACCAAATAGATTACGTTGAGCAGTCTGACCCCAAATTAAGTTGATGTTCAATGTCGCGCCAGATTCAATTTGTTTACTAGGCCAGATGCGCACACAAGGGTTAATTTGTGCTTCCTCTCCAACATTGGATAGGGAACCTACTACAGCACCTTCTAGCACATGAGCGCGACGACCTACATGCGTGCCTCTGGCAACAACACATGCTCTTAAATTCACTTCTTCGCCAATAATTGCCCCATTCCAGATAATTGGGCGCTTCAGATCAGCGTCAGCACCGATTGTGACATTGTCTCCAATTATAGTTCCCGGCTCAATCTGCACTCGTGGTCCAATCCGGCAGTTATGTCCAATCAATGCAGGAGTTGCAATCTGAGCGCTCGGATCGATGTAAGTATTCTCACCTACCCAGAGATTGGGAGACTGCTCTTCATAGGCATAGTCGAGTTTAACCTTTCGATTCAAGCTATCATACTGACTCTCTCTATATGCATCCAAGTGACCTACATCGCACCAATATCCCTGAGCGATGTAGCCATACATCGGTTCTTCTTTTTGCAGCAACAGGGGAAACAGCTCTTTTGAGAAGTCGTATTCTTGATTTTCTGGTAAATATTCCAGAACTGATGGTTCTAGAATGTAGGTGCCCGTGTTGACTGTATCAGAAAAAATCTCACTGGTAGAGGGTTTTTCTAAGAACCGACGAATGCGGTGCTCCTCATCTGTAATGACTACGCCAAACTCGATTGGGTTGGGAACGCGAGTGAGAACCAGAGTGGCTTTCGACTGCTTTTGTTTGTGAAATTGAATTGCTGCAGTTAGGTCGAAATCTGTAATACTATCACCACTAATGACTAAAAAGGTTTGATTGAGGAGTTCTGCAATATTTTTAACACAGCCTGCGGTGCCTAGAGGTTGGTCCTCTTCCACAGCATAAGTCATCTGGACGCCAAAGTCACTGCCATCCTGAAAGTAGTCGCGCATAACGTCAGGCAAGTAATGCAGAGTAGCAATAACTTCGGTAATTTTATGCCGTTTGAGCAGATTGATAATATGTTCTGCAATCGGTCGATTCAAAATCGGTACCATCGGCTTGGGCAGGTCGCAAGTTAGCGGCCTCAACCGCGTTCCAGATCCTCCCGCCATGAGCACTGCGCGCATAGGTCCTCCTCTTGTTGAACTCATCAATGGTCGAGACCAATGATTCTGTGGTTTGTTAGTCTTTATTTAGTCTCCTATGTCTAGTAAAACTTAAGGTACTCCCACAAGGCACATCCCGTCAGCTACTCTACAATTGAGGAGGGGAGTTTACCAAAGATATCGATAGACAAATTTTTGGGTAAAGCTCTCTTTGGGAATGACTGGCAACTGAGTTACTAGGCGATAATTAGGCACCGAGTAGCCTCTTATCTGCTTGAACTCGTTGAACCGAAGGAAAGTATGTTATTCAAGAGGTGGCTTGGATGGGAATCATCGAGTTTGTGTTAGCAGCTGTTTATGCGGGTGGTGCTTGGAAGTTCTGGGTTGGGTTTCACCGGACAGACTTTAATCAGAATCGGCTCTCTTTGTCACTGTTATGGCCATTTTTGGTGATGACGAACAAGTCTTATCGCCGCAACTTCAATAAGGCGCTTAAGGGTTAGGTGGCTTCTTGTAGAGGACGTCTTTGGCTGATTGGAGTTTTGCTGTCGGCACTGTGGTCAAACTGCTTGAATCCACTCACGTACATCATACTCAGTCCAGATGCCGTTTTTCCAATAGGGATCTGATTCAACGAGTTGGCGCACACTTGCTTCGTCTTCCGCGTTGTAAATGCCAAAGACCTTGGTTAAATCTTTAGTTGGACCAATAGTAATCAAGACTCCAGCTTGTTTTTGAGCTGCAAGACCATCGAGATGCTCTTGTCTATAGAGAGCGCGTCTTTCTAAAACGTCCTCACAGTAGGTTCCCCACATAACATACTTAGCCATTACTTACCTCTTTGCTGCTCTGAGTGGCTGTAGTTTGCATCTGACATCTCTGCTACTCAGCATCCCACAGCTTTACAGTTTGTTGTAACAATCATGTAAGCTATCAATAGGAATATTGTTTGAAGTGATCAACTCTATCCATAGGTATGGCATGCTATAGTCATCCCCCAAGAAGGGGGCGGTTTTTTTCATCCCTTTAAGGGAACCGCCTCGGCTCCATGGCTTCTGGGGTTTTCCTGTATTCTGCTCCTATCCTACATAGATAGATGTAGCCGACTTGGAGTTGGAAATCATCAGTAATTTCCGCAGCTCGTCTATAGTTTAGATGAAGTTCATTAGGCATTGGTGTAAGTGACAAGGCAGTAGACAATTGTAAGCTAGCTTTGAGATGATCTAGGATACACGCATGACCATTGCTCCCTTAAGCTGGACAAAACTAGAAGCCCTAACAGATTTTCAAATAGATACCATCAATGGACTCACTAATGCTCAAGCCCGGTTGCGTCTATTTGGTCGTAGTGAATCTGATGCGCGGGTGACGTTGTACCGCGACAATCATGCCTGGTGTCCTTACTGTCAGAAAGTCTGGCTGTGGCTTGAGGAGAAACAAATCCCCTACCGCATCGAGAAAGTGACGATGTTTTGTTATGGGGAAAAGGAAAGCTGGTACAAACGCAAGGTGCCATCCGGTATGCTTCCAGCAATTGAACTAGATGGACGCCTGATTACGGAAAGTGATGATATTGTGATTGCCCTAGAACGTGTCTTTGGTCCTTTGAGACGGAGTATGGAAGACCCAAAGGTAATTCCTCTACGGCGACTGGAGCGGCTTCTCTTTAGAGCCTGGTGTAGCTGGCTTTGCTATCCAACAATATTGCCTTGGCAGGAGCAGCGCAACCGAGAGCAATTCATAGAGGTGGTGGACAAGGTCGAGTATGCCCTAGCCAGTACCCCCGGTCCTTATTTCCTAGAGGAGTTCGGCACCGTCGATGTCATCTTCACGCCCTATGTCGAACGCATGAATGCCAGTCTGTACTACTATAAGGGCTATTCATTGCGGGAGGATAAACCTCGCTTAGCCGCCTGGTTTGAGGCAATGGAAAGCCGACCAACCTACAGGGGCACCCAAAGTGACTTCCATACCCACGTCCATGACTTACCACCTCAAATGGGCGGCTGCTGGGAAAATGGTGAGCCCCAGATGCTCATCAATAAAAATCGGGTGGATAATGGTCCTTGGTTTGGTTTGCCCGATGTGACTTACCCGGAGCCGGACAACTCCCGCCACGAAGCCCTCTGTCGGACGATCAAGCACCGCGCCAATATTATTCGAGTCAACCCTGCTGATAATCAATTATTTGATGAAGCCCTACGTTGCTCTCTAACCTTCATGATGACTGGCGAAGTCTGTATCCCGCCGACAGGATCGGACCCAGCGCTGCGATATTTGCGCGATCGCATTAACGTGCCTCGTGATATGTCCATCTATGCTGCCAAACGGCTAAGAGAGGCTCTAGAGAAAACCGCTTCCCTAGTTGGTAATGGACAGGGCCTCCCCATTCCGATTAAGCACCGTCGCGATCAAGATCCGGCTAACTTTATAGGTCTTGGCAGCTTTTAGCGATCCTAAATACGCTTTCAATTCCCTCTATTTTTGACACTCTCGCCGAAGACTGCGGGAGATTCTTCATTCAACGAGTCCACTTAAGCTAAACTCCTTGCGGTATTTAGGTCAGAGGTAGTTCTCTCCTGAAGCGTTAAGTTCCCCGGTGCCCCCAGGTACTTGCAACTAGTGCAAAACTTTGTTTGATTTAGCCGCAGCTAAAAACTGATCGTCCAGTTCCTGTGAATCTTTTACCTACTTTCAGGCGTATCCTTAGATACTACTGGAACAACAAAGTAGAACCCATGATTCAGTTGTCAAGGTACAGCGTTAACCGTTAGGTTACTAAGGTTTTTTAAGTGGTTGATGACCTTGCCACTATATGTATATTAGCACTACCTGTTGTAACTTTCAATACTGATTATCTCAGTAGCACAGACCCCGTCCGACATTCATCTCCCGATATATCGGGAGATGAATGTCAGTTGAATGATAAAAGGACTGATGGAGCAGAATGGATTTACCTAAACACGGTCTTAACTTGACGCAGTCAACGCAGCTCCTGGAGGCAACCTCCAGGAGCTGCGTTGACTTACTAAATAATATCAAATGATTTAAATCCGAAATCAGAGCCCATTCGTCTTTAAAGATAGATGGGACGTAGTTGATCTATTTCAACACTATAGCAATCCTAACAGATTCATAAATCAATTTGTGGTGCAGGTTTCTAGCCTGCGCAGGACGTATTGCCTGCGCCCTGCTTTCACAACACAAATCGGATTGCTATATATGTAAGTTTAAGGTAGCAGATGATCTATTACCAATAGCTGCTAGCTGGTTCAACTGCGTAATTCCTATCAAGTTTACACAGGAGTTTACGCCATGAAACGTCTAATACTTAGTGGATTCTCAGTTTTGCTAGTAATTGCTGCAACTGCACCTGCTTTTGCCCATGGAAAAGTGAAGGAGTCCAACACAGGAGACAGCCAATCTATGCCTTTAAGCAGTTCTACGCAACCCTCAGCACCAGAGTCGATGAATACACAGTCAAACCAAAGGGAACCACAAAGCAGATTTAGTACTTCACCACTCTTAGACCCAAACCCGCCATCTGAGATCCCATCGCCTAGCCTCTTTTTTCTAGATCCTAGTAGTGCATATCAGCCCGGTGCGCACTAGGATCAATGACAACACAGCCAAACAAAAGGAAGCATTGCACGAATACAAAATGATTTCTCGCTATTAGGCTGTGCCTTAAATCTGCTTAGAACCGTCCGGGGCAATCTTTTGTGGTTGCCCCTACAATTTCACAGGAGGTCAGAAAACATGTTTTTCACAATAAAGCATCTTCATTTGAATGAACTCAAACACCTAGAAATCGCCCAACTGGATTACATTATGGTGAAACTTGTCGGTCTACATGGTCTAGTTTGCCAATGGTTTGATGCGATAGAGATTCATGACCCCAAAGTAGCTCAGTTACTGTGTAAGATGATCCCGGCTCATTGTCCTTTTAAGCGAGAAATCAAGCTGTTTGACCATACCTTATTTCGGATTCCAGCTCTGTGTGAACTCAACCCTTTCTACGAGCAAGTAGTTAGCCTTCGCTTCAAAGCTCTATCCTATCTAGCGACCGCAGTTGTTTCCCGCTATTCCCCGGCGGGAAACAACTGTGGCAGATGAGTGCGGTGAGGATGTAGCACGATATTGCTGACAAAGGGCAGCAAGTGTTTGCACGCAACTTAGAATTAGCAGCAAGCCATCGAGATTACCTGAGGAATACTATCACTAGCCTTAAAACAGTGTATTTTTCATGAAAGTTCATGCCTTAGAATTCTTTGGACTTGCAGTGATTTATCTTCTCTCAAATGGTTGGGGTTAATCGGTTTAATCGAGCTAAATTTTCCTCAAAAAACTTTTCTACCGAAGAAGTGGAAGCCGAGTTCCGGCTTCCACTTTTTGTATCTTCAGTACTGCTTGACATCCTCCCGCCGCAAAGAGCGGAGTACCGAATATAGCGGGGGATTCCCAAGAGTCGCCCCTTGAGTTTCCTGGCTCCACGAGTCCACTTAACCAACCGAAGTTACCCTCGACTAGCGAGAGATGGTTCTCTCCCCAGGCGTTTGAAGTTTCCGACTGCCCATCGGTACTTTTCTTTTGTCCCAAAACTTCCAGTCCCTTAACTAGAATGTTCTTGGCAGCGTTGTGATATCGATGCAAATTGGTCCCACATTTCAGACATTGATGGGTACGTTGGGACAGAGTTTTTTGAACTCGTTCCCCACAACCACTACAGTCTTGAGATGTGTACTGGGGAGGCACTGCTACTGTCACAATCTTGTGCAGTTTGGCAAAATACTCTACCCACTCTACAAACATCGACCAAGACGCGTCTGAGATTGATTTGGCGAGTTTGTGATTCCTAACCATATTTCGCACCTGCAAGTTTTCGTAGGCTATCAAATCGTTAGATTGAATTAGAGTGCTTGCCGTCTTAACCGCAAAGTCTTTCCTCTGTCTACTTACTTGCAGGTGTTTTCTTGCCATTTTATTAATGGCTTTTTTGCGGTTGCTACCGCCTTTTTTCCGTCTAGAAACCCTCTTATGTAATCGTTTAAGTCTCTTCTCTGATTTTCTTAAACGACGAGGATTTTCTACCTGGAGCCCATCTGAATCTGTATAGAAAAATTCTAGCCCCAAGTCAATACCAATTATCTTACCTGTGTATTCATGCTTGATATTTCGTTCTATATCTACACAGAATTGAGCATAGTATCCATCAGCTCGACGCACTACCCGTACTCGCTTGATCTGAGATATTTGATAAAAGTTAAGGTCATGAGTACCCCACATTTCAAGCTTCCCTACCTCAAACCCATCCGTGAACGTGATTGATTTACGGTCGTTACTAAGTTTCCATCCAGAAGTTTTGTACTCAACTGAACGAGTTTTTTTTTGAAGCGAGGGTATCCCTTTTGTCCGGGTTTTTTCTTTTTGCAGTTGCTTTAAAATCTAGCAATTGCCTGCCATGCTCTTTCAGCACTAGCTTGTCGTGCCATTGAGTTGAGCTTGTTTGCCCACTCAAACTATGACAGCTAACTGGGTGCATAACTTGGATAGTTCTCCTTTTCCGACTCCGTTGTTATCCATCCAATACCTGATACAACTGTTACGAACAAATTGAGCAGTACGGATGGTTTCATCTAACCGCCCGTACTGCTCGTTTGTGCCTTTAAGTTTTGCTTCAAGTACTATCATGTATAGATTGTAGCTTACATACTGAATTTTAGGATAAGATAATGGGTAGCATAAATCCGGTCCAAGGGTTCACTCGCTGTGCGCGGTCTTGGGGGTTTCCCCCAGGAGCGACCCGCGTCTCACCGCCAAACGGAGTACCGTTATGGCGGGAGCCTTCTTGCGGTTGAAGGTAAACCTTAACTGAACCGTATTGTTCAAGATAGCGGTTTTCTAGTCTACTTCGAGTGCCTGAAGTTGATCTTCAACCGCGCTCAGATACCCTAGATCTGTTAAAGTCTGTTCGGAGAGAAGATTTGCCTTGAAGGCACTCAGAACAAGATCTTTGGCGCTGATTGTCCCAAACTCGTGAGCCGAGATGAGAGTAGCATAACTAGGAATACCTTGGGCGAGAAAGTACCCTTGATAAGCCAGATAAACGAGCTTGAAAGGCGTTAGCTGAAAGGTAGAGGCTCTATTCGCTTCGGCAGATTTAAATGTCGTTAGCTGCTCCATCTGCGAAGTCGCTTTGGCGGCAGGCACAATGGTTGCTGATATTAGCAAAATCGGTAAACCAGCAATAAAGAAACGTTTCATGGTTCAACTTACAAACTAAGTGAATTGAGTAGAAGTTACTCAGTTGAACTAGTCAGTAGCTATTCGTAAGATTCCCTGATATAAAAGGCAGAAATATAGATAGCACAAATGTATCAGAAACTTAAACTCTAGCTAACTCAAGTCTCTACAGGTCGAGCTTTCAAACCTTAGAAATGCTTATTTCTGAAAAACTTTAGGAGATAAGCTGCTATGTTGAACTGACGTATCAGTTCAGATAGTTCAACTTTGTAACTTCTATCTTTAAAGACGAATACGTTCCGATTTTGGATTTAAAATATTTGGTATTATTGATTCTGCCCGGTTAACGGCTCTATTTAGAGATGCTAACAGCATGTAATGGCTATTTATATCTCGACTCAAAGGTAGCGAAGCCGTAACCAGCCGTCATGCATCACCTGAAAGCTTCGCTCAATAAAGGTTTCACAAAAAAATCGAAATTACCAACACCCCCCAGTAGATAAGTCCGCTTGTGGATTGGATTTTAGATTTAGATGAGCAACGTTGGGATGAGCAACTCGAACAGGATATAACAGCAGGAGAGCTGGATTTCCTGGCGCAAGAAGCAAGGAGTGGAATTTGAAGCAGGTAACTGCCGGACCCTTTGATACACTATGATCTACTTAACTAGCATTTCATGCGGTTTCTACAAGGAAAAATAGGAGCTACGATAATGTCAAGCCTTTACGAAACTGATTTTTATGCCTGGACACAAGAGACAGCAAAAGCATTACTCAATCGTAATCCCGAAAACTTAGATTGGGAAAACATATCAGAGGAGATAGAGAGCTTGGGCAGGAGTCAAAAATCAGCATTAACAAGTCAAATGGTAAGGCTTGTAAAGTACTTGCTGAAATGGAAGTATCAAAGCTCTCGTAGATTCAGAAGTTGGGAAGTGACTATAGCTAATGCCAGATTTGAAATAGAGAAACTTATTAAAGATTCCCCAAGTTTCAAATCTACTTTGCAAGATTGTGTAGATGAAAACTATTATCAAGCAGTCAAAGAAGCCGCTATTGAGATGTGTATGGAAAAAACGGATCTACCATCAAAGTGTCCATTTACCTTGCAGCAAATATTAGACGAGGACTATCTGCCATGACAACTATTGTCTCAGTGCTTCAAGCACATCTCTAACAGGGGATGAATCACAGCACTGACTGTCTACTCTAAAAGTGGCTTTAAGAGGGCAAACACCACCAAAAGCGCTCTCTACTAGAGCATGTTAGGCTATTTTTAGCGGGCATCAAGCTGGTCTAGCCGCGTTAGAACTAGGGGGTTATCCCAAATTTACTAAAATTATGGAAGAATTACTCGAACTCAAAGAACTTATCTCTAAGCAAGATATAGAAAGTGCTTTAGTTTTGATTGAGGAACTGCTAGAGATGTCTAAAGCAGACATCATAAACAATATTAGGAGTTATGCAATAATATTGCTTTTACATCTAATCAAACAAGTCGTAGAAAACAGAACAACAAAGTCCTGGGACATTTCTATAGCAAACTCATCATTAGAGATCAAATCTTTAAATCGCAGACGCAAATCTAAAGGGAATTATCTCAATCAACAAGAGCTAAGAGAACTGTTGGAAGAGGCATGGCCTCAAGCTATCAACTTGGCAAGCAAAGAGGCTTTTGAGGGAATATATTCGGTAAATGAGATTGCCAAACAAATTTCTGATTCTGGGGAGGATGTTATTGAGAGTGCTCTGAAGAGGATTTTAGAATAATCTACCGCTTCCCCGGATTTCTTAAGAGCCTTTGGGAATTGAGCAATTTTGCTGACTTGACTTTGATTTTGGCTTTCTTCAAGAATTGGCTAGATTTTTCCGAAAAACGAACTCATTGACTGAGTAAAATTTACCGGGTTTGATAGGTGCAGGACGACTAGTAAACGGTCAGATTCAGGTTGAAGACCAGTAGCGCCGCTCAACAATTCGGTGGCAACGGACAGTTGAGAGTCTTTTCGTCTATTGTTCTGGTCAATCTGCTGCCGCTGAACCAAGTCGTTACGTGATGAATATGACAAAGACCATATTTGAAACGCCGCACGTCTCGGTTCGTGAATGGTCATTACAGGATGTTGACTCATGTTTCTTACTTGCCTCAAATCCGTTAGTGATGAGATACATTTCTGAGCCAATAAAAGAACCTGCACAAGCATTAGAAGCAATCAAGCGCCGATATCGGGATTATGCAACGCGAGGCTATGGTAGGTACGCCGTTGTCGAAAAGTCATCGGGCAAAGTTATCGGTCTGACTGGTCCTAGATATGACAGTGATATCGACTGCGTTGATGTGGCCATTTGGCTTCTACCTGATTATTGGGGTAAAGGACTAGGAACTGAAATTCTCAAAGAGTGCCTTAGCTTCTGTTTTAATAGATTGGCGTTAAAGCGAGTAGTGGGCATTGTTGATCCACTGAATGGTGCTTCAAAGAGAATATTGGAAAAATGCGGGATGACCTTCGAGGGTATTATTGATTATCATGGCGAAAAATGTGAATTATATTCAAAATCTCAGATCACCTAACAACCCGGTTGGACCCGGATTTCTCACCAGGTTAAGCCAAAACGAATCAGAGGCATTGAACAGAAGAGTCATGTTTTTATCTCCATCGTCATAAGCTAAATGCTTTTCATAACTATAGGTCCTACTGGTTCCGGGGTGACTGGGGATGGTTCTAGGGTAACGATTAACCCTGAGACCTCGTTATAAAGGTCGGCGGGTACAGAAAGTTTGTCTAAAACTATTCCCTGCGCCCTAGCCCTTACCTGTCCACAAGGGAGCTTGTCCCCGTCAACTACTGCCCAAAGCCGATAGACATGTCCTACAGGTGCAACTGGAAGATGTTGGATGACTAGAGCAAGTCTTTGGCTCTCAAGGTCCATGACAATGTTGCCAGAGGCAGCAGATGCTAGGTTCGTGCCTTTCAAGGAGAATAGGCGTGTCTCAGAATTTTGCAGCATCATGGGGACGGCTTTAGCAATCCTCAGCTCTTGCTGTAGACGATAATTAGCTAGACCTAGAACCAGAATGAACAAAGCAGCTACACTGCCAACAAATTTACCCCATGGTAAGGCAGGTCGTCTCAATACTGTGTCCCGCTTAGCTGGCAGAGCGGCAGCTTCGAGGATAGCTGGACCTAGCTGTGGCGGAGGCTCAACTTCATTTAGGCCATAAAGCACCTGTTCTAGGACTTCCTCTAGAAGATTCACCTGTGTGATTAAGTCTGGATTGTCTCTGAGTAGCTGCCTCAATTCCTCGGCTTCTTCGGGGTCAAGGTCACCCACAACATAGCCTGCTGCTAACTCTTCTAAGTACTCGGGATTTGAAGGTACATTCATAAGGCACCTATCCTATTTGATCTTGGAGGATTGGCTTCAGTCTCAGCAGACCCTGACGAGTCCAAGTCTTGACTGTCCCGAGAGGGATATCCAGTTTTTGCGCAATTTCCGACTGACTAAGTCCTTCGTCGTAAGCCATCTCTAATACCTGACGCTGCTGTTGTGAAAGTTGTGCTAAAGCTGACCGGACCTGTTGGGAACGCTCTGTTAAGGAAGCTTGCTCAATAGGAGAATTAGAAGATGTTTCTGTAGTTAT